>NZ_JBWZCI010000035.1:0-27568 GCF_059383495.1 Pseudarthrobacter sp. RHLT3-21
CACCCAAAGAGACATGATCGCTCAACCGCTCCGGACCCACCGGGGTCACCCATCCACTACGCGCCATGCCGAAAGATTAACACACCCCTGCTAAGTGAACGGCATTGCGTCTAGCCCCTCCTGCGTCGGGGCCTGCGGTGCAGGAAGTTCCCTGCGGCGCTCCTGCGCGCTGATTTCCTCCAGGAATTTCCTGCCCCTTGCCCTGCCGGGTAGACAGGGCTCCGTCGGCCGCCGAGCAAGCGAGCTTGCCAGCAACCAAAAAACGGGGGGAGCGGGGAAGCTGGCCGGTCACCTGAGCCGCCCCACCCACCGAAATCCTCTGCAAAAGGAGCAACACCATGATTGAAAAACTGAACCTCACCGGTCCCGCTGACCTGCTGGCGACCATCCCGCACCTGTTGGGGATAACGCCCTCGGAATCGTTCGTGGTCCTCACCGCCCATGCCGGTGCCCTCGGCGCGACCTTGCGGGTGGACGCGCCCGAACACGTCGAGCCGCTGAACTACGCGCAGACGCTGACCAGCCACGCAACCAACGATGAAAAGGCCACGGCGTCCTACATCGTCGTCTACACCGACGAGGATCAGGACAGCTACCCCTACGCCGCGCACGTCGCCGCGCTGGCGAACGAGCTGGCCGCAGCCCGGATGCCCGTGCGGAACGTCTGGCTCGTGACTTCGAACTACTGGACAGAGTTCGGCACGGACGAACAGCACCCGCTGGAACAGATCACCGACAGCCAAGCCAACGCGGCACTGACCTACTTCGGCAGCGCTACGGACGTCGACGTCTACAACCCCGCACTCCTGGGCACCTGGGCAATGCGGGTGGAAGCACCTGCGGGCAGCGAAGAGGACATCGAGGACGCATGCGCCGCATGGGCCGCCGTGCTGGACAGCACCGAAGGCCCCGACCAAGAGACCACCCGGAACATCGCCGCGGCGTTCCAACACAAAATGGTCAGGGACTTCCTGTTCCGGGAGACCATCACCACCCACAACGGCGACTTCGCTGACGTCATGCTCGGGAAGTTCACCGGACGACCGGACTGGGACCGGGTGGACCGCGCCGAAGCCACTGCCTTCGAACTGATGAAAGCAGTCCCCGCAGGCCAGCGCGCACCGATGCTGACCCTGATGGGGTGGCTGGAATGGCTCAAAGGCAACGGCACCCAAGCGGACCGCTACCTGAAGCACGCGGCCTCTGACGTACCAGGGTTCCGGCTGGCCGTACTGCTGCGGGAACTGATCAACCGCGGATCAGTCGCAGATGTCGCCCGCGACCCTGAAACCTCCTACAAGCGCTGCATCATCTAAACGGAAAGGGCCGGGTCCGGATCACCAAACGATCTGGGCCGGCCTTTTCCCGGTGGCGGGGCGGCCTCCCCCGCTTCGCTCCTCCGGCCGTCTGACGCTCGCGCGGGCGCAGCCGGGAAACCCAGCAAGCGTGTAGAAACCACGGCTACAGTGAACCCACGAACACTGCACCGACCAGGAAGCGTGAGCATGGGAACCGAATACACCCTGACCGAAGACGACAAGCCGGACGCCGACCCCAGCCTGGCCGAAGACGTCATCGAAATTCGTCTGCTCACTGCCGGCGAACCAACCGGTCCCGTCGATACCGGCTGGGCCCAGGAACACCACAACCTCTAAACACCAGGCAGCGAGACGCTGCGCACCCAAATTTCCTTTGCAGAGGGAAACGGCGAAAGGCCGGCGCTTCGGTGCCGGCCTTTCCTCATGTCCGCGCTTGTTCGGCGACCCGGCGCCACAACACGAATGCCGCCAGGGCATTCAGGACGGCGATGAAGACATCGCCCGCAGCCGGCCGGGCGATCACGAGATCGAGGACCACCAGCGCCAGCGCTCCAGCTGCGGCAACTGTGAACACCACAGCGAAAATCCGCAGGATCCGCGGAGATTCCATCCCAGCACCGTGCCGCGCACGGCCCGGGCGGCCATCACGCGGGGCCAAGTCAGTCATGCCCTCAGCCTACTCAGGAAGGGCATGCTCGCAGGGCTCGCACCCTTTTGGGCGTCCGCTGGCGCGGCCGGCGGTTGGGTCCAGTGCTGTCCGTCGCAGGGCTCCGGCCCGCCCTGGCCCGTGTCTACGTCTTCGACGTTTTTTGGTTGCTGTCCTCCGGATTCTAGGCGTCCGCTCCACCCCGTCTAGCCCCTGGCCCCAGCCCGCGCAAGACGAGTATGTTTTCGGCCGGCTCTAAACCAGGTCGAGTTACACTCGGGTTTTCGAAATGACTCTGTCCGTGCCTTTAACACCAGCCGCAACATTCTCACGCCGGCGTAGTCACCCCTGGGACGGGGAGGTGGCGTCCGCGGAACGGCCGGCTCGGAAACTCTACAAAAATATAAGCAAGTCTGGTGATTTGCTAGACTTCTGTAGATTTCGATAGAGATGAGGCTTGATGGACCCGGTACTAAATCCATACTCTCCCGGAGCAGGGCGTAAACCGGCTGCTCTCGTCGGACGGGATCAGCCCCGGTCAAATTGGAAGGTCGCGCTGGACCGGGTGGAAATTGGTCGATCAGCCCAGCCGTTCGTTCTCTACGGGCTGCGCGGCGTCGGGAAGACAGTTCTGCTGTCGGATTTTCGGCGGGCGGCGGACCATCGTGGATGGCTTGTCGCCCAGGTTGAGGCAGGTGCGGGTAAATCGTTGCGAGAGGCGCTGGGTGAGGCCCTGCACGCTTCACTGGCCGATCTCGCCCGCCCCTCCGCGGGGCGGCGTCTAATTAGGGCTCTCAAGACGGCGCTCAGTTTTAAGGCGTCCTACGACCCGGCCGGAACATGGAACTTCGGGCTCGACCTGTCTGGCGCCTCAGGCGGTGGGGCAGACACAGGTGTTCTGGAAACAGACCTCCGCAAGCTTATCCACGACCTGGCCGCCGCAGCGGAAGAGGAAGGGGTCGGTCTGGCAATTCTGATTGATGAAGCGCAGGATCTTAAGCCATCGGAGCGGGTGGCCATTTGCGCGATTGCGCATGCGGCCGCGCAGGACGACTGGCGCGTGCTCTTTGCCCTGGCCGGTCTGCCAAGCCTTCCCCGGGTCCTCGCCGAAGCAAAGTCCTACGCTGAGAGGTTCAACTACGAGAAGGTCGAAGAGCTCCGTGGCGCGCTTGCCTCGGACGCATTGACAAAGCCGGCGGCCGACGACGGTGTCGACTGGGAGCAGTCGGCTGTCGCGCTCATTGTCGACGAAAGCGCAGGGTATCCGTACTTCCTGCAGCAATTTGGCCAAGATACCTGGAACGCGGCCGCCGGCTCAAAAATTACCTACGCCGATGCCCGGGTCGGGGCGGCCAACGGGAGGGCGGCACTCGATAGCGGATTTTTCCGCGCCCGTTGGGATCGTGCCACCCGGGCAGAACAGGGTTACCTGCGCGCGATGGCCGAAGACGGAGACAACGGCAGTTCCTCGGGCGAAATCGCTGCCCGGCTTGGTCGGAGTGCGGCCAGCTTTGGCCCCATCCGGGCGAGCCTGATCGGGAAAGGTCTCGTGTACGCCCCGGAACACGGTGTCATAGCTTTTACCGTTCCCGGGATGGCAGGATTCATCACCCGGCAGCCGGGCTCTTAGCTTAGTCACCGGCAAGCGCGCTTCGACTGCGGTCGACGGCGGCGGACCCGCCGATGTATGCGACCCCGCAATCAGCGGAGCATCTGCCGCGACTGCCGGCCTTTCGCTACTCGTGATGCCTGTTGACGGGATCTCTACTCAACGCTCCAGCGGGCCACACTGCGGGAAGGGAAGCGGCCCAGCCGCAAGCACAACCGGGGCAGGAAATGGGAGGCCGTTCCCCCTGTGTGCTGCGCCGGGGACAACGCACCAAAGATGAACTTCCGGAAGGAGGACGCGGAAGGGGTGCACATGAGGCGACCCGGACCTGTCACCTCATGCTTCAGGTTCGACGGGACAGGTGACGAAACGACTTTGGTTCGACGGTTTCGAAAGCACTCAGGTCACCGCCGGTGTTGGCCAGAAACGTGGCGCCCGGCACGGGCCCGAATCCGGGCATGCTCAGCAGGATCTCCGCATCGATGCTGTTGATCTGCTCGGCCAGACGAACGACCAGGGCCGAGCCTGTGCTCTGGGTTGGCAGGACTGTGTGCTGGGCGTTCGCGGCGTCGACGGCTTTTACTGCCATGGCGGCGCTGTTCCGGCAGCCACGTTTCCTCAGCCATCCCGTGAGCCGGGTCAGTCCGATCCGGCGGATGCCCTCCGGGGTTTGGTAGCCGCCCAGGAGGATCAGGGGCGCCTTCTTGGAGTAGTCGAACGCCCGCTCGAGTGCCGGGAAATATTCCAGCAGTGTGGCCCGGAGGCGGTTTATGGACCGGACCCGGTCACAGATCAGGTCGGTGCGGCGGGCGGTGAGCAGGCGCAGGTTACTTTGATTTCTTGCATCTCTTGTATCGCTTTCTGTATCAGCGTTCGCCGACGGCTGCTTGAGCCTTCTCGTTTGCCTCACGGATCTGGTCTGTCATGTCTGTGTAGAACTCGTCGTTGGGGTCCTTGACGCCCCAGCCGCGGCCGAGATTTTCGATGTAGCCGCACCAGTGCCATCCGATGATCCACGGTTCGGCGGCGACTCGAGCCAAGCCGTTGGCGTAGTCTGCACCGCGTTCGGCCTGGGTCTCCATATCGCTCGTGCGGTGCGGGTTCATCTCCGTGGGGACCCAGTTGCCGATGTCTGCGATCACGACCGGCTTGCCCGTGAGCTCGTGCCAACCACGGAGGTCTTCAATCATCGTGGAGTACTCTTCGTCGGACTTTCCGGTGAAGTACTGGACGGAAAGAACATCGATGAAAGGGACCATTGCGCGCAGGGCTGCTTCTGGGATGCCTTTATTGCCGTTGTACCGGTCCCCGAGGATCAGGTGGTTGGGGTCGTAGCGCCGGATGGCCTCGGTGATTGTTTTGTAGTACTGCGTGGCCACGTCGAACAGTTTATGATCGTGTTCTTCTTGCGTCAGGCCCTCGAATCCGGGCCAGAATCTGCCGGCAGCGTGGGGCAGCCAAGCGGGAATGTCAACGAGAAAGTAACCGATGAGGTTCGTGCTGTTCTTGTGATCGGACACCATGCGGCGGGCTATCCAGTCGGCATACTTCTGGAAGTCTTCGCCAAAGACGTCCCTGAACGCCGGGTGGCCGTTCCAGTCTTCAATCTCTTGCGCACGGATCTGCACAACGTACGGGAATCCGGAGTCAAGTAGATGCTGGTCCGGCCACGGGGAGGAGTGGCCCAGATCGACCGGGTCGCCGAACCAGTCCAGCGCTTGCCCCCATCCGCCGCTGATGTACTGGGAGGTCCAACCGATGGTATTGAAGTTCAGTTCTTGCAGATCCCGGACAACTCCCTTGGTCCAGGCTTCGCGTGTGCCGTACTTGCGCTCGAAGATTTCTACGTTGTGCGGGTAGCGAAGGTCAGAGTCGTCCAGGTGGTTGAGCGCGAGAGAGATGAACGGCTTGCCCTGGGGGTCGATGAAGCTCCAGGCTCCGGTCTCGTTCTGACCTACCTGAAAGAACGAACGGGGTGCCGATGTATTTGATGACATTGCTGGTGATTTCCCTTCGATTTCTTGGCGCTGTTACTTCTTGCTGAGCGAAACGGCAGCGATGATGATGAGTCCCTTGATGATCTGCTGGACCGAGGAATCCACGCCCATGAGTACAAGGCCGTTGTTCATCATGCCGATGATCAGGGAGCCTGCGAGGGCGCCGATAATGGTGCCGCGCCCACCGAAGAGGCTCACGCCGCCAAGGATCACTGCCGCGATGACGTCAAGTTCGAGCCCGACGCCGACGTCGGGACGTGCCGCGTGGGCTATTCCGGTGAAAAGGAGGGAGGACAGTCCGACGAGCCCGCCGGTGATGACAAAGGAAAGGATGATTGTGCGCTGGGTGTTTACGCCCGTGAAGCGGGCTGCCTGGGGGTTGCCTCCGGTGGCGAAGACCCGCAGGCCGAAGACGCTCTTATGGAGGATTATGACCCCGAGGGCAACGATTACCACCGTCCAGACGACGGCTATTGGAATTCCAAGGATGTTGCTGTCACCGAAGATGCTGAAGAACGGACGATTAGCGATGAGCACAGGTCGCGTATCTGTGATGATCAAGGCGATTCCGCGTGCAACACCAAGCATGCCCAACGTTACGAGGAAGCTGGGCACCCCTAATTTGACGGTAAGTAAGCCGTTGATGAATCCAAATATCACTCCCACCGCAATGGCGGCCAGCGCTCCCAGGAGCCAGAAGTTGGAGATGTACTGCAGGGCCAGGCCGGAAACCATTCCACACAGGGCGAAAACGCTGCCTACTGAGAGGTCGATCTGTGCGTTGACGATGACAAAGGTCACACCGACGGCGATGATCGACACGATGGCTGTCTGTCGGCCGACGTTGGCGAAGTTCTGGGCGCTGAAGAACACCGGAGAGGCGATCGAGAAGAACGCCACCAACGCCACCAGTGCGATGTAGACAAAATATTCGCGGATGAAATTTCCCGCTGATCTGCCGCTCCACAGCGGCCGCACAAATCTAATATTGGTCGCGCTCATGGCTCTCTAGAACCCTCTCGTTGAGTCTTGAATAGATATATTGATCAGTCGTATCGCTTGTTACTTTTTCCGGCTCGCTCATCGAGGTGGACGTCATGAAGTAGATTTCGTCGCAAAGTTCCTGAAGCTCGACGAAGTCCGACGAGGTAACAACAATTGCGGCCCCCTCTTCTGCGAAGCGATGAATCACCCGGTAGATTTCCTGCCTCGCCGCCACGTCGACGCCCTGTGTCGGCTCGTCCAGGAGAAGCACCTGCATCCCTGGTTGCATCCATTTGGCGAAGACGACCTTCTGCTGGTTTCCGCCGGACAGGGACTGTACAGGGCTGTCGATGGAGCTCGTCTTCACCTGGAGCGTGTCCACCAGTCCGTGAATCAGTGTGCGCGCGGCCTTGTTGTCGACCAGCCCGCCTTTACGCAAGGCCTTGTAGTGGGCGAGCGTTAGGTTACGTTGGATTGAGTGCTGCAGGATTATGCCGGACCGGTGCCGGTCCTCGGGCACCAGTGCGACCCCTGCATGCAATGCTTCCCACGGGTGCTTAAAACGCACGAAACGACCATCGAGCGTGATCTCTCCTGCTGTGCCCCGGCGCACACCTCCGATCGTTTCCAGCAGCTCTGTCCGCCCCGTTCCGATCAGACCGGCGATGCCGACAATCTGACCGGCAGAAGCCGTGAAGCTGATGTTGGAGAACCGGTCGCCCGCCAGACTTGAAACCTGCAGTTTCGGCCCGGACGACGAAGTGGTCGTCAGCTCCGGGTGCGTGTAGCGGTCGAAATCCTCCTTCGCCGGGCCGGGCTCATCCGGCTCGGTCCCAGTGATTTCGCGGACCAGAGATTGCATCTCCATGTCGGCTACGTCCGCCGTAAGTACTTTCCGCCCGTCTCGGATGATCGTCACGCGATCGGCGAGTTCGAACACTTCGGTCAGGCGGTGAGTAACGTAGATAATGCCCACGCCGGATTTTTGGATGTCCCGGATGCTCTTGAAAAGCAGCAGTTGGTCCGCTTTAGTCAGGGTGGATGTGGGCTCGTCGAGCACGAGCACGCGGGCGTCACGGTGTATGGCTTTGGCGATCTCAACGAGTTGCCGCGATGCCACCGAGAGGTTTTCGACCAGTTCTTCCGGGGGCAGATGAAGGCCGAGGCTGTCGGTGAGTTCCTTCGCGATGCTGTTCATTTTCTTCTTCTGAACGAGTCCGAGCGCGTTACGGATTTCGTTGCCGAGGAAAATGTTCTGAGCCACCGAGAGGGACGGAACGAGGCTCAATTCCTGAAAGACGGTCGCGATGTCAGAGTGGGAGCGTTCCCTCCCGTCGACCTCAACCGTTCCTTCGTCTTGGGGCTGCACCCCGTCAAGGATCTTGATGAGTGTCGACTTACCGGCTCCATTGGGGCCGAGAAGGGCATGGACTTCACCCGCCCGCAACTCAAAGTCGACGTCCTTGAGAGCGTATATTCCGTTGAATGCTTTACTTACTCCCTGGGCTACGAGAACGGTTTCACCTGCGGGGTGTTCGACTGGAATCGCTTCGGCGTGAGCATTCATGCCCTTATCCTTCCTGTAGTCCGCGTACGGTTTCTGGTCATTTGAATTGCTAGCCGCAGATGCCTGAAGACTTGCAGGCGTCGAGGACTTCCTGTGGCGGCTTCGTGTGGAAGATCGACTCATAGCTCTCAAGCAGGTTGCCGGGAGTCACAGCCACCGGGGGAAGGGCAACCCAGGCAGGGACCTTGTTCCCGATGAGTGCGTTGGCCGCGGCCAGCGCTTCCGCTACTCCCTGGTCATACGGCTGTTGGGCACCGATCGCTTTGATGTATCCGCCGCTGGCCAATTCCACCGCAACCTCTGTTCCCAGGTCGATGGTGGTGATAGGGATGTTCACGCCCGCGTTCCGGAGGGAAGCAACGGATTGCATTGCCGGGGAGTCCCAGATGACGAACAGGCCCTTGACGTCCGGGTTGGCGGTCATGAAGTTGGCAGCAACGGGCCCGACCGCGTTGGTGTCTGTGAAACTGACGGTCTTTACCTTGACGTCGGGGCGGTTTTGTTTGAACCACTCCTTGACACGCAGGGTGCGTTGGTTCGTAGTGTAAAAGTCCACACCGTAATCCACGATCCCGGCGGCGCCGTTTTGCGGAATGTACTTGGAGAGCCCCGCAGCCGCAATTTCGCCGTTGCCCTGATTATCCGGAGCAACCACAGCCTGGTAGTCGGCAGGATATGTCAGGCCGGACGCCGGCATGTGGATGAAGATCAGTTTGATGCCGGCAGCCGCAACCTTTTTATACGTCGCGGCTGTGGCCACATCGTCCGTAGGGATGCTGATGATGGCATCAGGCTTCTTCGTGATGAGGTTTTCAAGGTCAGAGATCTGCTGCTGGACTTTGAACTTCGCATCGGTCACGCCGACGACCTGCACGCCGAGGCCGGTGAGTGTTTTCTGAATGCCTTCGATGGTCAAACGGGACCAGTCGATGTCCATGGTGTTCATCGAGATGCCCACAGAGAACTTTCCGTCAGCGACCTTCTTTTTGTCCGCGTCGCTGAGTTGGAGTTTGTCGACGAGGGCTGGTTCCTCACCGTTCTTTCCCTTGCCGACGATGCCGGCCGGGGCGATCGATGCGGCATCTACCACGACAGCTTTCCCGTCGGAAGCGCTTGATGTGCCGTCGGAGGCGTCGGACGAGCATCCTGAAAGGAGGAGCGCGAAGGCGGTGAGCAGACCTGCGCCTGCGGCAATGCTCTTCTTACTGCGTGTCATGATCCGTGTTTTCCTTCTCTTGTGGGCAGGCCTGGTGCGGGATGCGCATTACCCGGTGAAATCCCGGTGTGGGTTGGGTAAAAAGATTCTTGAGGTCATTCCTACTGATTTCGGCTGCCTCTCGAGGATGGCCGTCATAGTAATCAAGTTCCACCATGAGTCAGCTGTCGTAGTCTGCTTTCCGAATGGCCCCGACAATGCCCGGGAAACGGCCATGTCGCCGTTGGTGCGATAATCACATCCCTGACGCTGGTGACGCCGCCTGGGGCGCCTACGACGCCGCCCAGGCAATAGCCGGATAGCCGACTTTCGTCGCAACCTCCACGGAGAGAGGACACAGACTGGGCCGCGTCACTGCCAATGGCCCGGAATGGGGTCAGGCCGTGGTTCGAGGTGTTGCGGGCGCAGAGCCGCCGATTGCTGCTCCGTTCTGTGCCCGAGCGGAAGTTATTCGCGACCGAAGAAGTCCAGGTAGGCTGCCGCCAGGGCCTCAGGGTCTTCTTCTGCAAGCTGGTGCCCCCACGGCAGGATGACTCCGCGAACGTCTTCAGCGACTTCTCGCATCTGCCGCTCGTTGTCTGCGCCGATAAAGTACTCGCTTCCGACGGCCAGCACGGGCATTTTAAGTTTTGTCGTTGCTGACTCGCGGTTCTGATCAGCATCATCGAGTGTTGCGCGGTAAATCGCGAGCATGCTCCTCAATCCACCAGGCGACGAGTAGCAGCGCACGTACTCGTCCAGAGCGTCAGGGGTGATGGCCTGCGGGTTGTGTGTTTCATGTTTGATGAAGTAATTGAAGTACTCCCGTTCCTTACCTGTGATCAACAGTTCCGGGAAGTCAGGGACGCTGTAGAAGTTGATGTGCCAGAGCCAGACATAGGTGCTGACGTTTTCACGGGTGAGGAAGGAGTAATCTTCGAGCCCGAATCCGGGGAGGATCATCTCCTGGTATACGAGCTTCTTGACCCGCTCAGGGTACTGAGCTGCGACCTGGTAGGCGGTCGAAGCCCCCCAGTCTTCTCCGACGAGGTTGAAGGTCTCGTATCCGAGGTGTGTGGCCAGCTGTGCGATGTCCTCTGCCATATTCTTCATGTCGAACCCGTCCTGCGGGTGCTCCGAATCGCCGAGGCCCCGAAGGTCTGGGGCGATGACCGTGTAGTACGGGGTCAGCAGCGGGATGACGCGGCGCCAGTGGTAGGAGGTCTTCGGCACCCCGTGCAGCAGAAACAGCGGTTCACCTTCACCGGCGATTGTGTAATGCAGCCGCACACCGTTGACGAATGCTCTACCGTGCTTAGCGGGTACTCCGTTGTGGTCCTGAATGATTTCCACGATTACTACTCCTTTGTTGTGCTTGTGGTCAGTACAGTGGGGCAGCGATTATTTGCTGCCGTTAGTGGCTTGGCTGGCTTTGACGAGCTCAGCAGGAGGGTCCTGGTGGTAGACCTGTTTCCAGGCATCCAGGACGTTGTTCTGGAGCACCGGAACCGAAGGAAAGGCAACCCAGTTAGGGACGCTGCCGCCCAGAAGAACCTTGATGGCCATATCTGCTTCAGCAAGCCCCTGGTCGTAGGGCACCTGAGCGCCTAGGGCTTTGATATTTCCGCCTGTTGCCAGATCCATGGCAACGTCGGATGCAATATTGACTGCGGTGATCGGGACGTTTTTGCCCTGGGCGCGCAACGCCTGGTCAATACCCACGGCGGGGACTTCCCATTCCGTGAACATTCCCTGCACATCAGGGTTGGCGGTGAGGAAGTTTCCGGCGTCCTTCCCGGAGTTCGCGGGATCGAGGAATTCGGTGGTCTTGATCTTTATATCGGATCGGTTCGCCTTCATCCAATCAACGAATCCCTTCATGCGTTCCTTAGTCACGAAGAAATCGACACCGAAGTCCAGCACGCCGACTGTGCCGCCTTTCGGGATGAACTTGGCGAGGGCCTGAGCGCAGACTGCGCCGTTTCCCTGGTTGTCGGAGGACACCATGCCCTGGTAGTCGTCGGGATACTTAAGTCCCTTGGGGACGTTGTCCATCATGATCAGCTTGATACCCGCGGCGCCAATCTTGCGGTAGGCCTCGGCTGTTGCCGTGTCATCAACGGGGATGCTGATAATGGCGTCAGGCTTCAGCTGGATCATGTTCTCGATGCCGGAAACCTGCTTGGTGACATCAAAGTTGGGGTCAACAACACCGATCACTTCTGCGTTGTATTCCTTGAGCCGGTTCTTGATCGCCCGTACCTGCTCGGTCGACCATTCGATGTTCATGGTCTGCATCACAATGCCCACGCGGAACTTGCGTTCCCTTGCCTTAGCTACTTCGTCGTCAGTCAGTTTGATCTGATCGAGAGTGCCTGACTTGACGCCGTTCGGACCCAGGCCGACTATTCCGCTGGGTATGAGCTCTTTGGCGGTGACGTTGGCCAGCGGGTCTCCCGATCCGGTGGACCCGGCACCACCGGATCCAGTGTCCGAGCTACATCCGGTGAGTAGTGAAGTGATTGACGCCAATGCGACCACAGCGACTGCGGCTGATCTTCTCATGTTCTAATTCCCTTTCAGGCGGTCTACGTTGACCAGGACCGTTGCCTCTCCCTGTCCCGGGCCGGGGACCCTTGGAACTCCTTAGGCAGCTTATGACGAATATCGTCATTAGCTGGAAGCGTATCGGCTTCTTATGTGAGATGCAACACTTTATGTTGTGTGGGAGGCGCCTTTTCTCCATTGCTGTCGATGAAAGTTGCTGTAGTGTCGATCTATCCCAAGGAGTTTGGTGAGTACGCATCGCGGACCGACTGCCGCCTCAAGAAAGGATCATGATGACCGGCAACATCCCCCCTGGCCTGGGCGCCAGCGAATTGTTCCAGCTACTGCGCGACGGTGTACCGCGCACCCGGAGCCAATTGGCGGCTTCCACAGGAGTGGCACGATCGACGATAGCTCTGAGGCTCGACGAGCTTCTCAGTCTCGGCATGGTCTCACCGGTCGGAGAGACTTCTTCCACAGGCGGCCGTCCGTCCGCCCTGGTTGCGATGAACCCAGGAGCACGCGTCGTCATAGCTGCCCAGTTCGGGGCAACCCAGGGTACTGTCGCCCTGATCGACGTTGGATCGACCGTCATCTCCGAGCACAAGGAGACGTTGGATATAGGCGTAGGACCAGTACCAGTACTTAATTGGTTCCTCGATGTGGCCGAGCGGCTACTGTATGAAGCGGGAAGACCAGAAAGCGACCTCGTGGCGATCGGGATCGGCCTCCCCGGGCCGGTTGAACATGAAAGCGGACGTCCGAAAAATCCGCCAATCATGCCCGGCTGGCACAACTTCGATGTACCGGCGTTCGTGCGTTCCCGCTTCGAGGTTCCAGTCCTCGTCGACAACGATGTCAATGTCATGGCGCTGGGAGAAAGAGCCGTCGCCGGCCCGGAAGCCGACTTTATGATCCTCGTAAAGGTCTCGACCGGTATCGGCTCCGGGATCATTAGCGAAGGGCAGTTGCAAAGAGGAGCACGGGGTACGGCCGGCGACCTCGGCCATATCCAACTCGCTGCCCACGACGACGCCCTATGTGCCTGTGGAAACTTCGGCTGCTTAGAGGCAATCGCCGGAGGCAGCGCCATTGCCACAAAACTGCGTGACCAGGGTCTCGATACACACTCCGTTCAAGACATCGTGACCGCAGCCATATCTGGAAATATGCTCGCCATACAAGCCCTTCGTCAAGCGGGGCGGGATATCGGAGAGGTTCTCACCACCTGCGTAACACTTTTCAACCCCTCGCTGATAAGCATTGGCGGCTCACTTACCAATGCAGGGGAACACCTCATTGCTGGCATCCGGGAGGTCGTGTATGCACGGTCTAAACCCATCGCGGCCGAGCACCTCTCAATCAACCGTTCAAAAGCCGGCGAAAAAGCGGGAGTTCTCGGCGCAGGGATCATGGCCATCGACTGCGCGCTGTCGCCTGAGGGGATCAACAGGATGTCAGAACGAAGCGGCGCCAACGCCGCCGTGTAGTGCAAGCCTGGACACCAGTTGATTGAGTCCGTTGGGGTTTTCGAGGCGGGCGTCCGCAGTGGATCCTGAGGCGGGGGACTTCAGGGTTCTTGCCTTCGATCCAGACGACCGGCACCTCCGTCCGCGTGACTTCGATTGGACGCTTCCCGGCCACGCCGCATGACCACGGTGGGGCGCCCCCGCCGTCGGCCGCCGGACTGCCGTGCCAAGGCGCGCTTCCACTGGGCATCCGGCCAGTCCGACGGCCCGGACAACCTCCCCGCCACAGCCGCAGAACTGCCGGACCAGGACCGGAAGCCCTACCCGGGCTGGACGGACTAACAGCTCCGGAGGTGTCCCGGCCACCACTGGCCGGACACCCTCACGGCCACACAAAACCCGTTGACAACATCATTGAGATTCCTCCGGATTATCGTGCCCGCTCCGGCCCCATCCAGCCCCTCCTTCGTCGGCCCCATCCAGCCCCTCCTTCGTCGGGGCCTGCGGCCCGCACAATCAGCCTCCGGCGCTCCTTCGTCGCTTATTTCCTCCCGCCGACTGCACGTCCCTTGCCCTGCGGGTGGACAGGGCCTCCGTCGGGCACAGCTACGCAAGCTTCGCCAGCAGGCAAAAAACAACGGGGGGAGAGGGGAAGCTGGCCGGTCACCTACCGCACCCCCGCCCACCGAATCCTCAGCAAAGGACGAAAACACCATGAACGAACCACCACAGCAGAGGTCATTACGGCCGACACCGGCGAGACCATCCCCGGCGCACTGGTCTTCGGAGACTTCCACTTCGGCGACGGCTACGACTGGATCGAGAGCATCAACGAAGACGGCTGGGCAGCGATCCCGAACTGGGGGAGCGAAGGCCGGGACCTGGGCCAGTGGCCCTACGTCATCGTCGCCGCGACCCGCACCGCCGACAGGATCGGCAACCTCTTCGGCGTCGCCACCTACTGCGAGGGCGACGTGACCTGCCGGTACTTCCGCACCAAGCGCGCGCAGTGGGAAGCGATCACCGAGCAGGCGTTCTTCTCGTGGAAGAACGGGCAGGCCCACGGCCCGGCCGACCTTCCGGCGGCCGCCGCTGAACTGCCCAGCCGCGACCGCGCACCGTACCACGGCTCAGTCCTGTTCAATTGGTGTTACCTATAGGGAAACCTTGTTGAACCACAGTATTTAAAGTGATGTTACAGCGGCTCGTCCGCAATGTTAAATCGGCGTTACGCCGCTCCGGGAGGGCAGGGGAGCAGGCCGCAGGGGCGAATTAACCAATCCTTGGGGCAGGTCAGGGAGTCAACAAAACCGGGGGCAGTCCCTGATCATTACCGAACGGCTAGCTCTGTACTCGCCGTTCGGCTAGTACAGAACTAGCCGGAACATGGCCCCATCTTTAGCCTCATGAAGCCGTTGCTTTACGGCCTACTTGGAACACACCCCGAGCAATGTTGGTCGATGGAGTACCCGGGTGCACCTGGCCGCTCCGATCGGCATTTCCTCAGCGCAAATCAGCTAAGACCATGACCAGGAGATGCGATATGTCCGCACCGATTGACACAGAAACAACCCAGGAAACCATAGACCTCCCCGGATTGACGGCTCCCGCCGAGATCATCGTTGACCGGTGGGGCGTGCCTCACATCTACGCTTCGAACACCTACGACGCCTTCCGCGTCCAGGGTTTCAACGCCGCTCGGGACCGCCTTTGGCAGATCGATTTCTGGCGGCGTCGGGGTCTGGGCCGGCTCTCGAGCGTGTTCGGGGCGGTCTACGCGGAACGCGACCGGGCCGCTCGGCTCTTCCTGTACCGAGGCGACATGCATCATGACTGGCTCTCCTACGGTTCGGATACGAAGCGTGCGACGACGGCGTTCGTCGAGGGCATTAACGCCTATATTCAGCTCACGCGTGACGACGAGAGCCTTTTGCCGGCCGAGTTCAAGGAACTGGGGTATGAGCCTGAATTTTGGCAGCCGTCCGATGTATCGAGGATCCGCAGCCACGGACTCTTCTACAATGTCCGGGAAAAGGTGGCGCGTGCGCTGACCATCCGTGACCATGGTGCTGACGTGGAAGAGCTGCGCCGCCGTCGCCAGCCCTTTAACGAATTAACCGTTCCCGAGGGACTCGACTTTTCGTTGATTCCTGATGACATTCTCGCCGTTTACGATTTGGCCACCACACCTCCGCCGTTCGCTGCGCCTGATCCCGATGCGGCGCAGGGGAAGGTTTTGCCTGAGGGAAGCAACAACTGGGTGATCACCGGCAGCCGCACCGCAACGGGTCGGCCTCTTCTCGCGAACGATCCGCACCGTGCGGCCGCCGCGCTTCCGGGCCTTCGCTATCTTGCCCACCTTCACGCCCCCGGCTTTGACGTCATCGGTGGGGGCGAGCCCGGTCTTCCCGGGATCAGCATCGGGCACAACGGCCATATCGCCTTCGGACTGACGATCTTCGCCATTGACCAGGAGGAGCTGTACATCTACGAGCTGAACCCTGAAAATCCGCGGGAATACCTCTATCAGGACCGCTGGGAACCGATGCGTGTCGAACGTGAGGTAGTTGAAGTAAAGGACGGTGACGACGTTGAAGTGGAGCTGGTCTTCACCCGTCACGGACCTGTTATTCGTATCGATGAAGCCGCCGGGACGGCGTTCGCTATACGAGCCGCGTGGCTGGAACCGGGCATGGCGCCGTATCTGGGGAGTATGGACTACATGCGGGCCCAGAACTGGGACGAGTTCCTCGGGGCAATGAACCGCTGGGGCGCACCTCCGGAAAACCAAGTCTATGCGGACACCGACGGCAACATCGGCTGGAAGACCGGCGGCCTTACTCCCATTCGCACGAACTGGGACGGTACGTTGCCGGTCCCGGGCGATGGACGCTACGAGTGGTCCGGGTTCTACGATATGGACCAGCTTCCCGGTGACTTCAATCCGGAGCAGGGATGGATTGCCACAGCAAACGAGATGAACCTCCCCGAGGATTTTCCCAAGGACCGGCACATCACTTATGACTGGTACGCGCCTTACCGCCGGCACCGCATCGATGAGGTCCTTGAGACGATGACGGAGGCCACTGTTGAGGACATGGTTGAGCTCCAGAGCGACTACCTCAGCATCCCGGCACGACGCATACTCGACGCAGTGCGGGCGTTGCCCTTCACGGACGCGGCAGCGGTGGACGGCCTGGACAGCCTTCTGACTTGGGACAACAAGCTTTCCCCGGACTCGGGTGCCGCGGCCCTCTTCGAAGTCTGGTACCGCAGGCATCTGCGTCCCGCGATCATAGCGAAAGCCGTCAGCGAATCGACCGGCCAGGCGGAGAATCCGGAAGTCCTGCTGCGGATTGCCAACAAGGAAGACCTCCTGGCAGACGCACGCATCGACCTTGAACTCATGGAAGACCCGGGAAGTCGCCTGGGAGCGGATCCGCTCACCTTTCTGGTCGAGACAGTGACGACGACTCTTCCTGCGGCCCTTGAAGACCTGGAGAAGCTGCTGGGGCCGGATAGGCAGAATTGGACCTGGGGCCAGCTCCACGTTGCCCGTGCCGTCCACCCCCTCAGTCCAATCCTCACCGGGATTGACCGGGAGAAACTGAGCGCAGGCCCGCTGCCGCGTGGAGGCAGTGGAGACACCGTGGGCAACACCGCCTACGGCCCGAACTTTGTGCAGAGCGCAGGGTCAACCTTCAGGGTGGCCATCGACGTCGGCAACTGGGACGCCTCGCTGGCAATGAATGCACCCGGACAGTCGGGCAACCTGAATAGCCCGCATTATACGGACCTCTTCGAACCATGGTCACGCGGAGAAGCGTTCCCCCTGCTCTACTCGCGGGCAAGCATTGAAGCCGCGGCAGAACACATAATCCACCTCACACCGATCACCAACTAAGAAACACGAAAGGAAAGCAATGGGACACCTGCAACTACCTGAGGGCAAAAAAATTGCCGTAAACCTCGGCACAGATTTTGATGCCCAATCGCTCTGGATGGGCGCGTTCAACCGGGTCTCACCCGCCACCATGGCTCGGGGCGAGTACGGCGCCGAAGTCGGCGTACCCCGCCTGTTGGACCTTTACGACCGGTACAACGTCAAATCGACCTGGTTCACGCCGGGACACTCGGTCGACACGTTTTCCGAGCAGTGCAAACAGGTCCTCGACAAGGGACACGAATTTGGACATCACGGCTACTACCACGAGGTCCCCCCGGGAATCACCAAGGAAACGGAAAAGCGGCTCATGCAGCTGGCCTTCGATTCCTTCAAAAAGGTGCTTGGAATCCGGCCAACCGGCTACCGCTCACCGTATTGGGACTACAGCGATAACACGCTGGATCTGGTGGAAGAGTTCGGCTTCACCTACGACAGCAGCCTGATGGCCCGCGACCTCGTCCCCTACTACCCTCGACGCTGGCAGGTTCGCTGGGAACAGGGCAACATTCCGGGCAAAGCAAGCCACGTCCTGGAAATTCCCGTCAACTGGTACCTGGACGATTTCCCCCCGCTGGCCTACACGGGACCCCAAGCGGGCATGCAGGACACAGAAACAATCCTCCGACGTTGGCGGGACATCTTCGACTACGCCTACGACAACGTGGCCAACCCCGTCTACGCGACGTGCGTGCATCCCCAGATCATCGGTCAGGCGCACCACATCATGTGGTACGAGCGGCTGATCGAGCACATCGCCTCCAAGGACGGCGTATGGTTCGCAACCTTGGACGAAATCGCCGCCGCCTGGGTTGACGACGACGAAGACCACCGCCTGCAGTCGCTTCCCGACGTGCGGGGAATCGAGGAGCCCCCGGCCGACTCCAGCTTCGCTCGGGAAAAAGCAGCCGCAGCCCGGCCGGTCCAGCACCTTCGTGAGGACGACCTGGAGTCCCTCGCAGCCGAATACGCAGCCGAATAGCACCGCCCTTGCCCGCTGGGGCGCTCCTACAGCGCCCCAGCGGGCCTAACCCACAGGCCAGCTGGCCTAAGCACCCATAATTTTAGATTCAGCGATCCCTAAGGATGACTATGAAACCTTCAATAACCGCGGCTGCCGTGCTCAGCGCCTCCGCTCTCCTGCTGGCAGGCTGCTCAACAGCCAGCTCACGGGCAGAAACCGCCAGCTCGACGGGCGTCACGCAAGCGGCCGCCACCTCCGTGAAAAATCCAGCGGACCTGAAAATGGCGTTTTTCTCGTCAGGAACCAGCAATGAGTACCTGAAGGTCGCCATTGAGGACGCCAAATCAGTTGCGGCAAAGGAGGGGTTCAAACTTGACGTCTTCGACGGCCAGTGGGACGCAAAGGTTCAGTTTGACCAAATGCAGACCGCCCTGAGCAGCGGGAAGTACAACTCCTTTGCGGTCGAGGCAATTGACGGCAACCTGGTGTGCGACCTTCTTACCAAGAACGCGCCCGAAGCCGGCGTCATGGTCACGCTCTTCAACGTGCCGATCTGCGGGCGTGCAACAAAATCCGGTGCCGAGGTCTGGGAACCAGGAACGGTGACGTTCGTCGGCGGCCAGACTCCGGAAGTCTACGACGCCTGGGTTGCAGAGGTAATGGCTGCCTACCCGAATGGCGCAAAAATTGCACTGATTTCCGGGCCGCCGCTCAGTGCCAACACCATTAATTTCACCAATGCGGCCGAAGCTTTCAAAGCCAACCCCAAGTACGAGATTGTGGCTTCGCAGACCACGGACTACACAACCCCCAAAGCTTTCAGCGCAGCACAAACCATCGTCCAAGCCAATCCCGGCGTGGACGTCATTATGTCCAACTACACAGGCATGACCAGGGGTGTTGCACAGGCCACTGCAGGAACGCACATTGCCGTCTACGACTTCGGCGGAGACCAATGGGCCCTGGACAATGTGACCTCCGGCGTGTTGACGGGAACAGTAATGATGCTTCCGCGCCAAGAGGCCGCCGCGGCGGTTCAAGCAGTTGTGGATCACGTCGAAGGCAAGAAAGTACCGCAGTTCATAGACCTTTCAAAATCGGGTTCCCTGCCTGGAACACCGTTTGTCACCAAGGCCAATGTCTCCAAATTCAAGGCCGAGTACTAAGCAATCGCGTCCGGCCGGGAACGAGGACGTTCCCGGCCCGACGCCGAGTACTAAGCAATCGCGTCCGGCCGGGAACGAGGACGTTCCCGGCCCGACCAGTCAGGGGGCATAACATTGAACGAATCAACGATTGCGGCGGAATGCGACCATGTGTCGAAGAAGTTCGCCGACAAATACGCTGTTCACGGGGCAACCTTTCAGGTTGAGGCGGGCAAAGTACACGCACTTGTGGGCGAAAACGGAGCTGGTAAGTCAACCCTTCTGGGCATGATCAGCGGACGGGTGTCCGCCACTGAGGGAACCGTGAGGATTATCGGGACAGCCCTCACTAAGGCAAATCCGCGACAGTCAAGGATGCATGGACTGGTGGTCGTCTATCAGGAACTAACCATGATTCCGGCCCTCACTGCGGCCCAGAACATGTTTTTGGGACAGAACGACAGCCGCGGCGGATTCCTTCAGGAGTCGCACATGCGCTCACAGTTCGTCACCATGTGCAAGGAGTTCGACGTCGACATCAACCCGGACACCGCAGCTCGCGATCTGTCCGTTTCCCAACAACAGATCGTGGAAATTCTTCGCGGCGTGCAGGCGCGTGGCAGGATTCTCATCCTCGATGAACCAAGTGCGGCCTTGGCCGAGCACGAACGGGAAACCTTGTACAAGATATTGAACCGGCTGCGCAGTCAGGGCACAACAATCATCTTTGTCAGCCACAACTTGGATGAAGTCCTGCAGCTCAGCGACACGATCACCGTCCTTCGGGACGGGAAAATCATCCGCACCGCTCCGCGCAGCGAGTGGACCAAAGGCTCGCTCGTGCATGACATGGTCGGCAAGGACGTCGTCGTCGACCGCCGCACCGACCGCCACGAACTCGGGCCGGCGATCCTCTCCGTGAAGAACGTTCAGATGCCCACAGTGGTCAACGGAATTACGCTTACAGCCCGCCAGGGAGAGATCGTGGGGCTCTGGGGTCTCGTCGGTTCCGGCCGGACCACCTTTATGCGCAGCCTGGCCGGTCTGGAACCGAGTTCCGGCGGGGAACTTGAGCTGGAAGGCCGTGAACTACCATGGCCCGGCTCGGCCAGAACTGCCATTGACTACGGAATCGCCCACGTCACTGAGAGCCGCAAACACGGCCTGGTGCTGGGCATGGATGGCGCCAGCAACTACTGGATGGGGCGCAGAACGCCCTCCCCCTGGTGGCTGTCTCCTGCCCGGGAAGTACAGGGTGCCGAGGAAAAGGCCATCTACTTCGGGTTCAAGCCCGAGCGGCTGACGGAGCCCGTGAAGAATCTGTCCGGCGGCAACCAGCAGAAAGTTCTGCTGGCCAAGTGGGCCGGACGTTCGCCCAAAATCATGCTCGTGGACGAACCCACACGGGGCATTGACGTCGGCGCGAAGTCCGAGGTCATGGCCTCACTTGTCAGACTTGCGAAGGACGGAGCCGCAATCATCGTGACCTCATCCGAGCTTGAGGAAGTACTCGCCATTTGCGACCGGCTTCTCGTCTTTTCCCATGGCCGAGTAGTGAGAGAAATAGACACCGCAAGCAACCCCTACACCGTGAGGGACATCGTGAAGTTTGGATTTGGAGAGGATGAAGTCGCATGATAAAGAACACTTTGATGGAGCCCCAAGCAGCTGACGTCGGCCAGCCGGTTCCAGGAGCCCGTATCGCTATTTCCGCCCAAGGAATCAACTGGGCTTATCTGGCCGGAAAATACAGCATGGTCGGCGTGCTGGTTGCACTAATCGCGGTAGCAACAGTCCTATATCCAGGTTTCCTGTCGGCAGGGAACATCGGGAACATCCTGAGCCAGAACGCCGCGGTCGGCATTATTGCCGTTGGTATGACATTTGTGATCATCACCGGCGGCTTCGATCTGTCGGTCGGCGCGGTTTATGCCCTGGGATCAGTCATCTACGCCGGCGTTACGCTCCAGACCGGTTCCGTCCTCATCGCAGGTCTCGCCGCTCTGCTGGCTGGCATCATCGCCGGAATTGCCAATGGCGCGTTGGTTTCCCTTCTCAAGATCAACCCCTTCGTCGCCACCCTCGGCACCGCTTCGGTTATTTCCGGTATTGCCTACATCTACTCAAATTCTTCGCCTTTCATCGTCAACAAGATTCCTGAGTTCCGGGATCTCGCACTGACTTACATTGCCGGCGTTTCCCTCCCTATCTGGATCCTGGCGGCAGTTTTCATCATCGGGACCGTAGTGCTAGCAAAGACCAGCTATGGCCGCAATATTGCAGCGATCGGAGGGAACTATGAAGCTGCGTGGCTGTCAGGGCTGAGGGTCAAAGGTCTGTCCTCGGGTGTCTATATCCTTACTGGCGGTCTGGCAGCTCTGGCAGGCATGATGGATTCCTCCCGCCTCGGCGTAGGACAGGCTGACGTCGGCGCGACAATAGCCCTCGATGCCATCGCGATCGTCGTTGTGGGCGGCACTTCGCTTCTCGGCGGGGAAGGCGCGGTTTGGCGCTCGGCAATAGGGCTACTGATCCTCGCGGCGCTCACTAATGTCTTCTACAGCCTTAATGTCACCCAGAACTGGCAGCTGATTGCCAAGGGAACAATCGTCGTTGCGGCTGTAGCCGTCGACGCCCTTATACGGTCCAGGAGTCGATGACAAGGGCGTTTGAATCCAATGGAACTGTTCCTATGCATCGGCTGCGGGCGAGAGATGAGTGCGTCATGAAAATTGCCCGCTTCGGCACGGAGGACGATTCTCGGTACGGGATAGTCGATCACTTGGAGCTCCTCGTACTTGACGGGAATCCCTTGCATGACGGCGTAACGAAAACGGGCGAGCGCATACCTGTGGCCGACACGGTCCTTCTCGCCCCGGTTAGATCGCCTTCCAAGGTGGTGTGCGTGGGCCCAAACTACGCAGCGTTCGGCCATAATCCACGGTTCGAGGCGGCCGCTGATCCGACGATGTTCCTCAAATTTAGTTCATCGGTCATCGGACCAGGGGAGACCATTCAGATACCACCAGTGGAGGGCCGGGCCGTCTGGTACACGAGGGCGGCCTCGCCGTGGTCATTGGGAAGACAGCCAAAAGAGTGCGCGCCGCGGATCATGCCCGGTACATCTACGGGTACACAATCGCGAATGATATTTCGGCAAGGGACCTGATGTTTGCGGAAGGCCAGTGGGGGCGCGCCAAGGCGTACGACACCTTTTGCCCCGTGGGACCGGTGATCGAGACGGATCTCGATCCAGGCAACCTGCTGATCGAGACGTTCGTTGATGGCGAACTCCGACGCAGGGGCAGCACATCCGAAATGCTTCACGCTATTCCTGAATTGATCGCGTTCGTTTCAGACGTGTGCACTCTGCTGCCCGGAGACCTGATACTGACGGGAACTCCGCGAGGAATGGGCGGATTCACTGACGGACAAACAGTGGACATCCGCGTAGAAGGGATCGGCATGTTGAGCAACCCGGCTCGACACCGGGAGGCCACCCTCTTAATCCAGTAGATGCATGGACATGGCCAAATGCACCAGTTCCGCCCTTCGCTGGAGGTTGTGCCGCTTGAGCATGGCCGAAATATGGAACTTGACCGTGTGAGGGCTGATATGCAGCTTTTCGGAAATATCGTAGTTGTTCGATCCTCTGGATACTTCAGACACGATATCGAGTTCGCGGTCGCTGAAGGCCGGCGCGGATTTTGGGCTGAGGGACTCGCGCAGGAGCGAGGCGGACAGCCTTGAATCAAAATAGCTGCCGGTCCGGAAGACTTCGCGGAGGATATCAGGTATTTTCCGTGTGTTCGTATCTTTGAGGGCATAACCTGATGCTCCGGCCTGGACGGCCTGCCTCAGTAGTGCTGCGTTTCCATAGGCACTGAAAAGAATAACCTTCGTGGCTGAGAAAGTTTCGGTCAGGAGTGAGCAGACTTCGATACTGCTCTCGCCGTCCAACTGCAGGTCCAGTAGGGCAATATCCGGGGCAGTGGCTTGGAGTAAGGCGGATGCGTCGCGTAGCCGACTCGTCGCGCCCACCAGCTCGAGGTCTTCCTCGCGTTGGGCCATTGCCGACAGCCCGTCCTGGATGACCTCGTGGTCGTCTATGACGCAGAATCGGATCACTGCTTCCTCCCAGTTCGAAGACGGTCCACGTGGGCTGTAACCGTGAGGCCGTGGGGCGTTGTCGTTCCAAAAGTGAGCTGGCCGCCAACCGAATTGACGGCTTCCTGCATTCCTCCGACACCAAGGTGCAGCGGCGATGCGGGGTTATCAAGTTGTCGTTGGGGCATCCCGCGGCCGTTGTCGCGGATGCTCAGAGTGGCCTGCTGAGCGTCGAGATCGAGTTGTACGTGGATGTGGCTGCATCCGGAGTGTCTCTCTGCATTCACGACGGCCTCCTGGCCGACGCGGATCAAAGCATTGGCCGCCGGGACCGACATCGTACTGAATCGTGGTTCGATGTTTTCACCGTGGCTCCGGGTTATTCCGGGAACGTGCCGCAGCTCCATGATCCTGTTAATGACGCTGTACGCGTCGGTTTCTCCGTTGGAGTCCTCTTCAACAAATGCCTGCGACAGCTGGCCTCTCAGCGCGTCCATCGCCGATTCAATAGCCTGCTCGATAGCTGCGAAGTGCCGTTGAGCCTCGCCAGAAGGCACGGTTCGTCGGCTCTCGTCCACAACGTAGCCGATCTCCACCAAGCGCCGGACCACGGAATCGTGAATGGCGTAGGCAAGGCGTTCCCGTTCCTCACGCTTGATTACCTGACCGCGATACTCGTCGATCCTGAGTTGTTCGAGGCCGAGCATCGCAAAACCTGTGAATTCCTCCAAAATCCGCTCATCCGTTTCGCTGAACGCGCGCAGACGGCGGTCTCCAATGTAGATGACAGCACTGACTTCCCCGTCGACCATCACCGGTGCGGCCATGGCCGATACGATGCCCTCTCCTTTGGTTTCAGCAATGAAAGCGGACTTCAACTGATGATCCCGTGAGTAGTTTAATGATCGAACCGGACGCTGGAGTAAACGCGCAAGCCCTCCCAGACCGTGTCCCTCCTCGACTTGCAGTCCTCGGAACGCGGGCGTGTGGATACCCAGGGTTTGAGTGAAGGAGAAAACTGATTTATCTCGCTGAGGCATTGCCAGGTACGACACCTCGGTGTTAAATAGCCTCTTTGCAGAATGCAATATGGCCGCAAGCCGCGACTCGGCATCGGACATGCACGCGTTGGCTTCAGCCACCTCTTTCAGCGCCGCGTGTAGATCACCTCTAATCCTGGACATTCCGGCAGTCCTGCCAGTCTGAACAGCGTTGACAATTTCAACGGATCGGCGCGCGGAGGATACGCCCGACGTGAGAGGCTCCAATGAGGAATTTCCCAGTATCAGAGCACCGACTCCACTGTCATCGCTCCAAGGAACGACGACGGCGGAAGACAGACGGAGAGATCGCTGGCGCAGGAGAGATCGTATGCTCATATCAACGGCCAATATTGGTCGTTTTCCGACCGGACTGTCACTAAGGGTGAGCGGCTCGTTGGGCCGGAAGAAGTCTCCGCCGTCACGTGTTGAGCTGGCTAACGCTACGGTGCTCGCAGAAGAATGAGGCCGGTAGGTTACGATCGCAAAATCCGCTTCGAGGGCCATTCG
The DNA here is from genome assembly GCF_059383495.1 of Pseudarthrobacter sp. RHLT3-21. Classification (NCBI taxonomy): domain Bacteria; kingdom Bacillati; phylum Actinomycetota; class Actinomycetes; order Micrococcales; family Micrococcaceae; genus Pseudarthrobacter; species Pseudarthrobacter sp. RHLT3-21. Next base: position 25,043 of record NZ_JBWZCI010000035.1, read on the forward strand.
ATTTCCCTCGAGTATGGTGTGGAGCGCCCCCTGGATTTCGTGTGACATGCCCCCATCCAAGATATAGGGGTCAGTCACGACGAACATCGCTTCTCCGGCGCCTCTTGTCTTTCATGTCATTCATGTTTGCTCCGCATTGATGACGCGCCGACCAAGCCATTATTATCTCATACGTTTGTTTCCGCTCCGTGTACCGTCGGCGTGAATCCGGTCGGGGAGCTATCGGTTCGTCGGCCGCGGGGCTTCCTCGCCCGGTGTTCGGTCGAGCGTCTCAGCAAAGGATCCCCTGACGAGACGCCGGCCGAGCTCCGGCGAGCTGACGGCACCAGGTACCACCCGCTGTCGTGCGCGGTTCGCTGAGATTGGTCGGCGATACTCGATTCATGGTTATCAACATCAGGCTCAGCGACCGACAGACTGCCGACAGCGATGATCCGCTTGAACGTGATTGGTACGGCTATGACCCTGGGGCAACACCGGAGCAGCCGTGGGCGAACAACCGCGGCGACTGGTCTCTGAAGGCAAGTAAGATCGCAGAGCAGCGATGGGCAGCCCTCATCTATCAAAGTCGGGTTGTGTTGGTCGCGGAACTCATGGACCCGGATCACGAGAGCTTGGTGATTAGTAGCACGGGGAAGCAAAAGAAAGCGCTCATAGGCCGCGTTCTACCGCCTGAGCATCCGATTCATGAGGCCTTGAGGACCACGCCGGTCAAATACCCGCCGCACCACAGGAACTCAATTTTGTATGGCCCGGACCCTGAGACTGCCGGCGTGGTGGACGCGGGCCTAGCTGAGGCGCGGGATCTACCCGGTGCAGGGGGCCAAGGGCTACAAATGGACGCCGACGTCCGCAAAGCGATTGAGAACGCTGCACAGGATCGTTTGATGCGCCACTACCGAGTTCGGGGCTGGACCGTTACAGACACCCGGCAAAATCATCCCTACGACGCCGTCGCGGTCAGGGATACCGAGCGGCTCTACCTTGAAGCGAAAGGCACTCAGAGCAGGGGTGACTCGGTCATCGTTACGCGCAATGAGGTCTATCACGCCCGTCAGTATCCGGGGCTGTGCAGGATGGGCGTGTGGTCCGGGATGCGGATGATCACGGACGGGTTAGTGGATCCTAACGCGGGAACTTTCAGGATCCTTCCGTTCAATCCAGACGATGGGCAACTCCTCCCGCGTGACTTCGATTGGACTCTTCCAGGCGACGCCAAGTGATGACGACCGAGAGCGCCCGCCGTTGTCCGCGGGACGGCCGCCGCACCAAAGCCCCCATCAGAGGGGGAGCAGCACTTGGATGGCACGGCGCCATCCACGAAGTGGATATGAGCCCCTGGGAGAGGGAGTTTTACGTCCTATCAAAGGTTCCTTTGATGAGTCAGCGGCGCTCCGGTCGGTCACTCATAACTGGTTCATGATTTTTCAGGTCACGCTCTGTCCCAACAATGTGTCTCACTCTGATATTCTCAACATCACTTATTTTTGTCCTTTGATAAGACTAGGGGAGTGGGATGGCGCGTCTTGGGTACGCACGAGTCAGCTTGGCGGATCAAAGCACTGATCTGCAGATCCGTGAGCTGGAGGCTGCGGGCTGCGAACGGATCTACCGGGACCAAGGAATCAGCGGGACCCGGGTAAGCCGTCCGGAGTTGGATAGGATGCTGGACCGTCTCGGCCGCGGAGATGAGGTGGTGGTGTGGAAGCTGGACAGGCTCGGGCGCAATACCCGCCACCTGCTGGAGTTGCTGGATGATTTCAAGTCGCGCGGCATCAAGTTCCGATCGCTTCGGGATGGCATCGTTACTGACCCTGATAGTGAGGTCGGGGGAGCGATCGCCCAGGCCATGGTCACGATCATTTCCGCTTTCGCCCAACTCGAACGTGACCAGCTTTCCGAGCGCACTCGGGCTGGCATGGCTGCTGCGGCCGAAAATGGTCGAAAGGCAGGCCGACGGGAAGTCACCGCTGACCATGACAAGGTGAAGCGCACACATGAACTAAAGGCGCGTGGCCTCAAACCAGCTGACATAGGGAAAATCATCGGGGCGAGCCGTGCCACGGTGTACCGGTACCTGAGCATGGAATCCTGAGGCGAAGAGGGTCGCCGTCCCGAAAGTTACCTGTGTGACTGTCGTGCAGGGGCCAGATTTTGGGACAACATTCGGGATGGTCAGATTACGCGGGACCGCGCGAATCCGGATCCCGCGAGGGAGTGTCCCAACTATGGTGATCTGGTTCCAAGGAAGTGGGACGGTGCCTCGGCGGGGGTGCAGGGGCTCGCCCGGTGAGGGGGTGCCCCCGGGCACTCAGGTGTTGTTTACAACGGAAAAGGTCCGCAAGGTCTAGTGCTCCAGGGCGACGCCGTGGTGGAGGACAAGGAGACTGAGGCCAAGTGGGGCGTAGGTCTTCGCGAAAAACCCGTTCCCACGGTGAACCCCATCGCCAACGAAGAGAGTAAACCGCGGCGTACGAAGCAGGCTAAGAAGTAGTCGACTTATCCGACTCGAAAATTTCGCCGGCC
>NZ_JBWZCI010000036.1:0-26053 GCF_059383495.1 Pseudarthrobacter sp. RHLT3-21
CACCCAAAGAGACATGATCGCTCAACCGCTCCGGACCCACCGGGGTCACCCATCCACTACGCGCCATGCCGAAAGATTAACACACCCCTGCTAAGTGAACGGCATTGCGCCTAGACCACAGTTACACGGGGCCTGTGGCCCGGAATCGTTGGGATTCCGAGCCACAGGCCTTTCCTGCATCAACATTTGTAGCCGCTAAGAAAATAGTCTCCTCATGGAAGATTCGGTTGATCTTTCGGTTCTTCGGGAGTCCGGGACCAAGGCGCGGAAAAGTAGGACGATTGGCGGCTTCTTCGCAGGTACCTGCAATCTTGCATCCTGCTGGTTGCGATCTCGCTGGCGATGTTTACCGGCTTCGTATCGCTCCTTTCCCCTGCATCGTGGGCCGACAGCCACGGCCACAAGGGTATTCTTGCCCCCTGTCTCACATCGATCCCTGGAGTTACCCGTGACCTTCCCGTCCATGTTCCGTATCCGGTCGGCAGCATTCGTCACCACCGGCACCATTCTGGTACTCGCGCTGTCGGCTTGCCTTCCCGCCTCCGGCCCGACCGAGCCGACCCAGACCAGCAGCGCAGCCAGCGGCCTTCCCAGCGCCCACATCCACGGCCTCACCGTCAGCAGCGACACCAGCCAGGTACTCCTGGCTACCCACGACGGCCTGTTCGACGTCACGACGGAACCCGCCGTCAAAATCGGGGCCACCAATGACCTGATGGGCTTCACCGCAGGCAAGGACCAAGGCGTTTACTATGCCTCCGGCCACCCCGGAAAAGGCTCCAACCTTCCCAACCCGCTCGGTCTGGTCAGATCCACCGACGGCGGCAAAACATGGGAACAGCTCTCCCGGCAAGGCGAATCGGACTTCCACGCCCTGACCGTCAGCAAGTCCGGGATCGTGGCCTTCGACGGGACCCTGCGCACGAGCACGGACGGCAAAACTTGGACGACAGTGGCCACGGACTTTAGCCCGGCCGTTCTGGCCGGAAACCCCACCAGCGACACCGTTTTGGCCACCACCCCCGGCGGACTGCGGCGGGCAACCGACGGCGGTGCCACCTGGACGCTCGTCCCTTCCGCACCCGTAATCCAGTTCGCCGCCTTCGCCACCCCCACAGAGGCCGTCGGGGTCCAACCCGACGGTGCGGTCCACCACTCCGCCGACGGCGGAGCAACCTGGACGCCAAAAGGCCGGATCACCGGCGAAGTCCAGGCCATTACCGCGGCGAAAGACTCCGACGGAAAACTCCGGATCTGGGCCGCCACCGCCGACGGGATCCTGACATCAACCGACGGCGGCGAGACATTCCGGGACTCCGCTCCAAAATAACCCACCCATTCCCGCCATCCGCCTTGCCAGTCACGGTCACGGCCAGGCGGTCCTGAACTGACTTACGCTGGACCGTCAGGATCCGCCCCAGAATGGGCGATGGAAACCGTCGGGCACCCGGTCACGAATCTGGACTGCGCCGACGCAACTAACGTGCCTCGCGGGGAATGATTGGACTGACCTGCGTAAACGGTTTTGGAGGGTAGATAATTGGCCTGGCGTCGAACTCAGCGCTGCGAACGTTCACGCTGCGCCGTGTTCCGCTCTCCAGCCAGTGGCTCCTGGAGTCCATCACCGACGGATACTAGGACCGGCGGTGAGATTGAACTGGCAACCGATCAGTGATCAGACCTGGGCCAGGTACGGACCCCGCAGCGCCGAATTCGACAAACGGACGCTGAAATACTTCCGCCCATTGATGGCCGGTTGTTCGAATGCCGGCGCTATTGTCTTTGCCGTCGGCACGAGGGCTTAATGGAACTCGAGCGTCGCTCCGTCGCTCCTGACAGTAAGGAGAAAACCATGACCCTGACGAGGAAATCACTCGCAGTTTCCGTTATCGTTTTTGCTGGAATTTTAGGGTTTGCGCCCGCGGCGTCAGCAACAATCCACCCGCTCGTGGAATCCTTCGATTGCGCCAACGCCAACGCCGTTGCGAATCATCCGCTGGGAGATGTCGCCGACCCTCCCGGTGTCACACCAGGCTACGGCAGCCACTCGACTAACAGTGACCTTGCATCGCTGTCGGCCACAACGAAGGGCTTCACCGACTTCTCGAGCCCGGCCCTGTTTGGCCACAAGCTCGACGGTGTTTGCGGGCAGGTTGGCAAGTAGGCAAACACGATGCGCGGCCCCTGTCTGGGAGGGGCGCGTGTATCAGTTCATCGACAGACACTGGCGCGCTCAGGACGAGGCGCTTTTCGTGGAAAGAGTTGTTGAGCGTCCAACAATGCGAAGTTCGCCAGCAAATTAGCAGTCATCGTCTCCCACTCGTCAGCAGGTCACAAAGAGAGCGTTTCCGCTTCGCGATTCGTCCCACAGCCGCTACCGTTGCAACAGAGGTAGGGGATGGACCATGGACCAGTGACCGGCTGCTGGCTGCAGCGCCGGTGCTGATGCTGGCGCAGATGCTCCTGCTGCCGGTCTATCTGTTGGTCTTCGTCGGCCCGGATCTCGTAGCTGCCATCGACCCGGCACCGTTCGTTGAGGCTCTGATTGTTTTGATCATGATTCCCTTGGCTGCGGCCGCGCTGACGCAGGCGCTGGCCCGCCGGCCCACCTGGGCCGGATGATCATGGCGGCCATGCAGGCCCTGATCGTTCCCCTGATGATGGCCACGCTGGCTGTCGTTGTCGGCTCGCAGATCGTGGGCGTCGGCCAGGAGCTGGGCTCGCTGCTGGCGGTGGTTCCGCTCTACGCGGCATTCCTGCTGATCATGGTGCCGCTGGGCCTGCTCACGGCCAGGCCGGCCGGCCTCGATGTTGCAGCCACCCGCGCCGTTGTCTTCAGCGGCGCGACGCGCAATTCCCTGGTCGTGCTCCCGTTGGCCCTGGCGTTTCCCGGACCCTTGGCACTGGCCGCTTTGGTGGTTGTCACCCAGACGCTCGTCGAACTGATCGGGATGGTCCTCTACGTCAGGTTCCTGCCCATGATCGTCCGCACGGAAACAAACCGGCAGCCCACCTAAACACGCCCACGCGATCTCGTAGCGGCATGGGACAGCGATGAATGAACGCATCGCCGAGCTGACCGTGGCCGGTCAGCTCGAACAATCCAGTGCAAGGCTTTCAGGAAAGCCTCAGGGAGGATGAATTCATGGCAATTTTGAATCCAGGTCTGATTCCATCAAATCACTGGCGAGAGGCTGGATGAGGCACTCACGGCGGTCCTGCAGGCATTCCTTTGGCCTAGGCCACAACGAGCAGGCCGGTTGCGAACATCACGCCCAGCCCCAGGATGATGCCTGCGCCGGTGAGCGGGGTGAAGGTCTTGCCCGCGTTGTCCTTGAGCAGCGGCAGGAGTTTGACGGCCACCTGGGCCACGGCTCCGGCTCCGACGCCGAGCAGGAAAGCCGCAAGAGCCGGCTGGTAGACGGTCGCTCCTATGAGTGCCCCTGCGGCCGCGGGCGCTCCTGCGATGAGTCCCAGGATTGCCAGCCGGCCCAGACCGGGAGGCTGTTTGGCGAGCGGGGTGACGATCGCCAGGCCCTCCGTGGTGTTGTGGATGGCGAACCCGACGATCAGGGAGGCGCCCAGGGCGAGTGAGCCCACCGCGTAAGCGGAACCGATGGCGAGGCCTTCGCCGAGGTTGTGCAGGCCGATGCCGATGGCGATCAGCAGCGCCAGACGCTGCGGCGGCAGGGCTGCAGGCCGGCCCGTGGCACCGAGTTCCTGGCGCCGGCGCATCCAGGCATCTGTCCCCTCAAGTATGAGGTAGGCGGTCAGGGCGCCGAGGAAGACGACCATCGGGCCGCCGAACGCGCCGTTGCCGGCCACGAGTTCCACTGCTTCAAGGGTCGCGTCGATGGCCAGGAACGCGAGCAGCCCCACCGTGACGCCCAGCAGGACCCGGACCCAGGAGGCTGACGAACGGCGGACGAAAGGCATCCAGAGCATGCCGAGGGCTACCGGGATCACGCCGACGTAGATCCCCAGGAGCGTCATGAGTCCGAAGAAGGAACTGCCGCGCTCCGGGCTGAGGGCCGCCGCGTCGATGACGGCGGGGATCTTGCCTCCGATGGAGGTCACCAGGGCCACTTCATAGGGGTCCCCGTCCACCCAGTGGTAGCTGACGGTCAGGGTGGTGGATTCCAGGGGCGCCATGGTCTCGCGGGTCTGCGTAAACGGTGCGTAGTAGTCCGAGACATTGACCTGGGCGATGGACACCGGATCCGGTCCCTCGTTCCGGACCGTGATTTCGATCTGGCCCGGCGTGAGGCGGATGTCCTCGACGGCGACCTCCTCCTTGGGCGGAACGCCCTCAGAAAGGGTGCCGAGGCCCGGGGCGTTCAGGAGCGAGAACAGGCCCACCAGGATCGCGATCAACACCAACGGCCCGACGCCGAGCAGCCACCGCGGCACCGGCGTCCGGCGGTGCGGTGCTGCCGCCTGTACGGCGGCAGTCTTTTCATCCAGGCTCATGATGCGCTCACCTCGAAGAATCCCATCCAGCCCAGCTCGGCAAACTCCGTCTTGTGGGCGTGGAACATGTACTTGCCCGGGAACGGGAACCGGAGCTCCACGATGCCCCGCTGGCCCTGCACCTGCGAGATGGTATCCGTGAACTCGCTGGGGGTCAGCATGGTCCCCGTGGGGTAGTAATGGAAGAAGTTCCCATGCACGTGGAACGAATTGATCGGGTCATATTCAAGGACGTTGATCAGGTGGATCCGCACCAGCTCGTTCTGCTTGACCTGCACGGGGAAGTCCATGAAATGGAACGGCAGGCCGTTCACGGAGTAGAACTCGTTGTCGTCCCCGCCGTCGGTGTTGTACCCGTTCATGACCATCACCATTTCGTTGTCGGCCTTCGGCCGGCCTTCCTTGGGTTCGATGATGAACCCGCCGTAGAGGCCCTTCGCGATGTGCGGGGCAAGCGGTGACTGGTGGCAGTGGTAGAGGTGCGTGCCGAACGGAGTGGCGTCGAACTCGTACGTGAAACTCTGGCCCGGGGCGATGGACCCGGGGCCGATCCCAGGAGTGCCGTCCATTTCAGCGGTATGGACGCCGTGGAAGTGGATGGTGTGCGGGTGTGCCCCTGCGTTGGTGAAGTGGATCTTCAGCGCATCGCCTTCCTTCGCCCAGAGCGTCGGACCGGGGATCCGGCCGTTATAGCTCCAGCCCGGGAACGTCACCCCCGGTGCGATCTCGAAGTCCTTATCGACCGCGACGATGTCCCATTCCCGCAGGGTCCTGCCGTCGGGCAGGGTGCTGGTCTTGCCCCGGTCGAAGTCGTGCAGGATCGCCGTCGGGTCGATCCCTGCCCGTTCAGGAAGAACGGATCCGCCGGCAAAACCGGCATGTCCGGCGTGACTGACGCCAGTACCAACGGCCGACGACGGACTGCCGGCCTGCGCTGCCCCGGAGCCCGACCGTGCCGCCGCCCCTCCCCCGGCACCGTTGCCGGAATGCTGGTCATGCCCGCTGGAAGCCTGGGCCTGGATGGCGGTAAAGGCCGGCACGGCTGCAAAAGCGGCAGCGCCGGACAGCATGGACCGCCTGCTCGGGAGCTTCTCCGACAATGTTTTCGGCATGCCGATTCCTTTTCGCTTCAATGGGAAAACTAAATTGTTCGTTAAGCCTAACATTGCGCCTGCCCTTGGTACGATTGATGGCATGCCGGTCTCCGATTTGTCCTCGTCAGCCCAGGACTACCTCAAGCTGATCTGGTCAGCCACGGAGTGGTCCGCAACGCCCATCACGGTCAGCGACATGGCCGAGCGCCTCGGCCTCAGGCCGTCCACCGTATCGGAGGGAATCAAGAAGCTGGCCAGGCAGGAACTTGTCACCCACGCACCGTACGGGAGCATCGAGCTGACTCCTGCGGGGCGCGAACACGCCGTCGCCATGGTCCGCCGGCACCGGCTCCTGGAGACCTTCCTGGTCCAGGCGCTGGGGTACGGCTGGGATGAGGTCCACGATGAAGCCGAGACCCTTGAGCATGCCGTTTCTGACAAGCTGATCGAACGCATTGACCAACACCTCGGCCACCCGACACGTGATCCGCACGGGGACCCCATCCCGCCTTCCGACGGCCTGCCGCACATGCCGGCAGGAACGCAGCTCTCGGCGGCAGCCACCGGCGGCACCGTGGCCATCACACGCGTTTCCGACCACGATCCACAGATGCTGCGCTACTTCACCGAATTGGGGCTGGCACCGGACGCGAGGCTCACCGTGAAGGAACACCGTCCCTACGCGGATGTCACCACAATCCGGCTGCACGGGCCCGGGCGGGACATCGATCTGGGCGCGTCAGCGTCGGAAGCGATCTGGGTCGTCGCGGTCTAGAGGTACGCAAGGGGGGCTCCGCTCCTGTCCATTCCAGGCCGGAGAACGGCCCTGGTGGGCGTGGAAACTCTGCTCCGGACATCGCCGCGTGAAGGCAAGGGGCATCTGACTGCCGCATTGGATCGGCTTCAGGTCAACGCCGACGAGTGCCGTGAGCTGCACATCGAAGGCACTTTCATTGGCCATGGCCCGGCGGAGGAAGCAGAGAGGCTGATCGGCGGCGCCGGCACCGTGGCGCATCTCCGCCTGGGCCTGGAAGCGGAGGCAACGCCGGAAAGATCAGCGCACGACCCGGCAGGCCCTCCAGAGTTGGCGGCCGGTGGCGGGGAATCCTCCAACGGAGCGTTCAGCATTGGATGTGTGCCGCGTGGCAGTCCGCAGCTGTGAAGGCGTCCTTGTGGAGTGCGCCGCGCTTCAGCTGACCCTGCAGTCCGCCTGGCGCCGGTGCCGCCGGCGCGAGACGAGGCTGAAGCTAGGTTGTCTGACGCCGTGTCAGAGGCCCATGGCGTCGAGAAGAGCATCTTCCTCGTCATCGGAGCCCGGGCGACGTGGTTTGCCTGGTGGGCCGGTGCGCTGTCCGGGCCCGGAAGGTTCCTGGATTTCACGCTCCTCCCGGTCGATGCGGGCCTGCTGCCGGGCCATGTAGCCGAACCCGACAAAGGCCAGGACCCCGAAGGTAATCCACTGCAACGCGTAGGACAGGTTGGACCCTTCCTGCACCTTTGGTGGGGCGAGCTGCTGAAGTGCGAGTTCAGGCGGGGGCGTTTCGGAGGCCATGAGCCCATAGCCGCCGGTCTTGACCGGATACTCCAGCTGGCGTGCGTAGGAGGCCAGGTCAATGCTGGCCAGTTGCCCCTCCGGAGCGCTGCGGTCAAAGTCAGCTTCTGAGGGTTTGATCCGCACGACAGTAGCGATCGTTCCGCGCGGCGGCGCAGGAACGGTATCCGGGTAGCCGGGCCGGTTGTTCCCGATAGGAAGCCAGCCCCGGTTGATAATGATTGTTTCCCCGGAGACCAGGCGGAACGGCACCACAACCTCGTACCCGGCCGCAGAGTGATTGGGCCGGTTCCGGACGATGCGTTGGTCCTCGGCAAGATAGTGACCCCTGACAGAAACCGTCGTCCATTTCACGTCCGGGTCCGGGGCCTCGAAGTAGCGGCTGGCCTCTTCGTAAGGCACGGGCGCCTTGTCGTAGTTCTGCTGGACGCGGCGGATTTCGGCCACCGCCTGGTTCCTCCGGTCCATCTGCCAATTACCCAGCCCCACGCAGGCCGCGGCAAACAGCGCGGCCATGCCCAGAATGCCCAGCCATCGCCAGGACAGCAGGAACCCGTAGGCACGGGGTGCCCTGTCCTTGCTTGGCATCGCGTCAGCCCTGCATGCCGCCGGAACAGACGGCCCCCGGTTCGGGGGACTGCGGCCCTTGACGGTACTTCTTGATGAACGGGGCCAGACGTTCATCGCTGCCGCTGTCCACGGCGAGCTGTTTGCCCCAGGCTGTTGCCACCACGGGCGTGGCTTGTTCGGCTACCGGGCTGAGCAGGAGATAGTCCTGCTTGCCGGCCAAGGCCGTCAGCTCGGCGAGCTGGTCGGCGCCCAGGTCGGGACGGTAGGTGAGCCAGACCGCCCCGTGTTCCAGAGAATGCACTGCCCGCGTTTGTTCCACGGGCGTTGTGTAGACCCCGCAGTTCGTCCAGACCGGGGCATGGTCCCCGCCCGTGGCCGGAGTCTTCGGATAACTGACGGGCTCGCTGGTGTGGTTCCTGGACTGGTCGGGATAGTCCTGCTCCCCGTCGATGGGCCGGGCCGCCGCGGCATTAAGCCGGTCGCGCTGCTGGACCTCCCCGACAACGACGAAGGTCACCGCCGCGACGATTGCGAGGACCACGGCCGCACCCGTGCCGTAGATCAGCCAGGCCCGCCGCCTGTCGGCGGTGCGCTGTTTGGCCTGCACCGCATCCAGGAGCGCTTTACGGTCCTCGTGGGCTTTCGGTTTACCAGACATGGGCGGTCCCGCTTTCTTAGGTGCGGTCAAAGTCGGCCGCGGAGCTCTTCAAGGGCAGTAATTTCAGCTGTCTGGGCTTCTACGATACGGGCGGCGAAGTCCCGGACCTTTGAGGTTTCCGCTAAGCGGGTACCGGCGGAGGCCATGGCGACGCCACCTTGATGATGGCGGATCATCAAGTCCGTGAACAACCGGTCAGCCTCCGCACCTGAGGATTCGCGAAGCGCCTGCATCTGTTCCGGGGTGGCCATCCCTTCCATGACACCTTCGGCGCCGTCCCCCTGGACACCGTGCGAGGCTCCGGTCCCGGCATGAGTACCACCGGCCGTCATCCATGCCATCGGCGGCGCTGTCCCGGCCTGGGACAGGCCCCAGTCCTGCAGCCAAGCGAACATCTGGCCGTTCTGATGCTGCTGTGCGGTGGCAATGTCGTAGGCGACCGCCCGGACCTCGGTGTCATCGGACTTGTCCCAGATCAACAGGGCCATCTCCACTGCCTGCGCGTGATGGGTCTGCATGTCCCGGGAAAATCCCGCGTCCGCGCCCGATTCCGGGACGAGTGCGGGCGCTGCCGAAAGCCGGCCCAGGGCAAAGAAACCCAGTGCGGTGAGGGCCACGACTGTGACGAAAACAGCCCAGAGCCGCTTCCTGGGCAGCGGCGATGGTGCCGTGAGCTGTTCACGCGGCTCAGTGAGGTTCACGACCGGAGCCAGCCCTGCGGATCGACAGTTACGCCGTTTCGGACAATTTCGAAGTGCAGGTGGCATCCGGTCGAGTTTCCGGTCGTTCCGGCCCCGCCGAGCCGCTGACCCTTGGCCACCACGGCACCGACCGAGACCTCTATCGATGACAGATGGTTGTACGTGCTTTTCATGCCGTTGCCATGATCAACCACGATGCGGTTCCCGCCACCGTTCTGGGACCACCCAGCTTCCACGACGGTCCCCGCGCCGGCGGTGAAGACAGCGGTCTGGCAGGAGGCGACCAGATCCAGCCCGGTATGCAGCTCACCGGAACCGCCTGTGATCGGGCTGGTACGGAATCCGAACGGAGAAGAAATGGACATGCTGGCCAGCGGTGCCCCCAGGGTTGTATCCACAGGTACGGCCGTTGGCGGTGCAGCTGCTGCTGCGGCGGGGGTTACGGCAGCAGCTCCTGTGGCGGCAGGCGCTGCCGGCGCCGGCCGGTCGGCGGGCCGGGTCACGACTTCAGTCCGTGGATAGGTGATGACTGCCTGTGCCTGCGCTGCTATGGCCGGGGCAGCGGCCTCGACAGCAGCCGGCTGGGCGGCGGCGACGGTACCTGCGGCGGCAATAAGTCCGGCATGCGCGGCGGGTATGCCGGCGGCCAGCATGACAACAGCGGCAAAAGCCGAAGCCCCGGGCAGCCAGGCCGGGCGCGGGGACGGAGCCTGAGGTCGGGCGGCGGCGCGGCGGCGGGAGCGGTCATAGGGAAGGGCGCGGCGGCGGCCGTGGCGGGAGGGGGGCACAGCTGATCCTTTCGGGTCGCCTGCGAAGTTAGCTGTCGGGTTCGGACCAAGGAAAGCCCGGACACAGTTCCGGCGCCGGCCCGCGTGGGCCCGTACCGCTGTGCGTCTTAACCCCAAGGCAGCACGCTGCCGTTAATGGGTCCTCCGCCCCCGCCGTGTGAGTTTGTAGTATGGCGCCGCCGGCGGGGCTGAGCGTCCGGAGCCAAGGCTTAATACAGAAAAGCCTGAATCAACATTACACGACCACCACATAGGTCACAATTCGATAACAACGGAGATGGTGATTTCTACAACCCGTACAACTCTCACGAGGGTCAAATCGTTCCCGGGCTACTCGGGCCAGCGCCGCGGTTCGGGCCTGTCCGCCAACTGCTGCAGGTAGTTGTTGTAGGCGTCGAGTTCGGGGGTCCCTGCGGTCAGTTCGGCCCGGTCGATACTGGCATTGGATTTGGTTTCTTCGCGTTGCCAGCGGACCAGGATGAACATCAGCAGGAGCACTCCCGGCAGTTCGCCGTAGGACCAGGCCAGTCCGCCGGCTATGCCCTGGTCCGTTATCGGGTTGATGTTCCAGCCTGGAGGCGGGGTGGCGAAGAATTTCACCATGGGTGCGGTGGCCATCATGAGGACGACCCCGAAGAAGGCGTGGAGCGGCATTTCCGCGAAGATGTCGATCATCCGTCCGAAGTGGGTCTGGCGGCTGGGCAGGGGGTCGGCGGAGATCAGTGGCACCGTGAAGAGGATCCCGGAGATTAAAAACATCAGTTCCAGGCCGACGTGGCCGTACCAGGTGGGCAGCAGCAGGTCTGCCAGGCCGGAGAAGTACACCCCGTAAAAGGTGAGCAGGAACAGCGGGACCATGAAGGCGGGGTGAATTGCCACGCGTCCCCATCGCGAACGCAGCCCCCAGAGCGCTGTCCGGAGGACCCGGCGGCCCAGCCTGCCGTGCGGTGTTGCCCGCAGCAGCAGTGTCCCAGGGGATCCGATGACCAGCAGCGGCGGAACGGCCATCATCAGGGTCAACTGCTGGAACATGAAGACCGAGAACATCCGCAGCCCGTACCCTTCAATGCCGGCGCCCATGACCACGACGATGGCCAGGCAGCCCACCAGGAAGGAACAGGTCCGCACCACGGACCAGCGCCGGCCCTGCCGCCACAAGCTGATCGCCCCCGCCAGGTAGAGCACTGCGGCCAGGAGCGTCAGTGCAGGGATCAGCGGGACAGGCTGCAGGTTGGGCGCCAGGAATTCAGGCAGCGACGGGGGCAGCGACGGAAGCCAGACCGGACCGGTAATCTCCGGCTCAGACATCGCTGCACCGGGTATCGACCTGCCGGGACCGGACTGCCCCGGTCAGGGTGCGTGGCCGCTTCCGACGATGCGGAGCCGGTCCTGGCCCGTATGGCCCACGTGTGTCAGACCGAGATCGAGGAGCATACGGACGTGGGAGTCGGCCAGTGAGTAGTAGGCCATCCTTCCCGAACGGCGCACCTGAACCACCCGCGGCCCGCGCAGCAGACGCAGGGCGTGGGAGACACCTGACTCGCTCAAACCGGTTGTTGCTGCCAGGTCGCAGACGCACATTTCCCCTTCGAGGAGGGCGATGAGGATCCTGACCCGGCCAGGGTCCGAGAGCAGCCCGAAGATCACGGCCAGGTCCGCCACGTCGGCGTCCCCGGGCATCCTGGATCTGACAGCTTCGACTTTGTCTGCATCGACAAGCCGGACAAAACACTCCGGCCCGGCGGGGGCTCGGGGTGGAATCTGGGTCATCCATCTAGGCTACCTTTACGTGCTAACGCTTCGCGTTATCCTTTGGTTTTATGGCAAGCCCGTATGAGGCTCGCCCGCGCCAGGTACGCCCCTCGGGACGCGGGCGATTAACGTGTGAACAACTCTACAGATAATCTGGTGTCGCGCGCTGAGCTCAGTTTCGCGCTCCATTTCCTGCCCTCCCGGGACGGGGTCAGGACCAGGTTAGGACTTATTGTGGCGCTCAAAGCCTCCACTTCACAGGAGAGCCCGGCTGTTTTGCCCAGGCCGGTATGGCTGGTTGTCGCCTGCGCGATTGCCCTTGCAGTGGTTTTGGTTGCGACCGCCTATGGCCGGGGAACTCTTCCGGCCGAGGCCCGGGATCCCGGGGCCCTGGTCCGGTGGGGATACTGTCTCGCGCAGACCGCGCACAATGTTGCGATGGCCGCGACGATCGGGGCCCTTGTCTTTGCCGCGTTCATCGTCCCGCCCCTGCCGAAGGCTCCGGGACGGGGTTCCCGGACGCGGAGTAATGTTCCGGCATCCCCGGCGGCGGCCGAACATCCGGCCTTTACCCGGGTCATGATGCTGGCCGCCGCCGCGAGCACTGCCTGGGCCTTTGCGGCCCTCGCCGTGCTGGTGCTGGGTTTCGCCGACATCGCCGGCGTGCCCGTCTCGGGCGGTCCCGAGTTCTCTGCCGGCCTCGTCGCCTACATCACGGAACTGCCCACCGGCAATGCGTGGCTGTCGGTAGTAATCATCGCAGCAGTCGTATCGACCCTGGCCTTCAGTGTCCGGTCCCCGGGGTCCCTGGCGGCTACTGCGCTGCTGGCCGTGGCAGGGGTGCTGCCCCTGATCCTGATCGGCCACGCCTCCAGCGGCAACGACCACGAACAGGCCACCAACTCCCTGGGCCTGCACCTGGTCGGGGTCTGCCTCTGGTTCGGCGGGCTGATTGCCCTCACCGTCGCGGGAACAGCGCTGGGCAAGGACACAGCCGCTGTCCTGCGCCGGTTCTCGTCCCTGGCCCTGTTCGCTTTCATCCTGGTGTCCGCCTCGGGGATCATCAACGCCTCGATCCGGATGCCGTTGCCCGAAGGGCTGGCCTCCCCGTACGGGGTCCTGGTCCTGGCCAAAACCGCAGCCGTCATCGTCCTGGGCATCATCGGCTACCTACACCGTGCGCGCCTGATCCCGGCGTTGGAGCAGAAAACCCCAAGCGGGGCTGGCCGGCTGCTGTGGCGGTTCATCGTGGCCGAACTGCTGATCATGGGTGCCGCCAGCGGCCTTGCCGCGGCGTTGAGCCGCACCCCTCCCCCGGGCGGAGAAGAAATCCGCGCCGCCCTCACCCCGGCCGAAATCCTCACCGGATACCTCCTTCCGCCGGAACTGACGCCGGAACGGTGGTTCACGGTGTGGAGGCCGGACTGGCTGTGGATTGCCCTGGCCATCACCGCCGCCGTCCTCTACCTCATGGGTGCCCGGCGCCTGCGGCGGCGCGGGGACAGCTGGCCGTGGATCCGGACCGTACTGTGGTTCATTGGCCTGGCGGCGCTGGTGTTCTTTACCTCCGGCGGCCCCTCGGTCTACGGCCGGGTCCTTTTCAGCGCCCACATGCTCGACCACATGGCCCTGACCATGGTCGTCCCCATCTTCCTGGTCCTGGGCGCCCCGGTAACCCTTGCCCTGCGGACCCTGGCGCCCCGTCGGGACGGCTCCCGCGGACCCCGTGAGTGGGTCATGGTCCTGGTCCATTCCCGGGCCGCGGCGGTCCTGACGCATCCTTTGTTCGTTGCCGCCAACTTTGCCGGTTCCATAGTGCTGTTCTACTACTCGGACGCCTTCGGATTTGCTCTGCGCGAACACGCCGGACACGAGCTGATGACCGCCCACTTCCTCATCACCGGTTACCTGTTCATCCTCTCGATGATCGGCACAGACCCGGTGCCCCTCCGCGCCCCCTACCCGCTGCGGCTCCTGCTGCTGTTGGCGACCATGGCCTTCCACGCCTTCTTTGGCGTGACGCTCATGGGCTCGACCACCCTCCTGCAGCCGGACTGGTTCACCGGGCTGGGACGGGACTGGGGACTGCCTGCCCTGGAGGACCAGCAGATGGCCGGTGCCATCACCTGGGGCATCGGCGAAATCCCCACCCTGCTGATCGCCATCGGCGTGGCCATCATGTGGTCACGCTCCGACGCCCGCGAGATGCGCCGCACCGACCGGGCCGCGGCACGCACCAACGACGCCGACCTGACCGCCTACAACGCCATGCTCGCCCGGCTCAATGAACGCAGCAGTACAACGGGCCGGGGCCATGACCCCGGCAAATAGGACAGCGCCGATTGCCGGTTGCCGGGAACGTCGTTCGTCAGCCGATCTTGATTCAGAATATTCTGAATCCACAAACGTCTGTATCATTTCGGGTATGCGCATACTCTCCACCATCGATGTCCTGGCCCGGTTCGGCAAAGCCCTGGCCGACCCGACCCGCGCCGCGGTACTGCTCGAACTGCGGAACGGTCCTGCCTTCCCGTCGGACCTGGCCGAAGGCATCGGCGTCAGCCGCCAGATCCTGTCCAACCATCTGGCCTGCCTGCGCGATTGCGGCCTGGTCGCCGCCGAACCTGCCGGCCGCCGGGTCCGCTACGAACTCTCCGACCCCAGGCTGGCGCACGCCCTGGGTGACTTGCTGGGCACCATCCTGACCGTCGATCCGATCTGCAGCTGCGCCGAACCCGACTGCGCCCAGGACAAGCAGGCCCTTGCCCCCACTGACCTTCACCCCCTGGAAGTACGCCCATGAGCGGACATGATCACGACCACGGCGCCGCCGGAACCAGCCAGCGCGGCAAGCTCATTGCCGTCTTCGCCATCACCTTCACGGTGATGGTCGCTGAGATCCTGGGCTCGGTCCTTACCGGCAGCCTCGCGCTGCTGGCCGACGCCGGCCACATGTTCACCGATTCTGCCGGGCTCCTGATCGCTTTGATTGCCTCGTCCCTGGCACTGAAGCCGGCCACGCTGACCCGGACCTGGGGCTATCAGCGCGCCGAAATCATCGCCGCCGCGGGGCAAGCCGCCCTGCTGCTGGCCGTGGGCGGTTTCGTCATCGTCGAAGGCATCCGCCGGCTGTTTGAACCTCCCGAAGTGGGCGAGTCGATGATGCTCTGGTTCGGCATCATCGGGCTGGCCGGCAACATCGCCGGCCTGGTCATCCTCTCCTCGGGCCGGAACCACAACTTCAATATGAAAGCGGCGTTCCTCGAAGTCCTCAACGACGCCCTGGGATCCGTCGCTGTCATCGCCGCCGCCATCATCATCGCCCTGACCGGCTGGCTCCAGGCCGACGCCGTGGTCTCCCTGTTCATCGGCGTCCTGATCATTCCCCGGACTTTGAAACTGCTCTGCGCCACGGTCGATGTGCTCATGGAAAGCACGCCCAAAGGCCTGGATCTGGCGAAGGTCCGCGAGCACATGTTGGCCCTGCCGCACGTCATAGACGTCCATGACCTGCACGCCTCCCTGGTCGCCTCAGGAATACCGGTCCTCTCAGCCCACGTCACCGTCGAAGACGGCTGCATGACCGACGGGCACGCCGCAGAAATCCTGGCGGACCTGCAACGCTGCGTCGCCGAGCACTTTGACGTCAGCATTGAACACTCCACCTTCCAGATCGAACCAGCCGCCCACCGCGACCAGGAAAGCATGCACCACTGATGAAAACACCGACCAAGACCGCCCCTTCACGACCAGAGCACTCCCCGATGGACCCCGCCAAAAAAGCCCGTCGGGTCATTTGGATCCTGCTGGCCATCATCGTGGGCGCAGGCATCATCTGGTTCGCCGTTTTTACGGCTGCCAAACCCGCCCCTGTGGAGCCCCAGGCCGCACCGGACGCCCAGCTCGTGCGCGAGGACAGCCACCGCCTCACCACCCCCGCGACGGAAAAAGCCCAGCTGGTTGAATTCCTGGACTTCGAATGTGAAGCCTGCCGCGCCGCCGTGCCGCTGGTGGAGGAACTGAAGAAGGAATACGGGGACAGGATCACCTTCGTGAACCGGTACTTCCCCCTGCCATCGCACAAGAACTCCGGGCAGGCTGCCCTGGCAGTGGAAGCCGCGGCGCAGCAGGGCAAGTACGAACAGATGTACGCCAAGATGTTCGAAACCCAGCCGCAGTGGGGCGAGAAGCAGGACTTCCAGAACGCCCTGTTCAGGACCTTCGCCGAAGAACTTGGACTCGACATGGAAAAGTACGACGCAGCCATGGCCGCTGAAGAGACGAAGGAACGGATCCGCAAAGATATTGCCGACGGGAAAGCTCTTGGCGTCTCCGGCACGCCAACCTTTTTCCTGGACGGCGAAAAGCTGACCCTCAACACCGAAGCCGAGTTCCGGCAGAAACTCGCCGACGCCGTCAAATAAGGGGCACGTGGCGGAGCTCCCAGAACCGTTACCGATCTACATGATGAAGAACAGATAATTTCCGCCGGAAGGAGGCCGACCTGGTGATCCTGCAGCGTGCACCTCTGCGGTTGCCCCGGGCCGGCGCCGTGGCGCTGACCGTGCTGACCCTGGCCGGCGGCGCGCACGTTGCCGCCGGCGGGCAGCTCCCGGCACTGCCGATTCTGACGGCGGTGGCCGCGGTTGTTGGCCTCTCCGCGGTTCTCCTCGCTGGGCGGAAGATGACAGTCCCGCGGCTGGTCGGCTACCTCGGTACCTCCCAGCTTGCCCTGCACCTGGCCTTGTCACGGCTCGCATCAGCAGGGACGTCCGGTCCCGCCGGCCAGCCCCATCATGGGTTCACCACCACGGCGGCCAGTTCGGTGCCGGCCCAGACCCCGGCGCCCTACGAGCATCTGGCGGCCGATGCCGGTTCAACGATGACGCTCCCGCACCTTGCGGCGACACTGATGACGGCGATCCTTTTGGCCGGGGGCGAGGCTGCCCTCTGGGCGCTGGCGGCCTGGTTGAAGCCGCTGCACGGGATCCCTGAAACCGGGACTATTCCGCCGCGTTTCCGGGCCCTGCCCGCACAGCCACGGACGGTACCGGCCAGGGCCGCGGTTCCCGGACAGGTCGGTGTCCGGGGACCCCCGCACAGGTTCTGCAACCTCCAAGCCCCCGCCTGCTAAGCGGGGCCACCGCGCCGCAAAAGTACGGCGTCAAGTGTCCGGATACAACCAGAATTGCAGAACCAATTTCATGAACGATCTCAAACGTGGACGCTCCAGGGCAGTGCTTGCCCTCGCCGGCGCCCTGCTGTTCACCGCACTGGGGGCCGGGCCGGCGCAGGCCCACGATGCCCTCCAGTCAACATCCCCCGAACGCGACACCACCGTGGCCGCGGCCCCGGAGATTGTGACTCTGACGCTCTCGGAACCACCCACGGATTCGAAAAGCCTGAACCTGAGCATCATCACGGTGACAGACTCAACCGGAAAAACGCTCAGCAACGGTGAGGTCACGGTCGCGGGACCGACCATATCAACCAGCGTCACACCGGGAAGCAACGGACCCTACAAGGTCCTGTGGCGCACCGTTTCCTCCGACGGCCACCCTATCGAGGGAACCTTCGCCTTCACCGTCGAGGACCCGGCTGTGGGCGCCGCCACCGGCCCGGCAACGGCAACAGCGTCAGCGGCGCCGTCAGCGGCGGTCAGTGTACCGGCGAACACCGTGCCGGACCGGGTACCGCCGCCCGATGACAGCAACGCCCTCCTCACGGTCGGCATCGCCGCCATCGTCCTGGCGGTCATCGGCGGCCTTATTTATCTGTCCCGCCGCCGGGAACGGACCGGCGACAGCGGCGCCTGAACCACCCCAGGCCTTCTGCGGCCGCCGGCCCCGGGGATAAGAGTCACACACCTCCCGGGGCCGGCGTACCGGTCGTTTAAGGCGGTCGGGACGTTAAGCGGCTGCTCCGGCCGGAAGCCTGCGGGACCTGAACCGTGCGACGGTACCGGCCAGAGCTGCTGCCGCCATCACCATAAAGGTAGCAACGCCGGTAGAGAACAGCACTGAGGACACTTCCGGGACCGGGGCCGAGGCGTCAGCAGCGGCCATGACGGTCAGCCAGTAGCCGATCGTGGCCGCTATCCAGGCTCCGCCGGCCGCGGCTGTCAGCCGCGGCCACCGCGTGAACCATGCACGGCCGATCCCGTAAGACAAAGCGACACTGATCGCCACGACACCGGCGACAGCGACGAGCTGGATACCGAACAGGTATGGCCCTGCGACAAGCCCGACCGGGATACACAACCCGCCAATGAGCACAAGTCGCCGGGCGCCCAGGGGCATGCCGGCCGTTCTGCCCTGGTCCCCGCCCGGCAGGGGCCCATCGTTCGTCGCCTTATCTGGCATGGTCGTATCCATGAAATTCCTCTGAAAAGTGGGGGGCCTGCCGAACGCAGGACTGCCTTGGTGTGCCTGAGCAAAGTGTGGCAGCTGTTTCGCCTTCCCTGACGTTACAGCATCCGCTGGATCGAAGATGCCGCGATCAGACCGGCCGGCCGGCAGGAACGGGGGCCACCCATCTACCGGATGACACACTGAAGGCCGGCGTTTCGCTGCCCCCAAGGCAACGAAACGCCGGCCTTCAGTTGGGTGTTAGGCCCCGGCCCGGACGAAAGTCACTGAGCCCTTGGAAGTCATCCAGGTCAGCGGGTGGACAGCCGTTTCGTTCTTGCCGTTCAAACCGGAGCTGAGGACCTGGCCGCCGCCGACATAGATGCCGACGTGTCCGGGCTGCATGACCATGTCACCGGGCTGCGGGTCGCTCACGACGGTCCCGTAGTTCATGAACTGCATGGGGCCGAGGTCACCGACGGGGATCCCGGCGGCACCCAGGGCGTTTTCCACCAGTCGTGTGCAGTCCTGGATCATGCCGATCTGGGCGTAGGCGGCGGAAACCATCGTGGCGTTGACTCCGCCTGCTGCCGGGGCGGCCACCGGTGCGGCCGCAGCGGGCGTGACGGTGATCTGAGCCTTGGCCGGCGCAGCAGCCTTCGCAACGGCGACTGGTTTGGGTGCTTCTACAACAGGGGCGGGCGTGGTCTCCACGGCAGGACGCTCGAAGGAGATCTGGACCGTGGCATCTGCGCTGAGCGGAGCCTGTACCTGGCTGGTGACCTCCAGGTTCGAGGTCGGCTCCGCGTCGCGCTGAACCGGGGCCTCAGCTGCCTGCGCGGCAACGCCGCTGGTCAGGACGAGACCGGAAGCTGCAGCAATGACGGCCGCCTGACGGCCCACACCGCCGGCATTGTCAGCGACGGATTTGGACAGGACCGCAAGGGCACTGGTCTGGACGGGGACCGCGCGGTGGCGGCCGTGAGCTCGGCGAATGGGCATGAAGGGGCCTCTCCCACTGCCTGCGAGGTTAGCTGTCGGATTCGGATGGGAGACACCCGGCCGCAGTTCCAGCGCAATGCAGGAGGCGCGGCTTCACCCCAAGGCCTGCCCGAAGCAGGCCACTGTTGGGTTCCCCGTCTCTGCCGGACGAATGTTGCGAACGGATCCCGGGCAGCGGCAGAGTTAGGCAATCTGCTCAGGAGTGCCGCATTCGGAGAAACCGGCACGCGTTCGACCCTACTCGAAAATCCAGCGCTTTGTCACATTTGCATAACGGGACTGAAGCTTGTGTTCCATAAACTGAAGCTTGTGTTCCATAAGCAGACAATCACGGGAACCCTGTGTGGTGTTTCGCCGGTGCTGGCTTCACTTACGTCCAAAATCTGTTGAGACGTTCCAGGGGGCCGGATGCTATGAGGATGACCAAGCCCAGACCCATGCGGCTGAATCGATCCTTCCACGGCCAACCTCCGGTGATGGACCGGACAGAGCCTTAGCCGCCGGCGTGCCGCCGCTGGAGGATGATGGTGCCAAGGACGAGGAGCGCTACTCCGGTGGTGACGAACACGTCGGCGAGGTTGAAGGTGGGGAACCAGCCGCTGTGCAGGTAGTCGACGACACCGTGCCCGTCGAGCCGGTCGATGAAGTTCCCGGCCGCTCCTCCGAGCAGAAGGGCCGATCCTGCACGGGAGAGGTGGGTCATGGATGGGGCTGAGGAGACGGTGTACCAGATCAGGGCCGCGATGATCAGGCCGGTGGCGGCGATGACGACCCAAGGTGCAAGGTCCGCGCCGAGGCTGAACGCGACACCGCGGTTATAAAGCAGCTTGATGTTGATCGGGCCAAGGTCGGACGTCGCGCCGGTGGAGAGCAGCGCTTCGGCTACGGCTTTGACAACCAGGTCGGCTGCGGCCAGGACGGCTGCCACCAGAAGCAGCACCGTCCTGGACCGTCGGGCCTGCCGGGCTGGTATATCCGGCCCGGCTGTGGTTTCGGCGCTCACGCTGCCGGTTCCAGCGCGGGGGCGGGCTCGGCGGCCCGGAACGCGGTCTTGCGGCTGATCCGGCCTGCCCTGACGCCGTTGGCGATGACGACGATTTCGGCCAGTTCGTGGATGAGGACCACGGCGGCCAGGCCGAGCATGCCGAACAGCGCGAGCGGGATCAGTACCGCGATCAGCAGCAGGGACAAGCCCACGTTCTGGAGCATGATGCGCCGGGTCCTGCGCGCATGGTCCAAGACCTGGGGAAGGTGGTTCAGGTCCTCGCCCATCAGGGCTATGTCGGCGGTTTCGATCGCGACGTCGGTGCCCATGGCGCCCATGGCGATGCCGGTGTCGGCGGTCGCGAGTGCCGGGGCGTCGTTGACGCCGTCGCCGACCATGGCGGTGGGGGCACGGCCCTGGAGCGTGCGGATGATCTCGGCCTTGTCCTCGGGCCGGAGGTCGGCATGGACTTCCGTGATCCCCGCGGCCTTACCCAGTGCCGTGGCGGTGATGAGGTTGTCACCGGTGAGCATTGCGGTGGTGTAGCCGGAGGCTGTGAGCCGGGCAATGACTTCCCGGGCTTCGGGGCGCAGCTCGTCACGGACCGCGACCGCGCCGATGACCTGGCCGTCTTCTTCGATGAGGACGGCGGTCGCGCCGGCCTGCTGCATCCGCTCGACCTCGGCCGCCAGGGGGCCGGCGTCGATCCAGCCCGGCCGGCCGAGGCGGACGGTCCTGCCATTGAACCGGCCTTTCAGGCCTGCGCCGGGGACGGTGTCGACCTCGGTGACGGCCGCCCGGTCCGTGGCGGCGGCGAGGATGGCGCGGGCGAGCGGGTGTTCGCTGCGGGCCTCCAGTCCGGCAGCGAGGGCCAGGACGTGTTCCCTGGTGGCGGTGCCGGTTGCGGCGACCTCGATCACGGCTGGCTTGTTACGGGTGAGGGTTCCGGTCTTGTCCAGCGCGATAGTGCGGATTCTGCCGAGGGTTTCCAGGGCGCCGCCGCCTTTGATGAGAACGCCGATGCGGCTGGCTGCACCGACGGAAGCGACGACCGTGACGGGTACGGAGATGGCCAGTGCGCAGGGCGAGGCTGCGACCAGGACGACGAGGGCGCGTTCGAACCACAGCAGCGGTTCGCCGACGATGAAGCCGAAGACGATGATCAGTGCGGCGGCGATCAGGATGCCGGGGACGAGTTTTTTGGCGATGGAGTCGGCCAGTCGCTGGCCCGGGCCCTTGCGGGACTGCTCGGCCTCGACGATGTGCACGATCCTGGCCAGGGAGTTGTTTTCCGCGGTGCTGGTGACTTCCACCTCGAGCGGGCCGGTGCCGTTGATCGACCCGGCGTAGACCTCGCTTCCCGGCCCGGCCTCGACCGGAACGGATTCGCCGGTGAGCGCCGATGTGTCCAGGGACGTGCGCCCGGTGAGGATCCTGCCGTCAGTGGCAAGGCGCTCCCCGGGTCGGACAACCATCCGGTCCCCGGGGATGAGTTCTGCAGGGTCGACCGTGAGCTCGGTGCCGCCGCGCAGGATGGTCGCCTCGGCCGGGACAAGGTCCAGCAGGGCACGCAGGCCGCGGCGGGTTTTCGCCAGCGAGTACTCCTCGAGTCCCTCAGAAATCGCGTAGAGGAAGGCCAGCATGGCCGCCTCCTCGAACTGACCGAGGGCGACGGCGCCGGCTGCGGCGATGGTCATCAGCGTCCCGACCCCGATTTTGCCCTTCACCAGGCGGCGGAGGGTGGAGGGAACGAACGTCCAGGCTGCAACCAGCAGCGCGACGATCTCCAGGGGAAGCGTCAGCCACTGGGGCCCACCGGCCAGGGAAGCGATCCACCCCGCCAGGAGCAGGACACCGGAAACGGCTGCCGCCCGGACCTCGCGGACCTGCCAAAAACCTACGGCCTCCTCCGCCTCGTCGGACTCGCCGGTCCCGGTCTTCTCATCGCTGCAGCCGCAGGCGTCACTCATCGTGTGTTCTCTTCTGCCAGGGCGGCGCCGGTGCTGCCGGTGCCGTAGTTCGGGCACAGGCTGACCGCGTTGCCGGTGGCGGCAAGCAGGATCTCTGCCTGGGTGAGCATGTCCATCAATTCCGGACGGGAGAGTGAATAGTAGACGCTGCGACCCTGCACCCGGCCTTCGACCAGGCCGCAGTCGCGCAGGCATGCGACGTGGGCGGATACCGTTGACTGGGCCAGGCCCAGCTCCCCTGTAAGGTCACCAACCCGGACCTCACCGCCGGCCATGCGCTTCACGATGCTCAAGCGGGTCGGGTCACTGAGGGAATGGAACAGCGCCGCCGCAGGACTGAGCTGGCGGCACGGATCCGCGGAAACCATAGGTTCAATCGTCATATGACGATGATAGCGCAGATTTATGATGTCATCGCCGCCATGCTGTAATGTCGAAAGGGCCGCCGCGACGCTCGCCAGAGTTTCGAACGCTTCCCACACGTAGAGCCACGGACGTGAGTGCGGCCTTCGCTCAACCGGTGGGCGGGGCGATGCTGTTGCCGGTTTGGCGGAGCTTCAGATATTGACCGAGGAGACACCGATGAGCATTGGCGGATATTTCGCCGAGATGGTGCAGTCCGGAGCCTTGTTGGTGGCGATGCCGCTGGCCATGACCGCAGGGACTGTGTCGTTCATTTCTCCATGCATCCTTCCGCTGGTGCCCGGGTACCTGGGCTACGTCTCCGGGCTGACCGACCCCTCACGCCCGGACAACAGGCGGCGGGTCCTGACCGGTGTCGGTCTTTTCATTCTCGGTTTTGCCGCTGTCTTTACGCTGTACGGGGCGGCTTTCGGTGTCATCGGTGGCTGGCTCGTGCAGTGGCAGGACACGCTGATCCGCGCCCTGGGAGTGTTCGTCGTACTGATGGGCCTGGTCCTGGTCGGCAGTTTCTCCTTCCTTCAGACCACCCGGAAACTGTCCTTCCGTCCCAGAACCGGCGTCGCCGGGGCGCCGCTGCTCGGTATCGTCTTCGGTCTTGGATGGACACCGTGCATGGGGCCGACCCTCAGCGCCGTCCTGGCGCTGAGCACCACCACCGGGGACCCCTGGCGCGGGGCCCTGCTGGGATTCGTCTACTGCCTGGGGCTGGGAATCCCCTTCGTCCTGGTCGCACTGGGCCTGAACTGGGTCACCAGGACCCTTGGTTTCATCCGCCGGCACATCCGCACGTTCAACATCATTGGCGGTTCGCTGCTCATCCTCGTCGGAATCCTGATGGTCTCAGGGGTCTGGATGCTCTGGATTTACCAGCTGCAGAACCTCGCCGGGACCATCACCACCCCCGTATAGAACGAAAAGGACCAGACAGTGAACGTCCACTCCCCCGCACCATCAGCCGGAGAATCATTGCCCGGCCGCCGCAGCGTCCTGTTCGGCATGGCCTCAGGCGCCCTGCTCCTGACAGGCTGTGCCGCCCCGGATTCCCTGGCAGCCCAGGCCCGGGCCGGGGACAACAAGAACTACATCGCCGGGGACGGCTCGGTCTCCGAATACGCCTCCAACGACAGGAGCGCCCCGGTGGAGATGCAGGGTCCGCTCTACGACGGAACGGTCCTCAGCTCCACAGACTGGCGGGGATCGGTGACGGTTCTCAACGTCTGGTACGCGGCCTGCGCACCGTGCCGGACGGAAGCCCCGACACTGGAGACCCTGTATCAGGAAAACAAAGACGACGGTGTGCGGTTCTACGGCATTAACCTGCGCGATACCGCTGCCACGGCCGCCGCCTTTGAACGGACCTTCGGCACTACCTACCCCAGCTTCAATGACGCCGATGGCAGCATCCTGCTCGCCCTGGCCGAGTACGTCCCGCCGCGGGCAGTACCCACAACCCTCGTACTGGACAAACAGGGCAGAGTCAGCGCCCGCATGCTCGGCCTGGCCGAGAAAAGCACCCTCAAAGCCCTCATCAGCAGCGCACTGAACGAACCAGGGGCCTGACCCCACGAACGGCGTCTGATCCAGCCGCTGAAGGCGGGTTGCAGCCTCATCATCAACACGTAAACCGTTCGGCAGGAGGCCTGCCGAGCGGCGTGTCAGCCTTGTCGGGCCTGGTCTTCGGACCCCTCGCCGCTGCGGGCATCGGGTGCAGCAAGGCCGCCTGCGTCAGCTTCGCTCACTTGGGCCCGGTACCGAACGCGGCGAATTCGTCTGGTCATGGACACCATGAGCGCGACAACGGCAATAACCATGAACGCTGTCATAACGAATCCGAGAAGTCCCGGTGTCACCTGATCGGCACTAAGACCTGGCCGCAGCCCATTCTCGCCGGGGCTGGGAGAGGGGGTTGCGCCGAAGACAATCATCCTCTGAGTAAGGGATTCGATTAACGATTGCTACATGTATTCCTCGCATATTCTGCCCGGGATGCACGCATCCCGGAGACGGCTGGCAGGACACCCAGCTCATGAAAATACCTCTGAACAATAGGCCTTAATTGGACATGTCCTTGCGGCCGCAGCGTTCCACAGGCTATCCCTTGAGGAAAATGCGCGCAGCCCTTTCGGTATTAACATGGGCCGGCCGACGGACAAGTGCCCACAGCAAATGCCCACGGTAAACAGCATCAGCGGCAGAACGATCTTCACCCAGATCGGGTCTGGCAGGCTGCCGATATCAACCGATCTAGGCTACCAAGGGACTCCCCGGAAACGGCAACGCTGGCCCTGCGCGCAGCCGGCAGGCCAGTAACGATGTGTCCGACACGGCAATGGAGATCCGGAGCAGTCCCCTATGTGCGATAAGCCAGGGGCTGGGGTGCCCAGTGGGTCTTCGATGCGTCCTGGCTGAAATCTCCGCGATTGAGTTCGAGCGTGGGAATTTCTTCAACAGCAAGGGCTCCCGCGGCTGTCTGCGCATCCTGCGCCTCACCAGAGTCGTGCCTATGACGTTTCTGCCCATTGACTTCAACCCATGGAACGTTGGCGCCGGAAGTGTAATCAATGCCCCACCGGACGACATCACCGCAATTGGCATCTACATAGTCCGCGACAGCGTTGTTGCCTATGAAGCGGCTGAGGGAACTGTTGCTGGTGGCGATTTCTTCGACGGTGTCTGCCGCTCGGGTTGATCTGTCGACGACGGTAATGGGCACGTTGGGGAGGGACCCTGAAAAAAACTGTCTGGTGGCAAGGTCTGTTGCCGGAAACGAATAACCAATGATCGTGACTGTTGATGCGCGGGCTAGCGACGCTGCAGCCTGGCGCCATTGGGCGCGAAGCCCCGCGTTTGTATAGAAGGCGTTCTTGGTGCCTGTGGGGGAACGATCATGGGTTGCAAGTCGTCGAACATACCCTTGCTCCGTGGTGACTCATTCGTCTTCGATTTGTGCGACCAGCCTTGACCCGATTGCAGAAGACACATCACCTCGCTGCTAGGAGCATTGATTCCCCCGTAACCCCAGTTGGTAGAGCCATGAAGCTTGAGGAGTTCAAGCGTGGATCCTGGCGGATTCATCACCCCATAGCTAAGTCCAGCAGATGCCCCCAGCTGTCGGGATACAAGCGGGACCCGATAGACGTCCGCCCATTCAGCAACGAGTCCCAGCGCAGTGAGGACCCTTTCGACCAAGACGTCGTAGTTGAACGTAACCACCGTCGCCGAATCTGCGCACCAGGATGCCACCAAACGACTGAGCCAGCTAGGAAACGGCGTCTC
Source organism: Pseudarthrobacter sp. RHLT3-21 (assembly GCF_059383495.1). Lineage (NCBI taxonomy): Bacteria > Bacillati > Actinomycetota > Actinomycetes > Micrococcales > Micrococcaceae > Pseudarthrobacter > Pseudarthrobacter sp. RHLT3-21. The sequence continues at coordinate 25,589 of NZ_JBWZCI010000036.1, forward strand.
AACGACCTCTTGCTCAATCTCCCGTATACATTCACTGACCGCGGTACTGGCGCGCAGAAACATCACACGGTTGGAGAGATTCTCGACATCAGTGAGCCAGGGCTGATCGACGGAGAGAAATGAGAGCCACTGTTCCAGATCGTTCCCATAGGGAATTAGCTCGGACGGATCCACGCCCAATCGATCCAGGACACGTGGGCGGAGCTCCGCGAGAGTAGGCATGAGGCTATTGATGGCTTTAGAGAAACCCGCGCCGAGCAGCACGAAAGGTACCGCATCAGCTTCTTGAGGAGTGGATGGCGACATTTCTCCAAACTAGTCTGAGCCGACGCCAAAATTGTACCGGCCCGCTAAGACTAGTGTTCCGTGTTAATGGTTTGTTTGCGTTTCATCTTGCCCAGTAGATACTCCGCGGATTTGGTCCAGGTGAACGGCTTGGCGTCCTTGTTGTAGTTTTCGATGTAC
>NZ_JBWZCI010000037.1:0-23898 GCF_059383495.1 Pseudarthrobacter sp. RHLT3-21
ATCAACAAACTTGGCACACTATTGAGTTCTCAAACAACAGACACACCCGGCACCACCACAACCATTCAATCGGCCGTGGATCGCTCCGGAGCAACTTTTCAAAGTTACCGGCTGGTCTCCATCTTGTCAAACCGGCGTCCGCGACTTCGTCAGCCTAAGGCTTTCGTGTCGGTTTTTTCGGTCTGACTCCGTGGAGCAGCGCGGAAATAAACTCTACCACCACTTTGCCGGGATGACCAACCAAGCCCGAGGCGGTCCCCTGCCACCCCACGCCGAAGGCAGCAAAAAGCCCGGAATCTCAAGGAATCCCGGGCTTTTCGCCGTGCAGTTAAGAGAGCCGGTTCACACCAGGCGGTCAGCCGGCCGCCGGCGGAACGGGCTTGAAGTACGCCGCACCCAGGGGCGGCAGGGTCACGGTCAGCGATGCCGGCTGGCCATGAAGCCCTTCATCCAGGGCAATCAGCTCACCGCCGTTGAGGACACCCGAACCGCCATACGCCGCCGCATCGGTGTTCAGCACTTCGGTCCAGGCCCCGGCCGCGGGAACGCCGAGGGCATAGCCCACATGCGGACCGCCGGAGAAGTTGATGGCGCACACCAGAGGATTGCCCTCCTTGTCCCAGCGGACAAAGGTCAGGACGTTGCGGTCGGCATCGCCACCGTTGATCCACTGGAAACCACCGGGCTCGTTGTCCCGCGCGTAGAGAGCCGGCGTCGAGCTGTAGATCTCGTTGAGGTCCTTGGTGAGGAGCTGCATTCCCCGGTGCGCCGGAATCTCGGCCAAATACCAGTCCAGTCCGTGCTGCTCGGACCATTCAGCCTCCTGGCCGAATTCGGTGCCCATAAAAATCAGCTGCTTGCCCGGGTGCGCCCACTGGTACGCAAAGAAGGCGCGCAGGTTGGCCAGCTGCTGCCAGCGGTCCCCCGGCATCTTCCGGAGCATGGAGCCCTTGCCGTGCACTACTTCGTCGTGGCTGATGGGAAGCAGGAAGTTCTCGGTGAACGCGTAGACCATGGAGAACGTCAGCGTGCCGTGGTGCCACTTCCGGTTGACCGGGTCCTCGGAGGCGTACTTGAGGGAGTCGTGCATCCAGCCCATATTCCACTTGAGCCCGAAGCCCAGGCCGCCGTGGCTCGTCGGGGCGGTGACGCCGGGGAAGGCTGTGGACTCTTCGGCGATCATCACCGCGCCGGGGTGGGTCTTGTAGACGGTGGCGTTGACTTCCTGGAGGAAGGAAATGGCTTCCAGGTTCTCGCGTCCGCCAAAGCGGTTGGGCGACCACTGCCCCTCTTCACGCGAATAGTCCAGGTAGAGCATCGAGGCCACCGCATCCACCCGGAGTCCGTCGATATGGAACTCATCAAGCCAGTACAGCGCGTTGGACACCAGGAAGTTCCGGACCTCGGTGCGGCCGAAGTCGAAGATCAGCGTTCCCCAGTCGGGGTGCTCGCCCAGGTTCGGGTCGGCGTGCTCGTACAGGGGTTCGCCGTCGAACTGGGCCAGGGCCCAGGCATCCTTGGGGAAGTGCGCCGGGACCCAGTCCAGCAGCACGCCGATTCCGGCCTGGTGCAGGGAGTCCACCAGGAACCGGAATTCGTCCGGATGGCCAAAGCGCGACGTCGGCGCAAAGTAGGACGTCACCTGGTAGCCCCAGGAGCCGCCGAAGGGATGCTCGGCCACGGGCATGAACTCAACGTGGGTGAAGCCCAGCCATTTGACGTAGTCCACCAGTTCCTTGGCGAGCTCGCGGTAGCCCAGGCCAAGGCGCCAGGATCCGAGGTGGACTTCGTAGGCGCTCATCGGCGAATTGTGCGGGTCACGCTGGGCGCGTGCCTCCATCCATTCGGCGTCCTTGAACGCGTAGGACTGCTCCACGACCCTGGAGGCCGTCAGCGGCGGGACTTCGGTGCCGAAGGCCAGGGGATCGGCCTTTTCGACCCAGTAGCCGCCCTTGGTTTTGATCTCGAACTTGTAGCACGCCCCTGCTAAAACACCGGGCAGGAAGACTTCCCACACGCCTGAGGATCCCAGCGAGCGGAGTGAGTTTTGCCGGCCGTCCCAGGTGTTGAAGTCGCCTTTGACGCGGACCGCCTGCGCGTTCGGCGCCCAGACGGCGAAGGAGACGCCGTCAACGTCGCCGAGGGAGGACTTGTAGTGCTGGACGTGCGCACCAAGGACTTCCCACAGCTTCTCGTGCCGGCCCTCGCCGATCAGGTGGAGGTCCACTTCACCCACGGTGGGCAGGTAGCGGTAGGGCTCATCCATGGTCAGCGGAGCGGCACCAGGATAGGTGACCTCCAGCCGGTAGTCGGGCACGTGGCCGGCCTGCAGCGGCTCCAGGACTGCCACCCAGACGCCGTTTTCCTCGTGGGTCATGGGCACTGCACCAACGGCAGTCACCACGCTCACTGCCTCCGCGAGGTGCTTGACGGTCCGGACAGTCACATGGCCATGGTCGTCCAGGTGGGCACCGAGCACCGAGTGCGGGGCGTGGTGTTCACCGTTCGCCACGCGGGCCAAGGTTTCCGGGTCCACGTGTAGAGGCACACGGGGCCGGTCTGTACGTGCTGAGCCTGTCATTTTGATACCTTCCGATGCTGCCCGGGCCTGATCGCCGGAGCCTTTAACGCTGAGGAGCCGCCTGGAGGCATTCGTTGGAATGGCCAGCCAGTCAGGTCTGTTACGCAATTCATAAACGACTTCGTAAAGGGCCTTGTCCAGCCACAATGCCACAAAGAGCGGTGAAGTCCGGTCGATGGTGCCGGGTGTGACTGAGGCGTAGCCGGCAAGGAACGCGTCCGCGCAATCATCGACCCAGGACGCAGGAACGCGGGCACCCTGATATTCGCGCTCTGCCGCGCCGGCCGCGTAGTCGAAGGAACGCAGCATCCCCACCACGTCCCGGAGCGGAACATCGGGGAAGTTGCGTTCGGCGATGGGCCGCAGTGGCTCACCCTCAAAATCAAGGATGGCCCACCGGCCGGGCTGGCCGCCGTGGCCGGGGACCTGCAGGATCTGGCCAAGGTGGAGATCGCCGTGGATGCGCTGCAGCGGCCCTGCCGGCACGCCGTCGAGCTCGCCAAGAAGCGCCCCTAACGCCTCGTCGTAGGGCCCGACGGCGGCACCGGCTTCCGCCCATGCCTGCCGGACCCGCTGGGCTACTCCGGGCGCAATAAGCTCACCCGGGGCCGGTTCAACTGCTGTGCCGAGGGCTTCTGCCAGCCGGCGGTGGACCGTGGCCGTGGCCGCACCCAAGGCATGCGCCTCGGCGGTGAAATCGGCGCCGGTGCGGGCGGCATCCACGGCAAGGCGCCAGGCATCACGGCCGCCGGCGAGGAATTCGTGGGCCACGGCAAGTTCGCCCCGCGATGGCGCCTGTGCCGGGAACTCCGATGATGCCGGCGCTTGCCATTCCCCGCGGACCCACCCCAGCGTGGCCGGAACCTCGGAGGTGCCTTGGGCCGTCAGTGCCGCGCCCACCTCGACCTCAGGGTTGTTCCCTTCAGAGAGGACCCGGAAGAATTTCACGATCGCCGCGGACTCGCCGTCGTCAACAATGACCGAACTGTTGGACTGCTCGCCGGACAGGACTTTGACCACTCCGTGTGCGGTAGGCAGACGGTGCTCCGAGCGCGTGCGGTGGCCCGTCGCCGAACCCGTCCTCGAGCCTGCTTCGGAGCGGATCAGCTCCAGCCAGGAGGACACAAAGGAAGGATCGTGCACGGCGTCGTAGATCCAGGCCATGCCCGCCTCGGGAGCCTGGCCGACCAGTGCCCGCTCCGCTCCGGCAAGCGGACTTGCCCGGTAACTCAGCGGGACCTGGACCACGTCAGTCCGGAGTCCGCCGTCGGCCGCCCGGGAGGACACAGCCAGCAGGAATATCTCCAGCCGCGCCTGCCCCGCGGCATCCTCGAGGCTCAGGCTGCCTGCCTGCTCCAGCGAAAAATCGGCTGTCTTTACGGGGAACCAGCGCTGGCGCGGAAGCCATTCCCGAAGGACAGCGCTCAGTGTGGCGGTGAGGGTGGGCTGGGCCATGTCAGTTCTCGATGGACAGGATGGGCAAGGCTTGCGTGTATGGGGAGGCCGGGTTGGACGTCGCCGAGCGGATCCGCAGCCAGAAGAAATCATGGCTTCCCAGGGTCAGCGTCAGTGATCCGTCGTCGTCGATCCCGGGAAACGCCTGCCCCCCGAACACATCGCGCAGTCCGCGGCCGGCAAACTGGGGAATCCGCAGTTTTGCCGCGACGGGGTGCTGCGAAAGGTTGAAGGCGCACAGGATGGATTCGCCGGCCACTCCCGCGGAGTTGTCATCCGAAAGTTCGCGCAGATACGCCAACACTGAGTCGTGGTCGGCTTCGACATGTTTGAACGCGCCCAGCCCGAAGGCCGGGTGGTTCTTGCGGACGCTGAGGATTTGCCGGGTCCAGCGGAGCAGGGAACCGGAGTGGGCGGACTCGGCTTCCACATTGGCCATGCCGTAGTTGTACACCAGCGACTGGATGACGGGCAGGTAGAGCTTGCCGGGATCAGCGTTGGAGAATCCTGCGTTCCGGTCCGGGTTCCACTGCATGGGGGTGCGCACAGCATCGCGGTCATCGAGCCAGATATTGTCCCCCATGCCGATCTCGTCCCCGTAATACAGGAACGGGCTGCCCGGCAGCGACAGCAGCAGGGCATTGATCAGTTCGATCTCGGCGCGGGAATTATCCAGCAACGGTGCAAGGCGCCGCCGGATACCGATGTTGGCGCGCATCCGGGGGTCGGGGGCATACCAGCCCAGCATCGCCGCACGCTCGTCGGCCGTGACCATCTCCAGCGTCAGTTCATCGTGGTTGCGCAGGAAGGTCCCCCACTGCGCCCCTTCGGGGATCTCCGGGGTGTCATGCATGGTCTCGATGATCGGAGCGGCCTTCTGGTCGCGCAGGGCGTAATAGAGGCGCGGCATGATGGGGAAGTGGAACGCCATGTGGCATTCGGGCTCTTCAGCTGTTCCGAAGTACTCCACCACCTCGTTGGGCGGCTGGTTGGCTTCGGCGATGATAACGCGGCCCGGGTAGCTTTCATCCACCATGGCCCGCAGCTTGCGCAGGAAATCGTGGGTGGCCGGCAGGTTTTCGCAGTTGGTCCCCTCCTCCTCGAAGAGGTACGGGATGGCGTCCGCCCGGAAACCATCGATGCCTTGGTCCAGCCAGAAACGGACCACATCAAAGAGCGCTTCGATGACCTTGGGGTTTTCAAAGTTCAGGTCAGGCTGGTGGCCGAAGAAGCGGTGCCAGAAGAACTGCCGGCGGATGGGATCGAAGGTCCAGTTGGACTCCTCTGTATCCACGAAAATGATGCGGGCGTCCTGGTATTTCTCGTCCGTATCGCTCCACACGTAAAAGTCGCCGAAGGGTCCGTCCGGGTCCTTGCGCGATTCCTGGAACCAGGGGTGCTGGTCCGAGGTGTGGTTCAGCGGCAGGTCAATGATGACCCGGACGCCGCGGGCATGGGACTCGGCCACCAGCCGCTTGAAGTCGCTGATGGTGCCGAACTCATCCAGGACGGAGTTGTAGTCCGAAATGTCATAGCCGCCGTCACGCAGCGGGGACTGGAAGAACGGCGGCAGCCACAGGCAGTCCACGCCAAGCCACTGCAGGTAATCCAGCCTGTCGATCAGGCCGGAAAAGTCGCCCGAACCGTCTCCGTTCGCATCCGCGAAGGCCCGCACCAGCACTTCATAGAACACGGCCTTCCGATACCACAGCGGATCGTGGGGCAGGCCGGGGGCGTTTAGCTCAAACGTGCTCCTGGGGGTGAAATGCTGACCGGAACTCGGCGGATTGAAGCTCACTGATGCAATCTCCTCACGCTCAGGATGTGTGCGGGCTCGACATGTGCGTCCAGGCGGACGTAGTTGTATTCGCCCCATTCCCAGGATTCGCCGGAAATGAGGTCATCCACCCGGAACCCGCCATTGGGCGACAGGTCTTCGGGGTCAAGTTCCAGGGCCGCCAGGTCCAGTGAAATGGTGCTCTCCCGGGTGCCGTGCGGATCAACGTTGACCACCACAATGATGGTGTCCTTGGTGCCGTCCGGCAGGGTCTTGTGCTTGGAGTAAACCACCGTGGCGTCGTCGGTGCTGTGGTGGACCGTGAGGTTCTGCAGGTCCAGCAGCGCCGGGTGGTTGTGCCTGATCGCGTTGAGCCTGGTCAGGTACGGCGCCAGGGTGCGGCCCGAGGCCGCGGCAGCATCCCAGTCACGGGCCTTGTATTCGAATTTCTCGTTGTCGATGTACTCTTCCGCGCCGGGGCGGGCAACATGCTCATACAGTTCGAAGCCGGCATAAACGCCCCACAAGGGACTGGCGGTGGCGGCCAGTGCGGCGCGGATCTTGAACGCCGCCGGACCGCCGAACTGCAGGTACTCCGTGAGGATGTCAGGCGTGTTGACAAAGAAGTTGGGCCGGAAGTACGCCGGCGACCCGTGGCTGACTTCCGTGAAGTAGGTTTCCAGTTCCTTCTTGGTGTTCCGCCAGGTGAAGTAGGTGTATGACTGCTGGAAGCCCGCCCGGCCGAGGGCGTGCATCATGGCCGGGCGCGTGAACGCTTCCGCGAGGAACACCACGCCGGGGGTCTTTTTGTTGACCTGGCCAATGAGCCATTCCCAGAACCACACAGGTTTGGTGTGCGGATTATCCACCCGGAAGATCTTCACGCCATGGCTGACCCACAGCAACACGACCCGCAGGATTTCCTTCGCAAGCCCTTCCGGATCATTGTCGAAATTGAGCGGGAAAATATCCTGGTATTTCTTGGGCGGGTTTTCCGCATATGCGATGCTGCCGTTCACCCTGGTGGTGAACCATTCCGGGTTGGACTGTACCCATGGGTGGTCCGGCGCGGCCTGCAGCGCCAGGTCCAGGGCGACTTCCAGGCCCAGTTCGTTGGCGCGGGCCACAAAAGCGTCGAAGTCCTCGAACGTGCCCAGCTCCGGGTGGATGGCGTCGTGGCCACCCTCCGTGGCGCCGATGGCCCAGGGCGAGCCGGGATCGTGCGGGCCGGCAATCAGCGTGTTGTTGGGGCCCTTGCGGTGCTGGACGCCGATGGGGTGGATCGGCGGCATGTAGAGCACGTCGAAGCCCATTTCCGCCACGGCGTCCAGCCGCTTCGCTGCGGTCCGGAAATTCCCGGACGTCCATGCCCCGGTGGCGGCGTCCCTGACGGCGCCTTCGGACCGGGGGAAGAATTCGTACCAGGCTCCGCGGCCTGCGAGATCGCGCTCCACCAGCAGCGGGAACTGCTCGGAAACGGTGACCAGTTCGCGGATCGGCTGGCGGTCCACCACGGCGGCCACGTCCGCGCCGAAGCCGGCTGCCAGGCGTTCCTCATCGGTGAGGGACCCGTTCGCAAGAATGGAAGACGCCATGCGCAGGGTGCGCCGGTCCGACGCATTGCGGGAGGCGTCGGCGGCCGCATCTGAGAGCAACGCTGAACCTTCGGCGAGCATCAGCTCCACGTCGATGCCTGCCGCTACCTTGACCTCGGCGTTGTGGTGCCAGGTTCCATAGCGGTCGTGCCAGACTTCAATGAGGAAGGTCCAGTTTCCAACGGCCGACGGCGTGAGGATGCCCTCCCAGCGGTCCGTGCCGAGGCCGCGTTCCCCCTTGGGCGGCGCCAGCCTGACGCGCTGGCGTTCCTTCCCCCGGGGATCCAGGAGGACCGCGCTGACACCCAGTTGGTCATGCCCCTCCCGGAAGGCGGTGGCGCCCACCACAATTCCCTCTCCCGGCAGTGCCTTGGCCGGATAGTTCCCACTCTCCACCACAGGCTCCACGGCGGTGATCGGAAACCGGCCAAATCTTAGTCCGTCGGTGATTTTGCCTTTCGGCTTTTTCTTTGAGGCGGCAGGGATTACTGAGTTAGTCGTCACAGGCTCGACGTTAGCGAGAAATGGTCCAGATTGCTAAGCCTGCGCTGCTTTTTGTCGCCGCGATTCGACTTATCCGCCGCGCCAACTGTCATTTACCTAAAAGAAAGCCAAAGCGGTTCCGGACGTTGATGTTGTCGGTTAGTGTGGCGCAGGTGAAGGCAATCCGCAGATTTACCGTCAGAACAGTCCTCCCGGAACCCATCAGGCCGCTGGCCCGGTTGGCCACCAACCTGCGCTGGTCCTGGCACCGGCCCACCCGTGAACTTTTCGCGGCCCTGAACCCCCGCATCTGGGAGGAATCCGGCCAGGATCCCATCAGTTTCCTGGGCCGGGTCAGCCGCGAAGAGTTCCAGCGCCTCGCCGCCGACCAGACGGTAGTGGACCAGATCCGTGCCGCCGCCGAGGACCTTGACCGGTACCTTGAGCAGCCCCGCTGGTACCAGGGCCTGGGCGAGGATGCTCCCGCAGCCATCGCCTACTTCTCCCCCGAATTTGGCATCACCGAAGTCCTGCCGCAGTACTCCGGCGGCCTGGGCATCCTGGCCGGCGACCACCTCAAGGCCGCCTCGGACCTCGGCGTGCCCCTGATCGGCGTTGGCCTGCTGTACCAGGCCGGCTACTTCAAGCAGTCCCTTTCCCGCGACGCCTGGCAGCAGGAAACCTATCCGGTCCTCGACCCTGACGGGCTGCCCCTCACACTCCTCCGTGAGCCGTCCGCCGACGGCAACGGCCGGCCCCTGCAGATCTCGCTCCCGCTCCCCAACGGGCGCCGGCTGCTGGCACACATCTGGCGTGCCGACGTCGGACGCGTTCCCCTGCTGCTGCTGGACTCCAACGTTCCCGGCAACGACGACGCCGCCCGCGGCATCACCGACCGCCTCTACGGCGGCGGCGGCGACCACCGGCTGCAGCAGGAGCTCCTGCTGGGCATGGGCGGAGTCAAGGCGCTGCGCGCGTACCAGCAGCTGACCGGGACCGCGGCGCCGGAGGTGTTCCACACCAATGAGGGCCACGCCGGCTTCCTTGGCATTGAGCGCATCCAGGAACTGATGGACGGCGACGCCGCCCTCAGCTTCGACGAAGCCCTCGCCGCTGGCCGGGCGTCAACGGTTTTCACCACCCACACTCCCGTTCCGGCCGGCATCGACCGTTTCGAGATTTCCCAGATCCACCACTTCTTCCAGGCGGGGCTTGCGCCCGCGGTACCGGTGGACCGGATCCTGGAACTGGGCCGGGAAAACTACGCCGACGGCAATCCGTCAGTCTTTAACATGGCCCTGATGGGGCTCCGGCTGGCACAGCGGGCCAACGGCGTCGCCAAGCTGCACGGCGAGGTATCCCGCGGAATGTTCTCGGCGCTGTGGCCCGGGTTCGACCACTCCGAGGTGCCCATCACGTCCGTTACCAACGGCGTGCACGTGCCCACGTGGGTGGACGGGCGCATCTCCCGGCTCGCGCGGGAACAGTTCGGCTCCGAGGCCGAAGCCATGGGCCGCTGGGACCTTGCCTATAACGTCAGCGACGCGGACGTCTGGGCGCTGCGCCGTGAAATGCGCACAGCACTGGTGGAGGACGTACGCCGCCGGCTCCGGGCCGCGTGGAAGAAGCGCGGCGCCGCCGACGCCGAGCTTGGCTGGACCGACAGCGTCCTGGACCCTGATGTCCTGACCATCGGTTTCGCCCGGCGCGTGCCCACCTACAAGCGCCTGACGCTGATGCTTCGCGAGCCGGACCGGCTCAAGGCGTTGCTGCTGCATGCGGAGCACCCGATCCAACTGGTGATCGCCGGAAAGTCCCACCCGGCAGATGATGCCGGGAAGAAGATGATCCAGGATCTGGTCCGCTTCACCGACGACCCCCAGGTCCGCCACCGCATCGCCTTCCTGCCGAACTACGACATCGCGATGGCCAGGACGCTTTTCCCGGGCTGCGACGTGTGGCTCAACAACCCGCTCCGCCCTTTGGAGGCGTGCGGCACGTCGGGCATGAAGGCCGCCATCAACGGTTCGCTGAACCTTTCGGTGATGGACGGCTGGTGGGATGAAATGTACGACGGCGAGAACGGCTGGGCGATCCCCACCGCCAACAATGACGCGTCCCCCGAAGAGCGGGACGACATCGAGGCGGCGGCGCTGTACGAACTCCTGGAAACTCAGGTAGCGCCGCGCTTCTATGGGAACACGGTGTCTGACAGTGCGGGTGCTGCCGGTCCGTCCACCACGGGCACGGAGAAAGTCCCCACGCACTGGGTGTCAATGATCAAGCACACCCTGTCGCATCTGGGCCCGGCCGTTTCCGCCGAGCGCATGCTGCACGACTACGTCAACCTGCTCTACCGCCCCGCAGCCGAGGCCGGACGCAGGGCCGTTGCCGACTCCTACGCCCAGGCCCGCGTCCTGGCGGCATGGACGGCCAAGGTGCGTTCCGCCTGGCCGCTGCTGCACGTTGAACATGTGGACTCCGTGGGAGTTTCCGAGGATCCGCAGATCGGGGACACCCTGCAGGTGAACGCCTACATCGCGCTGCACACCCTGTCGCCGGAGGACGTTTCCGTGGAGGTGGCCTATGGCCGCGCCGAGGAAAGCGACACCCTGGCGGACGTCACCCTGATTGAGTTGAGCTCGAAAGAGGATCTGGGCGAAGGGCGCCACCTGTTCAGCGGCTCCCTGCTGATCGACCGGTCAGGTCCGTTCGGCTACACCGTCCGCGTCCTGCCCCGGCACGAGGCGCTGGCTTCCAAGGCCGAGCTGGGGCTGATCGTCAACGCCTAAGCCGTTTCCAGACATCCGCCGGATGTCAGTCATCCTCCGCGTGCTGCTCCTCCGTCGCTCTGACGCACGCTTCCGGATAACTGACATCCGGCGTTCGTTATGGCCGAGGCGGTTGGCGACGCTAGTTTTGGAGGACGGCCGTGACCGCCAGGTCACGGCCGTCGTAGCTCTCGGCGTCCTGGAGGATCTCGCAGATGATTCCAAAGGTCCGGTCCCCGCGGAACGCTGCGGCCACCTGCCAGAGGACGGTCACCGGGGCACCCCCGTCTTCGCCGATGCTGTCCGCGAAATCGTGCAGGGAATCGTTCAGGGCATCCATGTTCACGCCGTAGTGCTCAGGGAAGGCGAGCACTTCGCCGAAGGTTTCCAGGACCGCCCTTTTACTGTCGGCAGCAGGGACCAGCAGGCTGCGGCGGCCGGCGTCGGATATCTGTTCCTGCAGTTCCTCGATGGTCCAGGTATCGGCGGAGTAGAGTTTCATGACGGTGTTCAGCTGCCTTCTGTGATGAATTTAAACGAGTCGTAGTGGTCCTGCGTGTAGTACTTCTCGCCCTCGGAGCCGGTGACGATGCGCCGGGCTCCCCTGTCCGATTCACCCGGGGTGGGCACGGTGTACTCGCGGTAGTAGCCTGAATCCTGCCGCGGGAGAATGCGCTCAAAGTTGCCGAACGTCTTGTTGTCCTGGCTGTAGCGGTAGGGGCCGCCGAAAACGAACACCGCTATGGCCAGCAGCCCGGTCAGCAGCAGGGCAATGGAGCGGTTGCGCAATTCTGGTCCCCTCGGCAGTTACGTGCGGTAGATGTTGATCGAGTTCGCCTCGATGAGGTCCGTCTCGCCGGACGCCACGCGGCTGCCCTGTCGAAGCTCGTGAAGCGGCGACGTTGTCAGCCGGAGTTCGAATATCCTGCGGGGCGTTCCGTCGTCGTTCTTGAGTTCCGGAAGGGTGATCTTCACATCGGAGGTGCTGCCGTTGACCACCACGAGGCCTGCCACCGGACCGTCGTCCGAGCCAAGCAGGAGCTGCATGACGCGGTGCCGGGGATCATTCCACTGATCCATGGACATGGGCTGCCCGGAGTGATCAAACCAGTAGATATAGGACTGCTCATCCCGCGCCGGAAAATCATGGGGTTGGCTTGCCAGGAACTCCTTGCGCAGCCGGACGTAGCGCTTGGTGCTGCGGAGCATCTCCGCGGATTCCGGGGTGCGCGTCCAATCGATCCAGGCCAGGGGGTTGTCCTGGCAGTAGGCGTTGTTGTTGCCCTGCTGCGTGCGCGCGAGTTCGTCACCCGCGGTGATCATGGGCACACCCAGGGAAATCATCAGGGAGGCCATCAGGTTCCGCCGGGACTGCGCCCGCTGCGCCACGATGGTCTCGTCCTCGCTCCGGCCCTCGACGCCGTGGTTGTAGCTGCGGTTGTCCCCGTGCCCGTCCCGGTTCTGCTCGCCGTTGGCCTCATTGTGTTTACGGTCGTAGGACACAAGGTCGTTGAGGGTGAAGCCGTCGTGTGCCGTGATGAGGTTGACCGACGCCAGCCTGGAGCGGCCTGACGCTTCAAAAAGCCCGGCCGATCCGGACAAGGCATCAGCCAGCCGCGCCACGGACCCGCCGTGCCCGCCGGCCTCGATGGCCGCCCGGTCGGCCAGCCAGAAGGAGCGGACGCCGTCGCGGAAGTGGTCGTTCCAGTCAACCCAGCCGCCCGGGAACCGTCCCGTCTGCCAGCCGCCGTAGCCGACGTCCCACGGCTCGGCGATCAGTTTCACGTCGGACAACACAGGATCGGCGGCCACGGCCACCAGGAACGGGTGGCGGGGATCAAACTCGTTGTCAGCGTTCCGGCAGAGCGTCACTGCCAGGTCGAAGCGGAAGCCGTCGATGTGGAATTCGTCCACCCAGTAGCGGAGGGAATCCAGCACCAGCTGGACCACCCGGGGCTGGCCGAAATTCAGGCTGTTGCCGCAGCCCGTGGTGTCGATGTATTTCCCGTGGCCATCCGTGCGGTAGTAGGTGTCCTCGCCGAGTCCGCGGAAGCTGATGGCCTGGCCGTCCGGACCGCCCTCGGCAGTGTGGTTGTAGACAACATCGAGAATTACTTCAAGTCCTGCCGCGTGGAGCAGCTTGACCATTCCCTTGAACTCATCCTGGACGGCGTGTGGTCCTGCATCCTGCGCAGCCTGCGTTGCATAGGCCGCGTGCGGCGCGAAAAACGCGGCCGTGTTGTAGCCCCAGTAGTTGGTCAGGCCGAGGTTCTGCAGGTGCAGCTCATCGAGGTGGAAGTGCACCGGGAGCAGCTGGACAGAAGTGATGCCCAGGCTCTTGAAGTGCTCGATGATGGCCGGATGGGCCATTCCGGCGTAGGTTCCGCGCAGTTCTTCGGGGACATCGGGGTGGAGCATGCTCTGGCCGCGGACGTGGGCCTCGTAGATGATGGTGTTCCGCCACTGCGTCCGGGGCCGTTCGTGGTCGCCCCAGTCAAAATCGCCGGCCATCCGGACGCTCGTCAGGAACCCTTCCCGCTGGTCCACCGCCCGGCCGTAAGGATCGAGCAGAAGAGGCTGCCCGCCGTCGTCGTCCAGGTCCATAACGGGGACCGCCAGCGGCAGCGTCTCAGCCTTGGACGTGGCGCGGAACCCGTACAGCGATCCGTACGGGAAATCTTCAACAATTCCGTGGTGCACGCCATGGGTGACGTTGGGCAAGGTCTGCAGATGCCAATCACCACCGGCGGCCTTGTAGGCAATCTCAAGGTTCTCCACGGCCGGAGCGTACACGGCCACGTTCGCGCTGGACTGCACGCCGTAATCCGCTCCCGAAGCCGGGCGCAGGACGCTGACACCGAGCGGATATGCCGAAGAGGCATCCTTGGTGGAAGCGGTGTCGAAAAGCGGCATGACCATCATCTCAATGGTAGCGGCCAGAGGCTGCTGAACTGCACTGGTGCTTTTATGACGCCGTCCCGGGGGCACCCGGTCCTGGCGAACCGCCGGGAGTTCTCAAGAGACAGCAACGCTCCCCCACCGAAGTGAGGGAGCGTTCCTCGGTACCTTACTTAACGGCGCGCTGCCTGGAGATTTCGTACAGCGAGATGCCAACGGCCATGGACGCGTTGAGCGATTCCATGGCGGAGTTGATCGGGATGGAGACGATCTGGTCGCAGTTTTCGCGGACCAGGCGGCTCAGGCCCTTACCCTCGGAACCGACCACAATGCATACGGGCTCCGTGGCCAGGGTGAGGTCAGGCAGCGAAACGTCGCCGTCGCCGTCGAGCCCCAGGACGAAGATGCCCATGTTCTTGAACTGCTTCAGGGCACTGTTCAGGTTGCCGGCACGTGCCACCGGAACACGAACGGCCGCGCCGGCGCTGGTCTTCCAGGCCGATGCAGTGACGCCCACGGAGCGGCGTTCCGGGACGATGACGCCGTGGCCGCTGAAGGCCGAGACGGAGCGGATGATGGCACCGAGGTTTCGCGGGTCGGTGATGCCGTCCAGGGCAACAAACAGCGGCGCGTTGGCTACGTGGCCCTTCTTCCAGCGGTCCACGGTTTCCTCGGCCAGGTCATACGCGTCCTGGTACTCGTAGGGCGGGATCTGCAGGACCAGGCCCTGGTGCACGGCGTCTTCCGTCATGCGGTCCAGTTCGGTCTTGCCGGTCTCGAGCAGCGGGATGCCGCGTTCGGCGGCGATCTTCAGCGACTCCTTGACGCGGTCATCCATTTCAATCCGGATGGCGATGTGCAGGGCCTTCGCAGGGATCCCGGCGCGGAGGGCTTCGACAACCGAGTTACGGCCGGTGACAACTTCCTCGGTGGCGCGGCCCTTGGGGCCCGAGCGGGAGGCGCCGGCGCTGCGCGCGCCCGTGCCGCGCTTGGCGGCCGAACGTTCGGAAAGCTGCTTGCTCTTGTGCGCCTTGTGGTACGGGCGGTCCTCCGCCTTGGGCGTGGGGCCCTTGCCTTCCAGGGCCTTGCGGCCATGGCCACCGGTTCCGATGGTTGGCCCCTTCTTTGCTTTGACCGACCGGCGACCGTTGTTGGCCATGATTTTCCACCCTTGATTGTTTGACTGAGTCTGCTTACCAGTCTACTGAATCAAGTAAAATCGCCGGTTCAGTCCCGTTGCAGGCTCCAGGTAGCGCCATCTGGCCCATCTTCGACGACGACGCCGGCCGCCTTCAGCGTGTCGCGGATGGCGTCGGAGGCAGCCCAGTCCTTGGTGGCCCGGGCCTGCGCGCGGGCAGCGAGTTGGGCTTCCACGAGGACGTTGAGGGCAGCCGATTCCCGGGCGTTACCGGCGTCGGGCGCAGCAACGGCGTTGAGTCCCAAGGCGGTGGTCATGATCATGACCGCGTTCATCGCATGCCGGCCCGCTTCGTCGTCGCCTTCTGCGAGGGCGTTGTTGCCGGCGCGCACCGTTTCGTGCAGGGCCGCCAAGGCGCGCGGGACGTTCAGGTCGTCATCCATGGCCGCCGAGAAAGTCCGGAGGCTCTCCGTGGACGGGCCGAAGTTGCCGGCGACAAAGCCGAAGTCGGTACCGAAGCGGGCGACGGCCTTCGCCTGGAATCCGTCGATGCGTTCGACGGCGGCGGCGGCCTCTTCCAGCGACGTGGGGCGGTAGTCCAGCACTGAGCGGTAGTGTGCCTGCCCGAGGTAGTAACGGACCACCCGCGGTGACGCGAGGTCCAGCATCTCCGAAGGGCTGATGGTGTTGCCGATGGACTTGGACATTTTTTCGCCCTGGTAGGTGACCATGCCGTTGTGCATCCAGAAGTTGGCGAAACCATGCCCGGCGGCCTGGGACTGGGCCATCTCGTTTTCGTGGTGCGGGAACCGCAGGTCCAGTCCGCCGCCGTGGATATCAAATTCGGTGCCGAGGTACTTCGTGACCATGGCGGAGCATTCCAGGTGCCAACCGGGGCGGCCGGCGCCCCAGGGCGAGGCCCAGCTCGCCGTCGTCGGCTCTCCTTCTTTGGAGCCCTTCCACAGCGCAAAGTCGCGGGGGTCCTTTTTGCCGCGCGGATCCGCGTCCGGGGCGCCCTGCATGTCGTCAATGTTCTGGCGCGTCAGTGACCCGTACTTGTCCCAGGACCGTACGTCGAAGTAGACGTCGCCGGAGTCGTCCAGCGCCGGGTAGGCGTGGCCCCGGACGATCAGCTGCTGGATCAGCGCGTGCATTTCGGGGATATGGCCGGTTGCCCGGGGCTCATAGGTGGGGCGGCCAACACCGAGCGTGTCGTAGGCCTGCTGGAACGCCTGCTCGTAGCGGTAGGCCAGCGCCCACCATTCCTCCTCGCGGACGGTGTCCGGTCCGGCTTCGAAGTCCGGGCTGAACGACTCGGCAGACTTGGCGAGGATCTTGTCGTCGATGTCTGTGACGTTGCGGACAACGGTGACCCGCAGCCCCTTGTACTCGAGCCAGCGGGTGAGCTGGTCAAAGGCGATCGCCGAGCGGATGTGACCCACGTGCGGCATGCCCTGCACGGTGGCTCCGCAGTAGTACAGGCTCGCTTTTCCCGGGACGAGGGGAACGAAGTCACGGACTTCGGCGGCAGCGGTGTCATAGAAGCGGAGAGTCACCGCTCCAGATTAGCGGAAAAGGCCTGAGCGCCGGCCCCCGCGCGATATCCGGCCTGAACGGCCCGGGGTTGAATCAACGCGGATAGACCAAAGCGGTGGCGACGGCGGAAATGCCCTCGCCCCTGCCGGTGAATCCCAGTCCGTCGCTGGTGGTTGCGGTGACACTGACCGGAGCCCCGGCCGCTTCGCTCAGCACACGTTGGGATTCTTCCCGCCGCGGCCCGAATTTGGGCCGGGTAGCAACGAACTGGACCGCGACGTTGCCGATCTCAAAGCCGGCAGCACGGACAATCCTCGCCGCCTCGGCCAGGAGCGTGATGCCGGAGGCGCCGGCGAACTCCGGGCGGTCGGTGCCGAAGTGCGTGCCGAGGTCCCCGATGCCGGCGGCCGAGAACAGGGCGTCAGCGGCGGCATGGGCCACCGGGTCCCCGTCCGAATGCCCGGCCAGTCCACGCTCGCCCTCCCAGAACAGCCCGCCCAGCCAGAGCGGCCGGGGAAGGTCATCGGAGGCGTAGGCATGGACATCCAGGCCGATACCGGTACGCGGCAGGATCATCTTGGCCTCACTCATGATTAGCCTTCCACCCAGCGGATGCCCAGCGGGCCTTCCAGCAGCCCTTCGGCAATGATCAGGTCCAGCGGAGTGGTGATTTTCAACGACTGGGTGGCGCCATGCACTGCGTACACGGGAACTCCCAGCAACTCCACCAGCATGGCGTCGTCGGTGACCGCCGCAGCCCGCTTCTCGTCAAAGCCCGCCGCCGCCTGATGGGCCTGGAGCAGTGTGGCCAGGCGGAACCCCTGGGGCGTCTGGACCGAACGGAGCTCTTCCCGCGGGGCGGTCCCCGTCACGAGTTCCGGAGCGATCCTGCTGCCGTCACCGCTGGTCGGGGTAACCATCTTCACTGTATCCACCACCGGTACCGCCGGAATCACGGCAACAGCGCCGGCGGCCAGCGCATCAACCACGCGGTGGAAGACGTACTCGGGCGTCAGCGCCCTGGCGGCG
This sequence comes from Pseudarthrobacter sp. RHLT3-21, assembly GCF_059383495.1. NCBI lineage: Bacteria > Bacillati > Actinomycetota > Actinomycetes > Micrococcales > Micrococcaceae > Pseudarthrobacter > Pseudarthrobacter sp. RHLT3-21. The sequence continues at coordinate 17,264 of NZ_JBWZCI010000037.1, forward strand.
TCATGGACCAGGACGGCTTCGGTCCCGTCCAGCAAAGCGGCCAGCGCTGACCGGACGGACTCGGACCGGGTGGCGCCGCCGTCGACCGTTGTCAGCAGGGGAAGCGGGTTCTCCGGGTTGTCGTCGTGCCCCGCCCGGAGTTCCTCGGCGAAGGCCGCGCACAATTCCTGCAGGACGGTGTCGCCGGGCGGCAGGGCCACACAGATCTGGCGTGCGACGCCCGCGGCGGCGACGCCCCGGAGGGCATGGGTGAGGATGGTGTCACTCCCCAGTGGAACGCGCGCCTTGGGCATGCCGTAACCCAGCCGTTCGCCGGAACCGGCAGCCACGATGACGACGGCGGTGACGGGGCGGGGCAGTCCGTTGTTCATGCTGTCCAGCCTACGTGCCCGCCTGCCCGGCCTGCCGAATCCCACCCGCACGACGCGCCTGCCTCAGTCGACGCGGGGTCTGGAAAAGGGCAAAAAGAAGCCCCGGAGGCACTTTCGTACCCCCGGGGTTCAATTCTTAGGAAGCCAGGACTTCGTCGAGAACGCTTGCAGCCTTCTCTTCATCAGTCTTTTCAGCCAGTGCAAGTTCTGAAATCAGAATCTGCCTGGCCTTGGCCAGCATGCGCTTCTCACCTGCGGAAAGGCCCCGATCGTGATCACGGCGCCAGAGGTCGCGAACAACCTCTGCTACCTTGATGACGTCACCGGAAGCAAGCTTCTCCAGATTTGCCTTGTATCTGCGCGACCAGTTGGTGGGTTCTTCAGTGAACTCAGCCCGGAGAACATCAAATACGTGCTCCAGACCTTCTTTGCCCACTACGTCACGGACCCCAACAAGGTCAACGTTCTCTGCTGGAACTTCAATGGTCAGATCACCCTGAGCCACCTTGAGCTTGAGATACATCTTCTCTTCGCCCTTGACAGTGCGCATCTTGATTTCTTCAATTTTTGCAGCACCGTGGTGAGGATAAACTACTGTCTCGCCGACCTCAAATACCATGTAAACATTCCCCTTTCCCGCAGACCAGTTTATCACGATTCAGGCATATGACTGGCCCGGAACCCGGCCCGGAACCCCGTGATTACGCGGAAAATGGGCGGAATCGACCCCCTTCAACCCCTTGACGGATGCAGATAATAGTGCATGCGCGGCCCGCTGCCAAGGGCAATGTGACCGTGCGGAATCCTCGTTTGGTCCGGTTTGCCGTTAGGCTATGGCTGAATAATGTTTCAAGACTCTCGAGGAGTACGTGACGTGCGTTTCACTGCGATGAACCGGGCCCAGGGCGGCAAACTGGCACTGGCGGCAGGATCCCTGGCCCTCGTCCTGGCGACGATGACCGGCTGTGGCTACATCAACCCCCAGCAGACTTCTCACCAGTACGCGGCGTCGGACGGTATCCGCGCGGACCTGGGTCCCCTGCAGCTGCGCAACATGCTGCTTGTCTCCGCCGGTGAAGACAAGCCCGGCCGCCTGCTCGGCGCCGTTTACAACTCCTCATCGCAGGACGTCAAGCTAACGGTCAACGGGGCCGAGGGTTCGCAGACGCAGGTGCCGGTGAAGGCCAACTCCTACACCCTGCTCAACGACTCCACGGATGAGGCCGTCCTCAGCACCAGCGGCGGCATCGCCGGTTCGATGGTGGACGTCAAGGTCACTGAAGACGGCACCAACGTGAGCAAGACTGTCCGGATCCCCATCATGGATGCGTCGCTCGCGGAGTACAAGGAGTACCTGCCGGCCGGCAGCGAACCGACCGGATCCGCCTCACCCAGCCCGTCGCCGTCGCCGTCGGCCACCAGTACTGCTGCGGCCCACTAAGTAGCAACCACAAAGCACAAAAGGAGGGTCTCCCCGCGGGGAGACCCTCCTTTTCTGCGCTTTCTGAAGACTCGTGGGCGTGGCCTGGTGTGCCGTACCGGCGGGGCCTACGGCTCGAACTTGTAGCCCAGGCCGCGGACGGTTACCAGGTAGCGGGGCACGGAGGGGTCGGGCTCGATCTTGCCGCGCAGCCGCTTGACGTGCACGTCCAGGGTCTTGGTGTCCCCCACATAGTCCGAACCCCAGACGCGGTCGATCAGCTGGCCGCGGGTCAACACGCGGCCGGAGTTGCGCAGCAGCATTTCCAGCAGCTCGAATTCCTTCAGCGGCAGGAGGACCTGCTGGCCGCCCACGCTCACCACATGCCGTTCGATGTCCATCCGGACGGGACCCGCCTGGACTGTGGCCGAGATCAGTTCCTCGGGTTCGCCCTGCCGGCGGAGCACGGCCCGGACGCGGGCCACCAGTTCGCGGGAGGAGTAGGGCTTGGTGACGTAGTCGTCCGCACCCAGCTCCAGGCCGACCACCTTGTCTATTTCGGAGTCCTTGGCCGTCAGCATGATCACCGGGACACTGGAGCGCTGCCTCAGCTGGCGGCAGACCTCGGTACCTGACAGGCCCGGGAGCTGCAGATCCAGCAGCACCAGGTCCGCCCCGTTCCGGTCGAATTCGGTGATGGCGTCCAGGCCGTTGTCCACAACTTCAACTTCGAACCCCTCCTTGCCCAGCAAATAGGACAACGGGTCACTGAAAGATTCTTCGTCTTCGACAATCAAAATCCTGCTCAAGCGCTGGCTCCTTGCTCATGTACGCCGCGTTCTTTGACACGCTCGGGTACGGCTCGTTGTTTGACACCTGCAGTATCCGGTTCGTCCTGGTTTTCCATCTCAGGCAGCCGCAGGGTGAAGGTGGAACCCTGGCCGGGCCGTGACCACAATGTCACTTCGCCGCCGTGATTGGAGGCAACGTGCTTGACGATGCTCAGGCCCAGGCCAGTTCCGCCAGTGTGGCGCGAACGCGCCGCATCCACCCTGTAGAAGCGCTCAAAGACACGCTCCTGGTCCTCCGGGGTCAGCCCCTCGCCCTGGTCAGTGACCGACACTGCGATCAGCCCGTCCTTGGACCGGACGCCCACGCCCACCCTGGTGTTTTCCGGGGAGTAGCGGATGGCGTTGTCGATCAGGTTACGCAGTGCTGTCACCAGCAGGTCCCGGTCACCAAAGACTGTGGCTTCAACCCGGTCACCCACCACGATCCGGATATTCTTGCTTTCAGCGGGGAGCTGGGACCGGTCCACTGCTTCGGTGATGACCGTGTTTATGTCCACGGCCTTGCCCTCCTGGGAGACGCTTGCGCCCTGGAGGCGCGAAAGTTCGATGATGTCCTGGACCAGGGCGGCCAGCCGGCCTGATTCCTTGTGCATCCGCTTGGCGAACCGGCGGACCGCTTGTTCGTCGTCGGCTGAGGACTCCAGCGCCTCGGCCAGCAGGGAAATTGCGCCCACGGGGGTCTTCAGCTCGTGGGAGACGTTGGCCACGAAGTCGTTTCGGATCTCTTCGGTGCGGGTGATTTCGGTGCGGTCGTCAGCCAGCAGCACGATATATTCCTCGCCCAGCATGGCTGCCCGGACCTGCACGATGATAGTTCCCTGGCCCAGCGGACCGCGCGGCAGTTCCAGCCGTTTTTCCAGGATCACGCCGTCGCGGCGCACGCCGGCCGTCATGTCCAGCAGTTGCTTGTGGACCACCGTATGGCCGCGTACCAGGCCGTACGCATAGGCTGCGGGGCTGGCGCGCACCACACCGTCCACCGCGTCCACCACCACAAAAGCCCGTCCGACGACGGCCAGCACTTCCGCGGCACCGGCCGGCAAAGCGGGTTCGTCCAGGTCGACGTCAACAAGCTTGCGCTGCTTTTCACTGATCCTGAAAGCGAGCACGCCGAAGGTGCCGAGCGACAGGCCGACCAGGCCGGCGATGACACCGATGAGCATAGGATCCACAGCTCCAGCTTAGGCGGTGGTTCCTGCCCGGACGGTGCCTCTTGGGCCATTGCGGGGACGGTTCAGCTAACGTTCATCTACAAGCGGCTAATCGTTTACCGGACGCTGACAGAGTTATACGTTGGAGTGCCGAATGGCGACATGAGTTCCGTCTGCCACCTGAGGGGCGGAGTTCCAAAGAAAGGACGCCCACGTGCGTAAGGTTTTTCAGGAAGAGCTGACCCAGGTGGGTGAGCAGCTGGTGGAGATTTCGAAGCTGGTCAGCGAGGCAATGGGGAAGGCCGCTACGTCCTTCCAGGTTGCCGACGTTGATCTGGCGGAGGACGTCATTGCCGCGGACGCCCGCATCGACTTTTTGCAGACCAGCCTCGATGAGCGCGCCATCGATATCCTGGCCCTGCAGGGGCCGGTGGCCAGCGACCTGCGGATGATCGTGGGCTCCTTGCGCATGAGCGCTTCCCTGGAGCGGATGGGTGACCTGGCCCGCCACATCGCCCAGCTGGCCCGGCTGCGCTTCCCGTCCACGGTGATTCCTGCGTCCATGACGGAAACGTTTAACAAAATGGCGGAGCAGGACCAACTGATCGCGGACAAGCTCGTCGTGCTGCTGGAATCCCGGGACCTCGAAGTGGCCCGCGACATCCTCAAGGCCAACAGCACCATCGACGATCTTCACCTGAGTGTCTTCAAGGCGATCGCCGCGCCGGACTGGACCGAGTCCCCCGCCACCACCGTGGATGTGGCGCTGGCCAGCCGCTACTTCGAACGGTTCGCCGACCACGGCGTGTCAGTGGCCCGCAAGGTCACGTACCTCGTCACCGGCGAATGGCAGCCGCAGGGCATCTAACCCCCTGAGTTTTTGTCCACTTATCGCCGGTTCCATGGCGGTTTGGACGGATTATCTGGACAAAAACTTCAAAGAATGTACGACGGCGGACCGGTCACCTGAGGTGACCGGCCCGCCGTCGTTCGTCTACTGCTTTACTTTTTGCCCTGGTTGGCCACTGCCAGGATGGCCTCCGCGGCGGCGGCCGGATCCAGGTAGGTGCCGCCCGGCTTGATCGGCTGGAAGTCCTCATCCAGGTCGTAGACCAGCGGGATGCCCGTGGGGATGTTCAGGCTGGCGATGGCGTCGTCGCTGATGCCGTCCAGGTGCTTGACCAGGGCGCGCAGCGAGTTGCCGTGGGCGGTGACCAGGACGGTCTTGCCTGCCTTGAGGTCCTCCTTGATTTCTGATTCCCAGTAAGGAAGCAGGCGGACCAGGACATCCTTGAGGCACTCGGTGCGGGGCAGTGCCTCGCCGAGGTCCGCGTAACGGGGGTCGTGGGCCTGGGAGAACTGGGAGTCGTCGGCCAGGGGCGGCGGCGGGGTGTCGTAGGACCGGCGCCATTCCATGAACTGCTCTTCGCCGTATTCGGCCAGGGTCTGTGCTTTGTCCTTGCCCTGCAGGGCGCCGTAGTGGCGTTCGTTCAGGCGCCAGTCCCGCTTGACGGGGATCCAGCCGCGGTCGGCCTTGTCCAAGGAGATGTTGGCCGTGTTGATGGCCCGCTTCAGGAGCGAGGTGTAGAGGACATCCGGGAGAAGCTCGTTCTCGACCAGGAGCTCGCCGCCGCGTGCTGCTTCCTCGCGGCCCTGGTCGTTGAGGTCAACGTCCACCCAGCCGGTGAACAGGTTCCTGGCGTTCCATTCGCTGTGGCCGTGGCGCAGCAGAATCAGCTTGTAAGTCATGATTTTTATCCTAGCCGAGGCACAGCGCCGCCCGCCTTGCGTTACAAGGGGAGACACTGCTCGAGGATTCGGAAGGCACCGGAAGGAATCGCAGGGATAGGGTGGGGCGGTGGTGCAAAAAGCGGAACGGGTGGCGAACGCCCAGATCTCGGGCAGGACCCCCGGCGGGCCGGGCAGACCCGCCAGGCCAGGCAGGCCCGTTGGAAACGTCACTCGGGGCACCACCAATCCCAACCGGATGCGCCGCGTGGACCGCTGGCTCACCGGCCCCCAGGCATGGCGCCTGCGCGCTGCCGAAGACCCCCTCGTGGTTGACCTGGGCTACGGCGCAACGCCTGCCACCGCCGTCGAACTTTTTGAACGCCTCCGCGCCGTCCGGCCGGACGTGCGGGTGTGTGGAATCGAAATCGAGCCGGAGCGCGTACGCGTGGCCAAGGCGCTGGAGAGGCCCGGGCTGAGCTTCCAGGTGGGCGGTTTCGAGTTGCCACTGTCCGGGCGTCCGGTGCTGGTCCGCGCCTTCAACGTCCTGCGGCAGTACGAAGAGGCTGATGTGGCGGGGATCTGGCGGCTGGTCCAGGGCCGGCTTGCCCCCAACGGGCTCTTTATCGACGGGACGTGCGATGAGATCGGACGGCGGGTGACGTGGGTTGCCCTCGACGCCGGGCGGCCGTTGTCACTAAGCATGTCCGTGCGGTTCGGCAGCTTTGACCTGCCGTCGGAAATTGCCGAGCGGCTGCCGAAGGCGCTGATCCACCGCAACGTTCCGGGCGAGCCCGTCCACCGGCTGATGCAGGCCATGGACCGGGCCTGGCTGGAGTCGGCGCCGCTGGCCTCGTTCGGCAACAGGCAGCGCTGGCACGCCATGTGTAAGGCACTGCTCGACGGCGGGTGGCCGGTTCAGGACGGGCCGTCGCGGTGGCGCCTGGGCGAACTGACGGTGGCCTGGGAGGCTGTGGCGCCGTCCGTCTAGTGGGGGCCCACGCCGGCAGGGTTCCCTGAGCGAGCTTGCGAGCTGAGGGGGCCGGTGGTTGGGCCCACGCTGGCAGGGTTCCCTGAGCGAGCTTGCGAGCTGAGGGGGCCGGTGGTTGGGCCC
>NZ_JBWZCI010000038.1:0-23673 GCF_059383495.1 Pseudarthrobacter sp. RHLT3-21
CCCTCCCGCACCACCCGGCACCCCACCCCCGCACCGGACGCTCTCTCACTTAACACAGAAAAAACCGAAACGCTCTCGCACCAACTAACAGAGCACTCGTGAAAAACGTGCAAGACCGCGAGAGCGTCCGCCGGAAACCTGCAGGAAGTGATAGAGCGTCGTGTGGGGGGATGCGGGGGCCGCGTAGAGTTGACGTCCATGGATAACCTTTTCAGCCACGCGGATGACGCACTCGCCGCCCCTGTTGATCCCGCACAGAACCTGGAACCTGTCATCTGCACAGTCGTAGTGCCCGGATCGGTGGCGCAGACGTTCGCCGGCTTCACGGATCACACGCACTTGTGGTGGCCACTGGATTCACACGGTGTGTACGGGGCCGGATCTTACGTTGAGTTTGAAGAGAACCTCATCGTGGAAACGACGGACGACGGCAGGACCGCCGTCTGGGGCTCCATAGATGACTGGCAGCCGCCCCTGTCTTTCCACGCGTCCTGGCACCCCGGGACCACCGCTCTGTGGTCCACTGAGCTGCGAGTCGCCTTCAGGGCGGTGGAGACCGGGACCGAACTGCGCCTGGTCCACAACGGCTGGGAAGGTTCGGAGGATCCTGCCGCCACGCGAGCCGCCTATGCTGCGGGCTGGCCGAAGGTGCTGGACCGTTTCGTGAGGTTCATGGGCGCGGAAGCTCAGGCCTGAAAGGCAGCTCCGAATAGACAGCTCTGAATGGAGACAGCCCCAGCATGGACTGCGGGGCCCGGGTCAGGCCGGCGGTACAGCCGTGCTGTTCCGCACCAGGAACTCTGTAGGGTACTCCCGGTCAGTGGCCACCGCTGACGGTGACGCGCCCCTGGCAGGCCGCTTCGCGCCGGCGTCGAGCGTTTCCAACAGCATGCGGGCCGCCAGCGTGCCTTGGCCGCGCGCATCCTGGTTGATGGTGGTCAGCCCGAAGACCTCGCCAAGTTCGTGCCCGTCCATGCCGATTACGGAGAGATCCTGCGGCACGCGCAGCCCGAAGTCGCGGGCGGCGAGGATGGCGCCGATCGCCATCTCATCGGAGGCGGCAAAAACTGCAGTGGGCCGCCCGGCCGCGGAGGCCAAGAGATTGCGGGCACTCGCATAGGCGCCTTGGATGGTGAAGTCCGCTGACACTACCCATTCGGGGCGGACAGCATGCCCCGCGGCCTGCATTGCTGCCTCAAAGCCGGCCCGACGTATCCCGGGCAGTTTGAAGTCCTGGTTCAGTTCGGCCTCGCCGGTGATGTGTGCGATCCGGGTGTGACCCAGTCCGAGGAGGTGCTCGGTGGCTGTCCTGGCGAGGCGGGCGTCGTCAATTCTGATGGTGGACGCGCCGGCCAGGGCGCCGCCGATGCCGACGATCGGACGGTGGATTGCCAGGAGCTGTTTGATTTCTGACTCGCTCAGGACCAGCGCCACAGCGATGACCGCATCCAGCCGCTTACGGAGCAGGAAGTCGTTCAGGACGCTGCGGCGGCGCTCCGGCCGGTCACCCACGTTGTACAGGGTGAGGTCGTAGCCGGCGTCGAGCAAGGTGCCGGACACGCCCTCCACCACGGACGAAAAGTACCAGCGGTGGATGGACGGGACCACTAACCCCACGTTGTGGTTACGGCCTGAGGCCAGGCTGGATGCATGGTAGGACGGGACGAAGCCCAGTTCGTCGGCCGCTGCCTTTGCCAGCTGCCGGCTCTTGGCCGACACATTCGCCTTGCCGCTGAGCGCCCGCGACACAGTCGCGATCGACAGCCCGGCGCGGTCTGCAACGTCTTTGATGCCCGCAAGTCTCACTACTCTGCGTCGCCTCCGTCAATCCGCAGCCACGCGGTTTCTCCGGAAGCCAGGAAGTGGGCTGCGTCCCGGCCAGAGCCAGAGCTCGCGCCAGCGCTGCGGACGAGAACGCTGCCTGCCGGCATTTCCAGGGGTTCGTGGTTGAGGTTCATGAGCACCAGCGTATCGCCGTTGAGGTACGCCAGGGACGAACCACTGCACCAGTCCTCGGCCCAAGCCAGTGACCCGCTGCCCAAACCCAGTTCACGGCGCAGCGCCAGCATGTTCCGGTACAGGGAGAGATGCGACGACGGCGATGCGGCCTGTGCGTCCCGTGCCAGTTCCGTGAAGCTCGCCGGCAAGGGAAGCCAGGGCTCCTGGCCGGAGCCGAAACCCAGGTGCCGTTCTGCGCTGCGCCATGGGAGGGGAACCCGGCACCCGTCGCGGCCCAGCCGGGTGCCTCCGGTGCGTGCGAACGTGGGGTCCTGCCGCAGGTGCTCCGGAATATCGATGCCGTCCGGCAGCCCGAGCTCCTCACCCTGGTACAGGTAGGCGGCGCCGGGCAGTCCCAGCATGAACAATGACGCGGCGGCTGCACGCCGGCGGCCCAGGGCTGTGTCCGGCTGCGGATCCGCCGGTCCGATGCCGTCGCCATCACGGGGACCGTACCCGTTGTAGCCAAAGCGGCTGGAATGGCGGACCACATCGTGGTTGGACAGCACCCACGTGCTGGGGGCTCCCACTGCGTCCAGGGCGGTCAGCGAGTCGGTAACAACACTACGCAGCCGGTAAACGTCCAGCCCGGCGTGCAGGTAGGGAAAGTTGAAGGCTTGGTGCATTTCATCGGAACGGACCCAGTCGGCGAGGCGGGGGAGTGGATCCACGTTGGCTTCGGCGCACAGAATGCGGTCCGGCCCGTACCCTTCCAGGATCAGGCGCCAGGCCCGGAAGATGTTGTGCAGGGCGGGCTGCCCGAACATCGGAGCCTCGTGGCCGGGGAAGCCGTCCGAGCTGCCGCCGTCGGCACGGCCGCCCCAGGCAGGCAGCCCCGGGGCTTTGACCAAAGCGTGGGCGACGTCCACCCGGAAGCCGGAGACGCCGCGGTCCAGCCAGAAACGGAGCACCCGCTCAAATTCGGCGTGCACGGCAGGGTTGTCCCAGTTGAAGTCGGGCTGGGAGGAATCGAACAGGTGCAGGTACCACTGGTCCGGCTGGCCGTCAGGACTGGTGACCCGGGTCCAGGCCGGGCCGCCGAAGTGGGACTGCCAGTTGTTGGGCGGTTCGTGGCCTTCGGGCCCGATGCCGTCCCGGAAGATGAACATGTCGCGCTCCGGGCTCCCTGCAGGCGAGGCGAGGGCTGCCTGGAAAGCCACATGCTGGTCCGAGCAGTGGTTGGGAACCAGGTCCACGATGACCCGCAGCCCCAAGCGGTTGGCCTCGGCAATCATGACGTCGAAGTCGTCCAGGGTGCCGAAGATCGGATCCACGTCGCAGTAATCGCTGACGTCATAGCCGGCATCGCGCTGCGGCGATTTGTAGAAAGGGGACAGCCACACAGCGTCCACATCCAGCTCGGCCAGTTGCGGAAGTTCCGCCGTAATCCCGGCGATGTCGCCGATGCCGTCGCCGTTGAGGTCGCGGAATGACCGCGGGTACACCTGGTAGATGACGGCGGAGCGCCACCAGCCGGGGGCATTGTCGGCATCGTGGATAAGGGACAGCCGGCCCATCAGTGGGGCGGTGGCGGTAAACGCTGTATCTACAGACATGGAGGACAGCCTAGACCCTAATCAACCGGAAATTGCAAACGTTTCCACGGGAAAATTAAAATGTCTACTGGTGGGTAGGTTACTGACCATCCCACCAAGCTGGAAACGTTTACAGCCGGTAGCGAAACGATGAGCCGAAGGGGGCCGCCACCCTAGACTGGGGGAGAACGACAACGACGACGGAACGGGAGGCTGCGTGGGCAGCTTGGTTGAAGAGCTGGTGGGCGCCCTCGGGTCAGGGCAGGTCAGTACCGAGGAGGAATTGCTCGAGAAGTATGCCGTGGACCAGGCTCCCGTCCTGGATTTCCAGCTCCCCGAAGCGGTGGTCTTTGCCAGGTCAGTCACGGACGTGCAGGCCGTAGTCAGGCTGTGTGCCGCCCTCAACGTCGCCGTCGTGGCCCGCGGAGCAGGGACGGGCGTTTCCGGCGGCGCGCACGCGAGCAGGAACTGCGTAGTCCTGTCCCTGGAACGGATGAACCGCATTCTTGACCTCAACCCGGACGACGAGACCGCCGTCGTCGAACCCGGCGTGGTCAACGCCGCCCTCAACGAGGCCGCCGCAGAGCATGGCCTGATGTACGCGCCGGATCCCGCGAGTTTCCGTTCCTCAACGATCGGCGGCAACATTGCCACGAATGCCGGGGGACTGCGCTGCGCCAAGTACGGCGTTACAAGGGACTCGGTGCTGGCGCTGGATGTGGTGCTGGCCGACGGGGCCCTCATCCACACCGGGCACCAGACGTTCAAAGGCGTTGCGGGTTACGACCTCACGGGGCTGTTTGTGGGTTCCGAGGGCACCCTGGGGATCGTGGTGGGGGCGACCGTCCGGCTCAAGTACCTGCCCCGTGACGTGCACACCATCGCCGCGTTCTACCCGAACTTCAGGCAGGCCGCGGCGGGCGTCCTGGCGGTGGGCCGGGCCCGCGTGCAGCCGGCCATCATGGAACTGCTCGACGGCGGCACGCTGGCCCAGCTGGATGACCTCCACGGCTCCGACCTGAGCTCGCGTGGCCGTTCGCTGCTCCTAATACAGACTGACGGGTTCGGGGCAGAGGCGGAGGCCGACGTCGTGCGTTCCGTCCTCGCCGCCGGCGGGGCAACCGTGAGCACGGAATCCACGGCGGAAGCCGAGCATCTCGTGGAGCTCCGCCGGAACAGCCGGGGTGTGGAAGTGGATGACGAATACCGCGTCGGCGAGGACGTGGCCGTGCCGCGCTCACGCCTGGTGGATTACGTGGCGGCGCTGGAAGACCTCGCGGCAACACATGGCGTGAGCCTGAAGGTAGTGGCGCACGCCGGCGACGGCAACCTGCACCCCACGTTCTGGATCGACAGGCAGGACAGTGCGGTGGACGCTGACGCCATGGGCCGACTAAACCTTGCCCTGGATGCCTCCATCAATGCTGCTCTCGAAATGGGCGGCACCATCACCGGGGAGCACGGGATCGGGCAGTACAAACTGCGCTGGCTGGGCCTGGAGCAGTCGGAACCCGTCAGGGAGCTCCAGCGCAGGATAAAGGAACTCTTTGACCCGGCAGGCATCCTGAACCCGGGCAAGGCCATCTAAAGGCCGGCGCCCGCCAGACAACCGGGTCGCAGTAAGTGTCGTTATGAGCGCTCATAACGACACTTGCTGCTATCTACTTGGGGCCGTGTTAACACAACCGTGCTGCCACCGCGGCGGGCCCCCGGCCCCGTCAGTCGTCGACGTCCGGGTACTCATCGATGGATTCGTCGGCACCATAGCGGGACTCTTCGGTTTCCACTTCAAGGATCTTCAGCATCGCCGTGTCCGGGTTGAGCATGATGGCCGCCTCGTCCCGGCGGTGGCGCAGAACGGACTCGATGTAGGACTGCACAGCCTCGGCAAGCGGAATGTGGCGGGCCTGCTCCTCGGACATGTACCAGCGGTGTTCCAGCACCTCGTGGACTGCCTCCGCCGGCTCAAGCTTGCGGGACAGGTCACGGGGGATCGAGCGCACGATCGGCTCGAAGACCTGGCTGACCCAGAGGTGCGCGCTGTATTCCTCGTCCATCCCGGGGTTGTTGTCCGCCCTAAAGGAGTCCATGTCATTGAGCAGGCGCCGGGCCTGGTTCTCCTGGGCGTCGAGTCCGGTCAGACGCAGCAGCCGGCGCTGGTGATGGCCCGCGTCCACCACCTTGGGCTGGAGTTGGATGGTGGAACCGTTCTGGGTGGTCTTGATGGCGTATTCCTCGACGTCGAAGCCCAGCTCGTTGAGCTTCCGGATCCGGGCGGCCACGCGCCAGCGTTCGCCGATCTCGAAGGATTCCTTCTCGGTCAGTTCCGTCCACAGGCGCCGGTAGCTCTCCATGATGAGTTCGCTGGTGGCCACCGGATCCACCTTCTCCTCGATCAGGCCGCCGTCCAGGAGGTCCATCAGCTCACCGGCGATGTTGACTCGGGCAATCTCGAGATCGTACTCGCGCTGGCCGGTGGAAAGATCGGGATACAGCTCGCCGGTTTCGGCGTCCACCAGGTAAGCGGCGAACGCGCCCGCGTCACGGCGGAAGAGCGTATTGGAGAGCGAGACGTCGCCCCAGTAGAAGCCGATGAGATGCAGCCGGACCATCAGCAGGGCCTGGGCATCGATGAGTCTGGTCAGGGTGTCCTTGCGCAGCATCTGCGAGAACAGGGCCCGGTACGGCATGGAGAACTTCAGGTGACGGGTGACCAGCACGGGGTTCAGCGGCCGCCCGTCCAGGGTGGTCCGACCCGTGATGACGGCAACAGGGACAACGCAAGGAACGTCCAGGCGGGCCAGCTTGCGGAGCATGTGGTACTCGTGGCGGGCCACATGTTCGGACGTTTCCTTGATGGCGATGACGGAGCCGCCCAGGTGCGCGAAACGCACGATGTGCCGTGAGATGCCGCGGGGGAGAGCTGCCAGGTTCTCCGCCGGCCAATCCTCCAGGGCGATGTGCCAGGGCAGGTCCAGGAGTTCGGGATCCGCGGACGCCGCGGTGATGTTCAGCGAACTGGAAACGGCAAGGACCTTGTCATCCTTGGCGCTTGCTGCCTCGAACCGCGGCAGTTTGCCGACCTGCGCGTAGTCCGTGGGCTCGTCGTGCCACTGTGCGCTGTTTTCATCGGTCATGGATCAATTCTTTCGTACAGAGGGGCGGCTGGCCTAAACATCACCGGTTAAACGCCGACGGCGGCCCGTCCAGTCAGGAGGGCCGCCGTCGGTTGGTTAATGCGCTGGTGGGTGGGCCCACGCTGGCAGGGTTCCCTGGCCGAAGCGGAGCGAGGCTAGGGTGCCAGTGGGGACTAGTCGCCCAGGCGCAGGCCGGTCTTGGTGTCGAACAGGTGCACGTGGCCCGACTGCGGACGGAAGTAGATGGTCTCGCCCTTCATCGGGGGGCGGCGACCGTCGACGCGTGCCACGATGTCGTGGTCCTTGCCGTCCAGCGTGGTGTGGCCGTAGATGTAAGCGTCGGCACCGAGTTCTTCAACGACGTCGACCTCGACCTGGAGGCCTTCGCCCCGCGGGGCCTGCTCCAGGTCCTCGGGGCGGGAGCCCAGGGTAACGGTGCTGCCGTGAGCCTCTTCGAGGACGTTGCGCGGCACGGGGTAAACCGTTCCGCCGAACTGGACGCCGCCGTCGACCACGGGCAGTTCGAGCAGGTTCATGGCGGGGGAGCCGATGAAGCCGGCAACAAAGACGTTCTTGGGCTTGTCGTAGAGGTTGCGCGGGGTGTCAACCTGCATCAGCAGGCCGTCCTTCAGCACAGCCACACGGTCGCCCATGGTCATGGCCTCGACCTGGTCGTGGGTGACGTAAACGGTGGTGACGCCGAGGCGACGGGTCAGGGATGCGATCTGCGTACGGGTCTGGACACGGAGCTTGGCGTCCAGGTTGGAAAGCGGCTCATCCATGAGGAACACCTGCGGGTTACGCACAATGGCGCGGCCCATGGCAACACGCTGGCGCTGGCCACCGGAAAGTGCCTTCGGCTTGCGGTCCAGGTACGGCTCGAGGTCAAGAAGCTTGGCGGCTTCACGGACACGCTCGGCGCGCTCTTCCTTGGAAACACCGGCGATCTTCAGCGCGAAACCCATGTTGTCCGCAACCGTCATGTGCGGGTACAGCGCGTAGTTCTGGAAAACCATCGCGATGTCGCGGTCCTTCGGCGGAACGTCGGTGACATCGCGGTCGCCGATAAGAATCCGGCCGGCGTTGACGTCCTCGAGGCCTGCGAGCATGCGCAGGGAGGTGGACTTACCGCAACCGGAGGGTCCAACGAGGACCAGAAATTCGCCATCGGCGATTTCAATGTTGAGCTTGTCAACAGCGGGCTTGTCTGTGCCCGGGTACAGACGCGTAGCGTTATCAAAAGTAACTGTAGCCACAGTTATCAATCCCTTCACCGGCAGGTACGTGCCGGACGATCCGTTGTGAATGGTTCATGTAATTCAGTTATCCACGGCATTGCAGCCGTGTACTCCCCGGCCGAAGCCGAGGAGTATCACGTGACGCCGCACGGTTCCTGTGCGCCACATCACAACCAAGAGTATGTCAGACGAATGGCGTATTGGTGCAAATGTTACGGAGCTCACATGTGAGGTTGGACATGTCCGTGAGGCTCAGCCCGTGCCGGGCTCTTCTTCGGCCACCACCAGGCTCCGTTCCTGCAGGAGTGCTTCGAGCAGTTCCGCGACGTGAGCCGGCGCTTCCACCCGGAACTCGGCCTGGGTGAAGTCCAGGCCCACCTTGACGCCCACATCGCCGGATTCCAGGCGTGCCAGGGCGTCTTCGTCCGTGACGTCGTCACCGGCGAAGAGGACAGCGGTGGCCCCTGTGATCTGGCGCAGGAACGTCAGGCCCTCACCCTTGGAGGCGTTGACGACCGATGTTTCCAGGACGCGTTTGCCGTTCTTCAGGAAAACGCCCTTGCGGTCCTGGAGAACTGAACGGGCCGCAGCCACCGCGTCCTCGGCAACATCATCCGTGGCCAGCCGGGTATGCAGGACCACGCCCGCAGGCTTGTCTTCGAGCAACGTGCCCGGTGCCTGCTCAACAATCTCTTCGAGGACCGCACGGACTTCGGCCAGCAGCCGGCGCTGGGCCTCGTCCAGTGTCAGCTCCGCGGAGCCGGGGCCAAGCCATGCTTCGGCGCCATGGCTGCCGATCAGCAGCGTGTCCACCGGGGGCGAGGCGACCGCGCGCAGGCTGGCGAGGGCCCGCCCCGAGATGAGTGCCGTCGTCGTGCGTGGAAGGGCGGCGAGCCCGGCGAAAGCGGCGGCCGAGCGCGGAAGCGGGCGGGCGTCGTCGGCGCGGTCAACAATCGGGGAAATGGTGCCGTCGAAGTCCATGGCCACCAGCAGGTGTTCCGTCTGGGCGATACGACGGGCGGCCTGCCGGAGTTCGGGGGACAAGGTGAGTGGGCCCTTGGCGGGCCGGGCGTCAGGAGTCATCGCGCACAACTTTCTCATTCAGGGCGGCCAGGAAGTCAGCTGACCAGTGGTCGACGTCGTGCTCCAGGATCTGCTTGCGCATGGACCGCATGCGGCGCGCGGCGTCTTTGGGAGGCAAATCGACGGCCCGCATGATGGTGTCCTTGAGGCCGTCGATGTCGTGCGGGTTCATCAGCAGCGCCTGCTTAAGCTGGTCTGCGGCGCCGGCGAACTCGCTGAGGACCAGGGCGCCGTCGTTGTCCTTGCGGGCAGTGACGTATTCCTTGGCCACGAGGTTCATACCGTCCCGCAGTGCGGTCACGAGCATGACGTCGGCGGCGAGGTACAGCGCCACCATCTCCTCCACGGGGTAGCTGTGGTGCAGGTAGCGGACGGCGGTGTTCTCGATGGTGTCGTAGGTGCCGTTGATGTGGCCGACGGTACCTTCGATTTCCTCGCGCAGGAGGCGGTATTGCTCAACCCGTTCGCGGCTGGGGCTGGCAACCTGGATCAGTGTTGCGTCACCGACGGTGAGCTTGCCTTCGTTCAGGAGTTCCTCAAAGGCCTTGAGCCGGTGCCGGATGCCCTTGGTGTAGTCGAGCCGGTCCACGCCCAGGAGGATGGTCTTGGGGTTGCCGAGGTCGTGGCGGATCTGGCGTGCACGCTCGATGATCTCGGGGTTGTGGGCCAGTTCGCTGATCTGGGCGACGTCGATGGAGATGGGGAAGGCCTGGGCCCTGGCGATGTGCGTGATTTTGCCGTCTTTACCCTTCACATGCACTTGCTGCTGCTTGACGCTGGCGCCCAGGAACCGGCGGGCGGAGCGCATGAAGTTGCCGGCGTCGCTGGGGCGTTGGAAGCCCACCAGGTCTGCGCCCATCAGGCCGTCGATGATGGCGTGCCGCCACGGCAGCTGCGCGAAGATTTCCGGCGGGGGGAAGGGGATGTGGTTGAAGAACCCGATCCGCAGGTCCGGCCGCGCTTGGCGCAGCAGCCGCGGCACCAGCTGCAGCTGGTAGTCCTGGACCCACACCGTGGCGCCCTGGCCGGCATGGCGTACGACGGCGTCGGCGAACCTTTGGTTGACCTTGCGGTAGGCGTCCCACCAGGTCCGGTGGAACTCCGGCGGGGCGATGACGTCGTGGTAAAGGGGCCACAGGGTGGCGTTGGAGAAACCCTCGTAGTAGAGCTCGACGTCGTCGTTGCTCAGCTGGACGGGGACCAGGTCCATGCCGCCGTGGCTGAAGGGCTCCACGGTTTCGTCCGGGGCGCCGTGCCAGCCCACCCACGCGCCGTCGGTCTTGGTCATCATGGGGGCGAGGGCAGTCACCAGGCCCCCAGGGGAGCGGCGCCAGCCGGAGCCGTCCTCGCTCTCACCTGGCGCGCAGCGGTCAACCGGCAGCCTGTTGGAAACAACCATGAAGTCATACGTGGCCACCGTGCTGTGGCTGCGCGCGGCGGCGCCGGCGGCAGGTACAGCTGATGGTTTTTCTTGGACGGGTGTTTGCATTGCGGCCCCCTGGGGTTGCTTGTGCCTTTAAGCCACCTTAATAGGATGGAATCTTCGCGGCTATTCGTCCGTTAGTTATTCGGGCTAAATACTTGAACGCGCAAGCTCTCAGGTTTGTCCCCTAAAATGATGGAGTCGCCACAGAGTGGTCCCCCTATGTCGATCGACCCAAGGAACACATGAGCCCCGCAAATGAAATACGCAAGTCCAAGGCTGAGCGAACCTCGGAGGCGCGCGAGAAGGCACGCCTGATCCGTGATGTGCAGCTGAAGAAGGACAAGCGCAACAAGCTGCTGATCGGCTGGGGCATTGTGGTGGCCGTGGTGGCCATTCTTGTGGTGGTCGGGGTGGTGGTGACCACCACGATGCGGCAGAACGCCCCGATCGCTGACCAGGGGCCGACGCCGGCCAACGGCAACGTCAACGGTGGCATCACCTTGCTGGCCAATACCGACGTCGCGAAGCTGGAACCGGCCACCGTTGATGCCGCTGCCGTGCCTGAAGCGCCCAAGACTGCACCGGCGGAGGTTGTTGCTCCCGGCGCCGAGGCTGAAGCGGGTAAACCCGTCAAGGTGGTCCTGTACGTTGACTTCATCTGCCCGGTTTGCAAAGACTTCGAGGCGAAGAACAACGCCCAACTGACGTCCCTGCGCAACGAGGGCAAGATCTCGGTGGAATACCGGGCCCTCGGGTTCCTGGACAGCCGGTCCTCGACGAATTACTCCTCCCGTGCTGCCAACGCCGCTGCGTGCGTTGTGAATGAGTCCCCGGAAAAGTACGCGGAGTTTGTGGACTCGCTGTTCGCCAACCAGCCTGCCGAAGGCAGTGCCGGTCTTTCTGACGACAAGCTCAAGACCATGGCCACGGACATCGGCGCCAAGAATATTGACACCTGCATCAACGAGAAGACGTACCGTCCGTACGTGAAGTTCACAACCAAGCAGGCGGCCGCCATCGGCGTCACCGGCACGCCCACCGTGTTTGTGGACGGCCAACAGTGGGGCAAGGGTGCCAGCGCGCAGACCCCGTTCCCGGACTTCCTGCAGGCAGCGATCACCGCAAAGGGCTAGAGGTCCTTCCACACAGAGGACCTGCTTCCGGATCGATTCCGGAAGCAGGTCCTTTCTTTTTGCTCCGGTTCGCCCTGGCCGGCGTTTTTACGAGCGGGCGGACTTGGGCTAACCTTATCTAGCGCCGTTGCGGCGCACGCCCTGTATGGGGCGCGCCTCCTTAGCTCAGTTGGCCAGAGCACCGCTCTTGTAAAGCGGGGGTCGTCGGTTCGAATCCGACAGGAGGCTCCGATTATTGCCCTGGTCGCAGGATCAGGCCTGAGGGCGGGCTTCCAGCGGTGCGCCGCTGCCGCCGATCTCCATAGCCCGTGGATCTTCACGGCAATCCAAAGCTGGCAAACAGGGCGGCCCAGGGCATCAAAGACCTCAATAGCTCCGGTGCCCTGCTGAAGTTGCTCGCGGAGTTGGGCCAGGACGGCAGGATCCACCAAGGCCACCGCGAGTTCCTTTCAAAAATATTCGAAAAAATCCAGTCTGGTTTCGGCGTCCAACCCTTAGGATCAGGAAAGTGCCGCTAGGCACCACCTGACCGGCGGATTTCCACCCGCCTTGCCGATTGCGGGGAACCGATCGCCATGCTCAGAACTTTGAAATCTATCGCGGCAGTGGTCGGCCTGGGCCTGGCCTTGGGACTGATGCCGGCCCAGGCAGCCCAGGCAGCGCCTGCCACAGGCCGGATTTCCCTCAGCCCGGCCACTGGGCTGGCAGGTTCCGCTGTCACCGTCAGCGGAACGGGATTCAAAGCCTCAACCACGGGGACGGTGATTGCCGGTGCCACGACTTTTCCCTTCAAAACGGCGGCCTCGGGTGCTTTCAGTACCGGGATCACCATCCCTTCCGCAGCCAAGGGATCGTTGACCATCACGGCCAAGACCTCCTCCATCCAGGCCTCGTCCGTGTTCACGGTAACCGCACCTGTCGAGGCGCTCCCGCCGGTCAGTACGGCCGCGCTTCGGTTCGGGGTCGCCACGGCCGGCGGCCCGCTGGCCAGCGGCGAACTGGACGAAGTGGCGCAGCTGGCCGGCGAAAGCCCGTCCAGCATTCTTTTCTACAAGGACTTCCTCCAGGCGCCCCCCATCGCGGAGATGAACTCCGTCCGGGCACGGGGCGCCGTCCCGCTCATAACCTGGGAACCCTGGGCCTGGGGCGGCGGAACGGAACAGCCGGCCTACTCCCTGGACCGAATTGCCGCCGGCGACTTTGACGCCCACATCACGCAGTGGGGCCAGGCACTTACCGCCTGGGGCCAGCCGGTCCAGCTCAGATTCGCCCATGAGATGAACGGAAACTGGTACCCGTGGGCCGAAGGCGTCAACGGCAATCAGTCCGGTGACTACGCAAATGCCTGGCGCCATGTTCACGACATTGTTGCTGCCACCGGTGCCGGCAACGTGTCCTGGGTCTGGAGCCCGAATGTCCCCTACTACGGTTCCACCGATCTCGCAGGTCTCTTTCCCGGCGTCGGATATGTGGATGTTGTAGCCCTCGACGGGTACAACTGGGGCACTTCCGCCTCATGGAGCGGCTGGATATCGCCGCAGGATCTCTTCGCTCCAGGAATAGCCCAGTTGCGTGCTCTGGCACCCGGAGTTCCCATCCTGATCAGCGAGACGGCTTCCAGCGAAGCAGGCGGCAACAAGGCTGCCTGGAACAATGACCTCGTGTCTTATCTCGCGGCCCAGCCCGACGTCATGGGCTTTGTGTGGTTCCATCTCCAGAAGGAAACCGACTGGCGCATCAACAGCAGCGCCACCTCCGCCTCAGCGTTCAAGTCCGCGTTGCAGGCGCGCCGGACTCCCTGACCCGGTATTCAGGGGCGGGACTTGCTGTCCCGGCGGAGCAGCCCCAGCAAGGCCACACCTATGAGCACCACGCCAAGCGCGGTCAGCAGGGCAGCCCCGACGTTCAGGCCGGTGTAGGCCAGTCCGGTTGCGGCCAGAGCCGCTCCGGACGCGGGAAGAGCTGCGTTCATTCCGTACATTGTTAGTTGATTTCCTCTGCTGTGTATTGCGCTTCCCAGCGGTCTACCCGCCGCCGGGTGATCTTTGCGGTCAGGACTGCGCACCAGGAGGCCATGAACCACCCGGACCGCAGCCACATAAACAATTCCTGCGGGAAGAACGTGGCTGCCATCAGGACGTCCTTCCAGTCGCAGTGCGGAATCCGAAGCGCCCGTTTGATGTCCAGCGCCACGAACAGGATTGGCACCAGCCACCAGAACAGGACGAAGTGAAACACTCCCAACGAGAGTGACAGGACAATTACTGCGATCCACAGCAGCTTCAGGAACACGCCCAGCAGACCCATGGCCTGCTGGCCCCAGTCACGCAGGGTCAGCCGGTTAATTCCAAGGTCCAGCAGGTCTTCCACTGTGCCGACCTGCCATTTCATCCGCTGGCCCCACAGTGCTTTGACTGTCTTCATCGAGTCGGTGTAGGCGCGGACGTCCGGGGATACCTGGCAGATAAAACCCAGTTCGCGGATGCGATAGGTCAGTTCGAAGTCCTCGACCTGCGAGGTGTAGACCCACGGCCCTTCCCGGTCGTCCCGGGCCGCGATCTGCCGAAGGACGGCGTTATTGATGGCACAGCCGGTTCCTGCCAGAACGCTGGTACGGCCCCGTCTCAGGGCCGTATCAGTCCAGGTGGCGAATTCAGCCTTCTGCAGCCGACTCAGAAATCCGGGGTCCTGCATCGTGAACTTCGACGACGAGCCACCGAGGAGCGCGCCCCTTTCGGCACCGAACTCCCGGGACCAGGCTTCGACGGCGTTCGGCGGCAGGACAGTGTCTGCGTCCAGGCAGATGACCACGTCGGCGTCGTAGGCGTACTTTGCCCAGGCCCGGTTAAGGGCTTCGGATTTGCGGTGTTGCAATCGTGGAAGCTCCATGGTGGTCACCGGGTACTTCCGCGCTTCCCAGGCCGTTGAATCGGTGCAGCCGTTCGGGATGACCACGATAAGGTCCGCGGGACGGGACTGGAGCATCAGGCCATCGAGGGTTGCCCCGATCGAGCCGGCCTCGTTGTAGGCGGGCACCAGCACCACCACGCGCAGGCCAGGTGATGCTGGGGTAGCCCCGGCTGGATCGGACGCGACCCGGGCCTCCCGCCGGGTGGGCCGAACAATGGATGAGCGTGTCACGTCGGCCGGGAACGGGGGCAGGGACAGTACAGCGTCCATGGCGGCCTCCTCGGGTGGGTTTGCGGGCCTCAGTTGCCCGCAAACCCATCCTGCAGGCGCCTTCTCAGATTTCGCCCCCGGATACCGTCAAGGTTGCATCAATACGGCTCCGGCGGCTTGGACAGGTCCAGCAAGCGACAAAATCTGTCTGGTTGGCCACACTGTTGCCCAAGGAACGGCATAATGACCTAAACTGCTTCACTGAGGCGCCTGAAATGGTGCCGTGCAGCGACGAAAGTGAACACGTTATGGCTACCGATTACGACGCTCCACGCAAGACTGACGACGAGGCTTCTGCCGAGTCGCTGGAGGCGCTGCAGGCATCCCGCAGCGGCAATGCCCAGACCGCAGTCATCGACGTCGACGAGACCGACACTGCCGAAGGCATCGACCTGCCCGGAGCCGATCTCTCCGGCGAAGAGCTGACCGTCATTGTTGTTCCAGAACAGTCCGATGAATTCACCTGCGCATCATGCTTCCTGGTCCGCCACCGTTCACAGGTTGCGCGCGAAAAGAACGGCATGAAGTACTGCATCGAGTGCGAAGGCTGAACGCCCGACGGCGGCACTGCGGTGAGGCGCGCCGGCGTCGTTATTATGCATAACGGCAGGGTGCAGAAACGGCGTTAATAGCGTTTCGATTGCCCCATTAAATGCTGCAGAATCACGCCCGCGTGACCGGAACCAGCGCAAATTAACGGTTCCGCGCCGAAGCGGCAACAACCCTTTTGAGACGCACCGGATGCTCCTACGCTTGAGCTACCAAATCACTCGAAGGGTGGCCCACAATGAAAAAGTTTCATACGTGGCTGACAGTCATTTTGATGGCTGTCGGATTGGGTTTCCTGGCTCCGGGGCCCGCCTCGGCAACCACATCCTATTGCGGGCTCGTATGGGGGTCGCTGGCTAAATCAAACCCGGCCATGAGCACCGCATCCGTCACCAACGTCCGGACGGGGCAGCACTACTGCTTCGACCGGATGGTGGTTGATCTCAACGGCCCCGTTGCCGGCTACACGGTCCAGTACGTTCCGACCGTGGTCCAGGACGGTTCAGGTTTTGACATCCCGCTGCTTGGCTCCGCATTCCTCCAGGTCACTGTGAACGCGCCGTCCTACGACAGCAACGGCAGCGTCACGTACAGCCCGGCGGCAAAGGCCGAACTGTCCGACGTCTCGGGATACCAGACCTTCCGGCAGGTTGCCTACGCGGGCAGCTTTGAGGGCTACACCAGCATCGGACTGGGCGTTCGTGCCCGGCTCCCGTTCCGGGTGTTCACCCTGGACGGCCCCGGATCCGGATCGCGCATGGTGGTGGATGTAGCGCACTTCTGGTGACCGGCGGTTCGCTGCTGAACCGCAGTTGAGACAAGATCAGGAAAACCAAAGAACGGCGCCCTGCTCCGGAGACTTTCCGGGCAGGGCGCCGTTCTGTGTGCTGTGGGTGGCGCAACTACTCGGGGACCACCAGCGCAGGGGTGTCCCGGCGGATGGTTTCACCGCGGAAGAAACCGGGGCTCAGGCGCGCCATGATGACCATGAACACCGCTCCGAGCGCCAGGATTCCGATCCCCAGGACAAAGACCAGTCCAACCCCGAAGACCTCGGAGCCGCTGCCGAACTCCGGCGCCCAGCTGTCCACCGCCGTCTGGAGGAACACTACAAACAGCCCAACGCCGCCCAGCACCGGGCACAGGAGCCGCAATACGAAGTTGCGGACGCTGCTGAACACGCTGTTCCGGAAGTACCAGGAGCAGGCGATGGCGGTCAGGCCGTAGTAGAAGCAGATCATCAGGCCCAGCGCCAGGATGGTGTCGTTCAGGACGTTTTCGCTGATGACGTGCATGATGGCGTAGAACCCGGCGGACAGGACGCCCGCCGCGACGGTGGCGAATCCCGGCGTCGAGAACTTCTTGCTCATGTGGGCGAACGGTTTTGGCAGGGCGCTATAGTGCGCCATGGCCAGCAGGCTGCGCGAGGGCGAGGTGAAGGTCGACTGCAGCGAGGCTGCGGAGCTGGACAACACCGCGAGGGACATCAGGATGGCGAACGGTCCCATGATGGGGGAGGCCAGCGCGGTGAAGACGTTTGCGCTGTTTTCCTCGTTGTTCAGGCCGATTCCGGTGTCCCCGACGCCGGCGAACATCATGGTGGCGATGGTCACCAGAAGGTAGATGCCCAGGACGACGACGGCGGTCAGCGTGCCTGCGAGGCCGGCGGTCTTCTTGCCGTTGGCGGTTTCCTCGTTCACCGTCAGGCACACGTCCCAGCCCCAGTACACGAAGATGGACAGCGAGATGCCGGCCGCGATCTGGCCGAACGTCTCAATCCTGGTGACGTCGAACCATTCCCAGCTGAACGGGATGGCAGTCTCCGACGTGGACCAGTTGGCGAAAGCCATGGCCACAAAAAGTCCCAGGACCAGCAGCTGGAAGCCCACCAGGCCGTACTGGACGATCTTGGTGCTGTGCAGGCCACGGTAGCTGACCCACACGGCCAGCGCCACGAACACGAAGCACGTCAGGACGTTCAACGGCTTATTGGCCGCGAGGTCGGCGAGTTCCGGCGAGCCCGTCAGCTGTGAAAGGAAGAGATAAAAGAAGTCCACTGCCACGCCCGCCAGGTTGGACAGGACGATGATGTTGGCGGCGAGCAGTCCCCAGCCGCCCATCCAGCCCACCCACGGGCCAAACGCTTTGGTGACCCAGGTAAACGTGGTGCCGCTGTCCGGGGAATCGGCGTTGAGTTCCCGGTAGGCGAGTGACACCAGGATCATGGGGATGAACCCGATCAGGAAAATGACGGGCAACTGGAGACCCGCCTCATTAACCGTGGGGCCAAGGGCACTGGTCAGCGTATAGGCCGGTGCGATGGTGGAAATGCCAAGAACGACGACGGCGAGGAGGCCCAGCTGCCCGCCCTTCAGTCCTTTTGCGGTGATGCCGTGCGCCGAGCCGGCAGTGTCCGAACCGGCGGCGTCTGTCCCGGCGGGCGTGTTCTTACGGATGGTTTGCGTCATTGTCCAGCGCTTTCTACGAGGCAGCAGGCTGCTGTTGGGTGATGCAGTGGATGCCGCCGCCGCGGGCAAAGAGCTCCCGGGCGTCAATACCGACCACGCGGCGGCCAGGGTAGGCCTCTGCCAGGATCTGCAGTGCCTTGTCATCGTTGGAGTCGGCGAAGATACAGGCGATGACGCCACCGTTGACCACGACGTGGTTGATGTAGCTGTAGTCGACAAAGCCTTCGTCATCCCAGAGCACTTCCGGGGCAGGGACTTCGATGATGGTCCACTCCCGTCCGGCCGCGTCCCTCGTGGTGCGGAGGTGCTCGATTATGTCGCGGCTCACCTGGAAATCCGGGTGGCGGGGGTCCTGCTGGGAATGCACCAGCAGTGTGCCGGGGGAGGGGATGGCGGCCACGATGTCCACATGACCGCGCGTGCCGAACCGTTCCGAGTCCCTGGCCAGCCCGCGGGGGAGCCAGACCACTTGGGTTGCGCCGATGGTCCGGGCGAGCTCGGCTTCGACGTCGGCCCGGCTGAGTTCCGGGTTGCGGCCCGGATCCAGCTGCACGGTTTCGGTCACCAGTACGGTTCCCTCGCCGTCCACCTGGATGCCGCCGCCCTCGTTGACCAGCGCGGAGACGATGTGCGTGGCGCCGGCGCGGCCGGAAACCTCGCCGGCGATCAGCGCGTCCTTGTCCCATCGGGCCCAGTCCTGGGCGCCCCAGCCATTAAAGACCCAGTCGACGGCGCCCAACGTCCCGTCCTGGCCGAGCACAAACGTGGGGCCGATGTCCCGCATCCACGCATCGTTGAGCGGGGCCGTGAGTACCTCGACGTCCGGGTGCAGATAGCGGGCGGCGATGCCGACGTCGTCGGGGTCCACCACCACGGTGACCGGTTCAAATTCGACGGCGGCGTTGGCCACCGCTGCCCAGGTGGACCGGGCAGCGTGGGCATCTTCGTCCGTGTCACCGAGGGTGTAGCCGCCAGTGGGAAAGGCCATCCACAGCCGCTCCTGCGGAGCGGTTTCGGCGGGCATGCGCCACGTGCTCATGCGGTCACCTTCTGACGGTTGATTGGGCTTGTGGGCCCGGTGTTTGAGCTTGTCGAAATCCCGCCGAGCGGCTGGTCACGGCGTACCGGTTCGGTGAGCCGGCCGTAGGTATCGGGGCGGCGCGTGGCCAGGAAGGGGAAGAGCGTCAGCCAGTCCCGGCGCTGGTCCAGGTCGAGGTCGGCCACCAGCACGGCCGATTCGTTGCGCGGGGCCTGCACCAGGACGCGGCCGTACGGATCGGAGATGAAGGAGGAGCCGTAAAAGTTCAGCGTTCCTTCATCGCCCCAGCGGTTGGGCGCCACCATGAACAGGCCGTTGGCGATGCCGTTACCCACAATCACCTGCTGCCACAGCGGCTGGGTGTCGAAATCCGGGTGGTCCGGCTCTGAACCGATTGCAGTGGGGTAGACCAGGATCTCTGCGCCACCGAGGGCGTAGAGCCGGGCCACCTCCGGGAACCATTCGTCCCAGCAGGTGGGCATGCCCAGCCGGGCGCCGCCCAGTTCTGCCGGAGCGTGGACCTCGTAGGCATCCGCGACCGCCGGCCCCTGGCGGAAGAACTTGTCTTCGTAGTAGCCGGCGGTAACCGGAATGTGCAGCTTGTGCGTGCGGGCGAGCAGCTCACCTTCGGACGACACCAGGATGGCTGTGTTCAGCCCCAGGCCGTCGTCGCTGCCGTCAGGGTTCTCCGCCTGCTGGTACAGCGAGGCATGGACAGCCACCCCGTGGCGGCGGGCCGAGTCGGCAGCAAACCGAAGGGTGGGCCCCGTGAGCAGGTCCTCTGCGGTGTCCGACGGCCGGGGCCGGACCGCGACGGGCTGCACCGCTCCGGGCCGGACCGCGCCGGGCCGGGAGGTGTCATTTTCCGGCAGGGTGTCGGCGGGGTAGCGGGAGAGTGTGAGTTCCGGCAGGAACACCACCGTGGCGCCGAGCCGGGCGGCGCGTCCGATGCCCTCATCTAGTTCGGCGCGCAAAGCCGCATTGTCTGCGTGCCAGCGGTACTGCACTACTCCTACCCGGAGGGCAGGGCGTGTGGACGGCGTTGTCCGGGCCAGGGAGGTGGGTGAGTCGAGGCAGGAAATTTCAATCATGTGCTTACTCCAGTGAGACGACCGTCACTAAATGAATGACGTTCATTTAGTATGAAGGGCGGATGGCTTTCGCGCAAGGGTTTAAATGAATCCAGTTCTTTTATGTCGCTCCGGTCAGATTAGTAAGCTCACTGAGAAATTTGCTTCCGGCCTGCCGCGACCGATCCCCGGGCTGATAGCGTCGGCATTACTGGACCAATCGAGGAGGATTCATGAAAGCTTCACCGACCCTGACCAACAACCTGCAGGCCGTACTCGCGGACCTGATCGAGCTGCACATCCAGGGCAAGCAAGCCCACTGGAACATTGTGGGAACCAACTTCCGGGACCTTCACCTGCAGCTGGACGAAATCGTGGATGCCGCCCGGCAGTTCGCGGACGATATGGCCGAGCGGATGCGCGCCCTCCACGCCCTGCCGGACGGCCGCAGCTCCACAGTGGCAAAATCCACCAGCCTGGCCCAGTTCCCCGAAGGCCTCATCAATACCAAGGACGCCATTGAGCGGATCGTTGCTGCCCTCGAGGCTGCCGTGGGCACCATGCGCAAGGTCCATGACGAAGTGGACGAAGAGGATCCCACCACCGCGGACCTGCTCCACGAATTCATCGCCAAGCTGGAGCAGTACGCGTGGATGGTGAACGCGGAGACCATGAAGGCCTCCGCCAGCGTCACCGCCCCCGACGCCAAGTAGGCCCCGCCAGTCCTAGTCCGCCGTCGGAACTTTCCGGAGTACGACGGCGGCAAGGACTGCCGCGCTCGCCATCAGTACCAGCGCAATTGCCGCAGTGGTGTGGACGCCCGAATCAAACGCCAGGCGCGCTGCGCCGCGGAGCGCTTCGGCCAGCGGAGCAGGAAGGCTGCCCGCCAGCTCCACGGCGCCCGCCAAAGTTTCGCCGGCCTGGTGCACGGCAGTGCCGGATGCCGTTTCCTCCACCCCGGCCGGCAGCAGGAGATTGCGCTGGTAGGAAGCGGTCAGGATGGAGCCCAGCACCGCCGTCCCCAGCAGGGACCCCACCTCATAGCCCGTCTCCGAGATGGCGGCCGCCGCTCCTGACTTCTCCGCCGGAACGGAGCCCAGGATGAGGTCATTGGAAATGGTTTCCGCTGTGCCCACCCCCAGGGCGAGGATAAGCAGCGCGGCCATCAGGAGGGCCGGGCCGGAGCCGTGATCACCAAAGACCACGATTCCGTAGCCGGTGGCGCTCAGGGCCAGGCCAGCCGCCACCACAAAACCCGGACGCACTTTCCGGACCAGCGGCACCACGGCCAGGCCGGCCAATACTGTGGCCACCAGGGCCGGGATCATGGCTATTCCGGCGGCCGACGGTGTCATCCCGTCCAGGAGCTGCAGGTGCTGGGCGAGGAACAGGATGAAGCCGTTGAAGGAGAACAGGGCCAGCACGTTTGCCGTGATGGCGGTGCTGAAGACCCGGTTGCCGAACAGGGACATGTCCAGCAGGGGGCTGGCCAGCCGCTGCTGGCGGCGGACAAAGACGACGCCCATGGCCAGGCCAAAGGCAACAAGCCCCACCGGAGCGGCCCCGAAACCTTCGGTTGCCAGCTCCTTGATGCCATACACAACGGGCACCATGACCAGCAGGGACAGGGCGATGCTGGGCACGTCCACCCGTCCGGGCCGCGGATCTTTTGATTCCGGGATGAACGCAGGACCGAACGCCAGCAGTGGCAGCATGATGGGCACAGCGACCAGCAGGATGGCGCCCCACCAGAACTGCTCCACCAGCCAGCCCCCAAAGATGGGACCCAGGGCGGCGCCGCCGGAGAAGCCGGCCGCCCAGATGGCCACGGCCAGCCGACGCCGGTTTGGGTCCGGAAAAATGTTGCGGATCAGCGACAGGGTTGAGGGCATCAGCATGGCGCCGAAGAACCCCAGCAATGCCCGTCCCGCTATCAGCCACTCCGCGCTGGGGGCGAAGGCTGTTGCTGCTGAGACCGCGGCGAATCCAATGCTGCCCGTCAACAGCAGCCGGCGGCGCCCGATCCGGTCACCCATGCTGCCCATGGCAACCAGCAAGCCGGCAAGCACCAGGGGATAGGCGTCCACAATCCATAGCAGCTGGACTCCGGTGGTTTCCAGGCTGCTCGCAATGGCCGGAAGCGCAAACGTTAACGCCGTGTTGTCCACCGCAACCAGGAGCACCGGAAACATCAGCAGGGCCAGTGCGAGCCAGTCGCGCCAGGGCGCCTTGGCGGGCCCTGACGGCCGAAGATCGGCTGCCGTCGCGGAGGTGCTGCGGATGTTCTGGTTGGACTGTGCGGACAACGTCATATCGATAACTATACCGTCCAGACGGTATAGTTAAGAAACGAGGTCCGGAGCGTGCATGATTGAAGCCATGGCCAGAAATCCCGTCGCACGCGATGCAGTCCTTGACGCTTTTGAAAAACTCCTGATTGACGTGGGGGAGCGGGCTGCCACGTTGGACGCGGTGGCCAAACGGGCAGGCGTGTCCAAAGGCGGCCTGTTGTACCACTTCCCCAACAAGGAAGCGCTGATCGCTGCGGTGCTGGAACGGATGGATCGCCTGGCCATCGAGGATCTCGCCCTGATGGCCGCAGCAGCCGAAGGTGCGGCGGCCTACTTCATCCGTTCCTCGCTCTGGTCCGATTCGCCCATGGACCGCTCCTTCGTGGCTGCCACGCGACTGGCCGAAGTGGCCCATGAAGAGGCCCGGCGGCGTTTTGCCGCGATCCAGCAGCAGTGGTTGGACCTGATCGCGGCCGACGTCGGCCCGGCCATGGCGAAAGCCGTGCTGTACATGGGGGACGGGCTCTATTTCAACGCCATGTGGGAAAGCGGCACCAGCGGGGACGGCCGGGGCAGGCATGGAGACATTGAGGAGCTCCTTGCCGCCGTGGAGCGGCTGCGGGGCTGATTCTGCTCCATCATTCGGCCGGCCCCTCACCCCGCCCGCGTGTATCCGGACGCGCTGGAGCTCCACACCGGAATGATTGAGCAGAATCCGACGACTTCATTTGCCCGACGGCCCGGGGCGTAGGAGAATTGGACCTCGTGGCGGCCATCTGCGGCCGGCGCAACAATCTGAATATGCCTTTGATCTGCGGCGGGAGAGTTCTGTTAGTAGGTACAACAGGCGCCGTAGGAGCAAATCCTCCCCAGGAATCTCTCAGGCCCACGTACCGCCGCGGCCAGGCAACTCTGGAAAGTGGCAGGCCGTCCGCCTGAAGCGTCCCGGATCACTCCGGAATGTCAGGACCGCTGTGCCCACCGACGGTGCAAGCGTCAGCTTTGCGGAAGCAGGCTGCGCGGAAACTCTCAGGTCCCGGACAGAGCGGGGAGGAACCCGAATCGATGTGGCGTACCCTGCGCCGCCTTAGTAATGGAGTTCCTTGTGAGTGTTAATTCGGCCTCGGCCACTTTCGTTGACCGGCACATCGGCGCCCGCCGCCAGGCCGATATTGACACCATGCTCAAGGCCGTCGGCTACGACACTGTGGACGCGCTGGTGGATACTGCCGTCCCCAACGACATCCGCCAGGATGCAGCCCTCCGCCTCAAGGAAGCCCTGAGCGAGGTTGAGGTCCTTGCGGAGCTGCGGAAGCTCGCGGCGAAGAACAAGACGGCTGTGCAGATGATCGGCCAGGGCTACTACGACACCGTGACGCCCGCGGTGATCCGCCGCAACATCCTCGAAGCGCCGGCGTGGTACACCGCCTACACCCCCTACCAGCCGGAGATTTCCCAGGGCCGGCTCGAGGCTTTGCTGAACTTCCAGACCATGGTCCAGGACCTCGTCGGCCTGCCGATCGCGA
>NZ_JBWZCI010000039.1:0-21107 GCF_059383495.1 Pseudarthrobacter sp. RHLT3-21
GCTCGATACGCACCGCCGCGATCTCTTCATTCCGCATGATCCGAAATTAACAGACCCCGAACAGGATTAAAAGACCTGCACCAAAAAACCTAACAAAGTACTACTAGGGCCTTGCGCGAGATCGCCTCGTAAGCACCGCGAGCGGGGTCGTGACAAGTGATCCTGCAGCGGAGAGTCCCACGCCCAGGTCGTGCGCCATGACGGGGAGGGGCCCGGTCGGCAGGAACTCGCTGGTGACCGAGACGAAGATCGCAGACGCAAGCGAGAGCAGGCCTATCCAAGGGAACACGGTGACTGTGGGAGTCTCGGAGGTGTGCGTAGACACGGGGAACCAATCTAAGTCTTGTGGTGTGAGCCGCTAGGGAGCAGGCTTGCTGCCCGTCCGACATATCAACGGGGCAACGATAGGGTAGCCGGGCGGTCGGGCCTCGTCAGTGACGCGCTTCACGGAAAGGGGCACGGTTTAACAACTTGACCCTGATGTACTTTGTGTATCTATGGCAGAGCGTCGGCGTCGCCTATTAGGCTCCAGTCCGATCCGGTCAGAGCTTCTGCAGCATGCCCGGCTCCATCTCAACGGCTCAGGCCCGTCACATACTCTTCATCCGGACCGGTCCACCCGCTGTGCCGCTCTCGTGGGTCCGCGGCCTCCCCGCGGGGATCCTCCGAGAGCGGAACGGCCTCCGTTCCTTTTCATAGCACCATGGCAGCGATTGGTTTAAGAGGGCAGGCTTCCGGTCAGGACCGGTCGGCGCGTCGTTACTTTACGCTTCCCGGGTGGACGGCGAAGAAGCTTTCGTCTGCGCGGGATCGCGTTCGGCGAGCGAGCCGATCGCGGCGTCGATCTTCTTCATGATGTCCGCCTCCAGGGTGACTCCCGATGCAGCCACGGCTTCTGCGATCTGCTCGGGCCGCGAGGCGCCGATGATGGCAGAAGCAACGTTCGGGTTCTGCAGCACCCAAGCAACGGCAAGCTGGGGCATGGAGAGGCCGGCTTCCTCGGCGATGGGCCTAAGCTGCTGTACTCCGGCCAGCACGTCATCGCGCATCCAGCGTTTGATCATCTTGGCGCCGCCCTTATCGTCCGTGGCGCGGCTGCCTTGCGGGGCAGGCTGGCCAGGCAGGTACTTTCCGCTTAGCACGCCCTGTGCCATCGGGGACCAGACGATCTGGGACACACCCAGTTCTTCCGACGCCGGCACAACCTCAGCCTCGATGACCCGCCACAGCATGGAGTACTGCGGCTGGTTGGAGATCAGTCGGAAGCCCAATTCCTTGGACAGCGCGTGGCCTTCGCGGAGCTGCTCGGCGGTCCATTCGCTGACGCCGATGTAGAGCGCCTTTCCCTGCCGCACGATGTCTGCGAACGCCTGCATGGTCTCTTCCAGCGGCGTTTCGAAATCATAGCGGTGGGCCTGGTAAAGATCCACGTAGTCCGTCTGGAGCCGGCCGAGCGAGCCGTTGATCGACTCCATGATGTGCTTGCGGGACAGGCCCAGATCGTTTTTGCCCTTGGGCCCGGTGGGACCGTAGACCTTGGTGAAGATTTCCAGCGACTCGCGCCGTTCGCCCTTCAGTGCCTCGCCGAGGACAGTCTCCGCGGCGGTGTTGGCGTAGACGTCCGCGGTGTCAAAGGTGCTGATGCCGGCGTCGAGCGCTGCCCTGACGCACTGGGTGGCGACGCCGTTCTCCACCTGGGAGCCGTGCGTCAGCCAGTTGCCGAACGTGATCTCCGAGATCTTGAAGCCACTGTTTCCGAGGTATCTGTATTCCATTTTTGTTCAATACTTTCTATTGTTTGACGTTGCCCATCCACCAGCCGCCGAACCGCGGGATCTCACCTTGAAGTCTCTCCACCCTGTGCACAACCTCGGCGGGACCGCGTCTAGGTTTAATGACCTTCAGCCCAGAGGTTGATGTCGGACTCAACCGCGAATTCGTCGATCTGTTGAAGCTCATCGTCCGTCAACTCGGCACCCGAAACTGCGGCCAGGTTATCTTCCAGTTGCCGGACGCTGCTGGCGCCGATCAGTGCCGATGTGACCAATATTCCCTTATTCTGCCGGCGCAGCACCCAGGTGATGGCCATTTGAGCGAGGGTCTGACCACGCTGTGCCGCAGTGAAACGGCGGAAAGTTTCAGCCCGCTGCGCCCGACCCTGCGGTACGGCATGGAATCGTAACGGTCATGGTCGGGAAGGTAGATCATGGGACAAGTTTCCTTCGGGTCTTATTCTGCTCTTGGTGTTCGCGTTAGTCGATTTGTCCGTCTGGGCGGCGTTGGCGTTCTCCTCCTGAAACTTGAGATCGCACCCTAGCCTCGCGATTCCTCGCGCTATGGCATCGGCCTTGTTCATCCCAGGAACCCACTCCGCGAAGCGAGATTCGGTCAGATGCCTTCGGTGCTGGCTGACCGCTATCCTCGGCTAGTCGGCGGGGTACCGGATTCCAGTCTGGCGGCGAGCCTCATCCAGCAGGGACATGGTGATCAGCGTTTCAGGCAGCGGCATGGTGGGGCTCTCCGTCAGGCCTTGCTGGACGCAGCGGACCACTTCGCGCAGCTGATAGGTGTAGCCGCGGCCGGCAGGAGTGAACTTCTCCACGCGGGACTCTCCCGAACCCGTGGTGATGGTCAGTTCCGTCGGATTGAACAAGGGTGCATTGCACCGCAACATTCCTTTGGTGCCTGACACTGTGGCTGTCTGTGTGGATACCGTGGTCAGGGACATCATCAGTTGCGCCTGGGCACCCGAGGCGTACTGAAGCGTCATGGCGGTCTCGGCATCGACGCCGTCCCTGTTCCGGTGAGAGGTCGCCGTGAGGCTCTGGGGCTGGCCCAACACGGCCAGCGCCCACGTCAGCAAGTACACGCCGACGTCCATTAATGCACCTCCCCCCTCCTCTCGCCTCCACAGCCGGGCGTCGGGGTGGTACGGCGCCGGGAAGCCTAGGTCCGCCTGCATCCACCTGATCTCACCGAGCTCGCCCGAAGCGATGATATGCGCCGCCCGCTGGATGCTGGGGAGGAACCTGGACCAGACAGCTTCCATGAGGAACAGGCCCTTCTCCCGTGCCAGACTGACCAGCGAGGACGCTTCCCGCGCATTGATGGTCATCGGTTTCTCGCACAGCACGTGCTTGCCGGCCTCGAGCGCCGCTTTGGCCACGGCGTAGTGGCTGGCGTGGGGCGTCGCAATGTAGACCACGTCCACCTCCTGATCCTGAAGCAGGCGCACGTAGCCGGGGACCCCGCCAGCCTCACCGTACGCCCGGCGGAAGCCGTGCCGGGTGGCGAAGGCGTCCGCACCGCCCTGGTTCCGTGAGCTGACAGCCTGCAGGACGGCGTCGGGCAGCAGTGCCAAGTCGCCGACAACTACGGACGCGATCCTGCCCGTAGAAACTACGCCCCAGCGCACTGGATCGCCGGAGGCTCGGAGTGGGTCCAGATCGCTGGTGGCAAGCAGCGGCGTTGTGGCAAGAGCGGGCTCAGTTGCCGGAGTCAATGCGGCCACTCGCGCTCTTGTAGTTCCGGCTGATGAGCGGCTGGAAGTCCGCCTCCGGTGTGCTGTCCACGCCGACGGGCCATTCCGGGCGCGTACCGGTGAGGGCCCAGGCCGCCTGGACGCCCGCGCCGCGGGCGACGTACTCACCCGGGCTGGGGATCACCACGGGAAGGTCGAAGACCTGCGCTGCAATCTTCTGCACCGCCGGGTTTTGCACTGCGCCGCCGATCAGCAGCAGGCGCCGGGCCGGCACTCCCAGTTCACGCAGCGCATCGATCCCGCCGGACAGTCCACACAGCATGCCTTCGACAGCTGCCCGGGCGATGTTGCTGCGCGTTGACGACGCGATGCTGAGGCCGTGCAGGCTTGCCTTCGCGTCCGGCAGGTTGGGCGTGCGCTCACCCTCAAAATAGGGCACCAGCACCACTCCCCCCGCGCCGGGCGCCGCGTCCAGCGCGAGTCGTGCCAGTCCGTCGAAATCGACGTCCAGTACGTCGGCGATGGAACTAAGGACCCTGGCCGCGTTCAAGGTCACGGCAATGGGAAGGTAGCCGCCACCCGCGTCGGCGAACCCCGCAACGGTGCCGGTGACGTCCGTGCAAGGATCGGCCGTGACGGCGAACACCGTGCCGCTGGTCCCTACGGAGACCACGACATCGCCGGGGCTGATGCCCAGGCCCAGCGCAGCTCCCGCGTTGTCGCCGGCTCCGACCCCGACGGCGATTCCACCGTTTGCGGCTGCGGCGGCCAGACCGGGCCCCGACGTGCCCTTGCCGTTGGCGGGGAAGCACGCGGGATGTACCTGCCCCGCCATAGCGCCGGGGCTAAGGACCCGGGGCAAGACGACGGCGCCGCCCGGCCCTGCAGAGTCCCCCGCTTCACGCGCGTCCCGTCCAACGGCCAGCTTGAACAGTTCAAAGTCATAGGCGCCCGATTCCGGGCTCCAGTAGCCGGTGCCGCTGGCATCGGACCGGTCGGTGGTCAGCTGCTCAAGGTCAGGGCCCAGAGGACCGGAACCCGAAGGACCAAAACCGCGCAGGCGCCACGTCAGCCAGTCATGCGGCAACGCGACGGCGGCAACCTTGGCCGCGATTTCCGGCTCATGGTCCCTGACCCACCTGACCTTGGTCGAGGTAAAGGACGCCACAGGAACCAGGCCGGTCCGCACGGCGTACTCCTTCGCGCCCACCTCGGCAGTCAGATCGGCCGCCGCGCCGGCAGATCTGGTGTCGTTCCACAACAGTGCCGGGCGCAGAACATTACCCTCTCGGTCCAGAAGCACCATTCCGTGCTGCTGGCCCGCGATGGAGAGGGCGCTGACGTCCCCCAGTCCGCCGGCGTCGTCAATGGCCTCAGCCAATGCCTGCCACCAATGGTCCGGATGGACCTCGGTGCCGTCCGGATGGCCGGCGCGGCCTTCACGGACGGGGGCACCGGTGTCGGCATCCAGGATGAGAACCTTGCAGCTTTGAGTCGACGAATCCACCCCGGCAACCTGTGTCATGGGATCAGCGGGCGCCGAGCAGGTGCTCGATGAAGAGCTGCTGGAGCTTCACGAAACCGAAGCCCTTGCCGCCGAAGTAAGCGTCGGCGTCGAACTCCTCGTAAGCGGACCTGTCCGCAAGCAGCCGCTCGTAACCTTCGCCCGGATTGAGGGTGGGCTCATTAATTTCGGAAACCCGGGAAGCCTCAAGTGCCGCCTGCACCTCGGGATCTGCACGGAAGGCCTTGGCGCGCTCCTTCAGCAGCAGGTAGGTCTGCATGTTAGCCGCGGCGGAGTCCCACACGCCGTTGATGTCTTCGGTCCGGCTGGGCTTGTAGTCGAAGTGCCGGGGACCGTCATAGGCGGGGCCGCCGTTTGGGCCGCCGTTTTCCAGCAGGTCAACGAGGGAGAAGGCGTTCTGCAGGTCGCCGTGGCCGAACACGAGGTCCTGGTCGAACTTGATGCTCCGCTGGCCATTGAGGTCGATGTGGAACAGCTTGCCCTGGTACAGCGCCTGGGCGACGCCGTGGGTGAAGTTCAGGCCCGCCATCTGCTCATGGCCGGTTTCGGGGTTGATGCCGACGAGCTCCGGGCGCTCCAGCGTTTCAATGAACGCAAGCGCGTGGCCAAGGGTCGGCAGGAGAATGTCGCCACGGGGTTCGTTGGGCTTGGGCTCGATGGCGAACCGGATGTTGTAGCCCTTGTCCGTGACGTAGTCGCCGAGCAGGTTCACGGCTTCGCGGTAACGCTCGAGGGCGCCGCGGATGTCCTTCGCGGCGTCGTACTCACTGCCTTCGCGCCCGCCCCACATGACGAACGTTTCGGCACCCAGCTCGGCTGCAAGGTCGATGTTCTCCAAGACCTTGCGCAGGGCGAAGCGGCGTACGCCGCGGTCGTTGCTGGTGAAGCCGCCGTCCTTGAAGACAGGGTGGCTGAACAGGTTGGTGGTGACCATCGGGACAACCATGCCGGTGGATTTCAGGGCACCAGTCAGACGGTCAATTTCCCGCTGACGCTCTGCCGCCGAGCATCCGAAGGGGAACAGGTCGTTATCGTGAAAGGTCAGTCCGTAGGCGCCGAGGTCGCTGAGCCGATTGACGGCCTCGACGGTATCCAGCGGCGGACGGGTCGCGGACCCGAACTGGTCCTGGGCCTCCCAGCCCACGGTCCAGAGACCGAAGGAAAATTTATCTTCACGCGTGGGCTGAATCGCCATTGAAATGCTCCGAGGGTAGGGGTTGGTACTTGGATGGGAACGCTCTAAGGCATTCCATAAATAAATATGTTTCGGTAGCAAACATATTCGTTATTTTTGTGATGTCAAGCACCGCCGCCCCGCCGACCCTGTTTGCAGTCTCCCCCACAGCGTGCCGTCGCCATGGCGCCCATCCGCTTCGGCTGTTATGTTAGGCAGTACACCAAATTGCGCCGTGACGGCCGAAACGAAGGAGGAAAGCCCCGATGGATCAGCTCGTGACAGAACGTAACTGGGCCGGCAACCACACCTACCGCGCTCCAGTGATCGCCCATCCGTCCACCCTGCAGGAACTGCAGGAGCTGGTCGCCGATGCAGACCATGTACGGGCGCTGGGATCCCGCCATTCGTTCAACGACATCGCGGACACCGCGGGAACGCTGGCGGTCCTCGACCGTCTGGACGGGACCATCAGTGTGGACCCGTCGAACATGACAGTTACGGTCAGCGGCGGAACGCGTTACGGGACTCTGGCCGCTGAACTTCACCAGCACGGCTTTGCGCTGCACAACCTGGCTTCCCTACCTCATATTTCGGTTGCTGGGGCCGTAGCAACGGCAACCCATGGCTCGGGGGATGCCAACGGCAATTTGGCCACCGCTGTCGCAGGCCTGGAGATGATCACCGCTGACGGCAGCGTCTTCTCTGCCCGCCGCGGGGACACCTACTTCGAGGGCATGGTTGTGGGACTGGGAGCCCTGGGCATCGTCACCCGCCTGACACTGGATATCGAACCCACATTCCAGGTCAGCCAAAG
Organism: Pseudarthrobacter sp. RHLT3-21; assembly: GCF_059383495.1. Lineage (NCBI taxonomy): Bacteria > Bacillati > Actinomycetota > Actinomycetes > Micrococcales > Micrococcaceae > Pseudarthrobacter > Pseudarthrobacter sp. RHLT3-21. The sequence goes on from NZ_JBWZCI010000039.1 coordinate 6,998, forward strand.
GGTCTACGAGGGCCTCGACTGGAATCAGGTCCTGGAGAACTTCGATGAGGTAACGTCCTCCGCGTACAGCGTGAGCCTGTTCACCGACTGGACTGGACCGACAGTGCAGGAGGCCTGGCTCAAGAGCCGCGCCGAGGATCAGCGGCACGGAGGCGGCACATCCGGATTCTTCGGGGCGGGACCCGCGGCCGAGGCAAGGCATCCACTTCCCGGCGTATCCGGCAGCAACTGCACGCAACAGCTCGGCGTACCGGGCCCCTGGGCCGACAGGTTGGCCCACTTCCGGATGGAATTCACCCCAAGCAAGGGAGATGAGCTGCAAAGTGAATACCTGATCCCGCGCGAGCATGCCACGGACGCCCTCCGCACCATGAGGAAGCTCTCGGACGTCGTCACCCCTCTGCTGCTCATCGGCGAAATCCGCACAGTCGCGGCAGACCAGCTCTGGCTGAGCCCGAACTACGGCCGGGACGGCATCGGCCTGCACTTCACGTGGCGCCAGGACCAGCCCGCCGTCACGGCCGTGCTTCCGCTGCTCGAAGCGGAGCTCGCCCCCTTCGCCGCCCGGCCCCACTGGGGGAAGCTGTTCGATGCCCGTGCCGCCGCCATTAGGCCAATGTATCCGCGCTTAGGCGACTTCATTGCCCTGGCGGAGGGCCTGGATCCCACCGGCAAGTTCCGCAACAGCTTCCTACACCGCACGGTATTCGGCAACTGATAGTGTCTCGATGATGCCCTCCCTGATCCGCCCGTCTGCCACATCCACGTTTTCGACCGTTTCGGCGCCGACGCCGTCGTACAGCGAAGCGGATCCTTCGAGGCGGAACAACCTTGCCCTGATCACGTCCCTTGTCCATCACCACGGGGTCCTCAGCAGGGCGCAACTGACCAGGATGACCGGATTGAATCGGTCAACCGTGGGAGCCCTGATCGGCCAGCTCGGTGCCTTGGGGCACGTCTATGAGACCCCGCCCTCCGGCGGAGCCCAAGTAGGCAGGCCCAGCCCCGAGGTGCACCCGAGCCCCTCCACAGCCGCCCTCGCCGTCAATCCCGAGATCGACGCCGTGACCATCGGACTTGTGAGCCTTGGAGGCAAAGTTCAAAAGAAGATTCGCTTCGCCACGGACCGGATTCCCACAGCCAGAGAGGCCGTTAACATCGCCGCAGCCGTCATCGAGGGCATGCGCACCGAGCTTGACGCGTCCTACCGGATAACGGGGATTGGGGTGGCCGTGCCCGGGCTGGTCAACCAGGCCGACGGCGTCGTCCGGCATGCCCCGCATCTGGGTTGGCACGATGAACCGGTTGCCAGCATGCTCAGTCAGGCATCCGGCTACCCCTGTCAGGCCGCCAACGACGCTTCCTTGGCGGCAGAGGCTGAGCTCATCTTCGGCGCCGGCGCCGGGCGGGAAAACCTGATTTATCTCAACGGCGGTGCCAGTGGCGTCGGCGGCGGCGTGATCTCCAACGGCGCACTACTGCGCGGCGCCTCCGGCTACGCCGGGGAACTTGGCCACACCTTCGTCCGGACAGCCGGGAGCACCTGCCACTGCGGCGCCACCGGATGCCTGGAAACCGAAGTCTCGCAGTCACGGCTCTTCGAACTCGCGGGCCTGTCCGGCGGCGACGCATCCCAACTGGAAGAGGCCCTCCGAAGCAGCAGTAGCACTGCAGTGACAGAAGAAGTGGTGCGGCAACTGGACTACCTCGGGATAGCCTTGCGTAACGCTGTCAACACCTTCAACCCCGAAGCGATCGTGCTCGATGGATTTCTCGGTGTCCTGCACACCCTCTGCCCCGGCGCATTGGAGAACCAGCTGCTGACCCAGGCCCTGGACGGGCCAGCCAGCCAGGTAAGTATCTACCGGGCAGAACTGGGCACGGACCTGATGATGATCGGGGCTGCCGAGCTGGCCTTCACACAGTTTCTGGCGAACCCTGCCGGCCTCGGCACCCTTCCTGTTCCCAGCAAACAGAAAGCCTGACAAATTCCCGGCAGGGCGCCTCCCGGATGATCAGCGGAACAGCCAACACGCGGTAAAACAAGGTGGCCGCCGGTCTCCGACCGTATCGCCGCACACCGTGAGTCCCGGCATCCAGGTGCTGCTCCAGTCTTCCATCGATCTGCGACGTCCGTGTTCAACGGCCGGCAATGTCGTCGCCGTTAACGACCTTGGCCGTGGACCCTGGGTGTCGGATCATCGAGGACCCGATCCGTCCGGCGAACGCGGCGCATTCCACCTTCTCAACAAAGCCGAGCATGCTATTTCTGGCCCCACCGAGGAATCAGCCGCGGCGGGCGGCTCGCCGCCCGGATTGCCGAAGAATCCATCGTCCTGGCCAGCAACAACGGCATCCTGCCGCTGCACCATCCGGGACGCATCGGCGTCGTGGGACCCAACGCGGACACTGCCCAGGCGTTCCTTGGCTGCTACTCCTTCCCGGCACACGTCGGCGGGCAGCACCCGGGCGGCCCGGTCGGAATCGAACTGCCCACAGTAGCCCAGGCCCTGCGCGCTGAATTCCCAGACAGCCGTATCAGCGTAACCGCCGGCTGCTCCATTGACGGCGCCTCCACTGAGGGATTCGACGGTGCCGTTGCCGCCGCCTCCGAGGCCGACGTGGTCATCGCTGTCGTGGGCGACCGCGCCGGGCTCTTCGGACGGGGAACCAGCGGTGAAGGCTGCGACGCGGAATCCCTGGTGCTTCCGGGAGTCCAGCAGCAACTGCTGGACCGGCTGATCCAAACCGGCGTACCGGTGGTGGTGGTGCTCCTCACCGTCCGCCCCTACGCCGTGGGATCCGCCGTCGAGGACGCCGCCGCGATCGTGCAGGGCTTCTTCCCCGGCGAGGAGGGGGGCCCAGCCGTCGCGGGGATCCTCAGCGGCCGCATCAACCCCAGCGGACGACTGCGGGTGAGCATTCCCGCCAAGCCCGGTGGGCAGCCCTCGACATACCACGCGTCCCGTCTTGCCAAGGCCAGCGGTGTCTCCAACATCGATCCTTCCGCTGCCTACCCCTTCGGCTATGGCCTCAGCTACACCACCTTCGAATGGAGCGGCCTGGTGCTGGACGGTCCCTCAACGGTGGCGGTGGATGGCACAGGGAAGGCGAGCACAGTGCCCGCCGTCGAACCGGTCAGCTTGGACATGGACAGCGTGACCGGGAATGTCACCGTCGAGGAAGTCCGCAAGAACATTGATACGGGTTTAGCCGACGAAACCCAACGCTGACAACGGTTCGGAGGGGCCCTAACAACCAGCCTAGCCATTCGTGTGTCAAGCTGCAGGTTTCGGTATCATTTGGTAACAAATTCCGCAGCACTAGACGCAAGCCCGCCTGACCCATGTGAAGACGGGTGCTGCGGTGAGCCTTAAGACCTTTGGAATGTCATCCCTTTACAGCGCCGGCGTGGGAGGGGCTGTGGACTTGCGGACAATCAACTGGGTGGCAAGTTCGACCCGGTGGGAATCCAGCACTTCCCCCCGCGCCTGGCGCAACAGTGTCCGCAGCGCTGCACGCCCCATCTCCTCCAGCGGCTGAGCTACGGAGCTTAGCGCCGGGACCGATTCCTCGCCTTGGTTCGTCCCGTCAAAGCCGATAAGACTAATGTCTTCGGGGACCCTGACACCGTGACGGCCTGCTTCGCCGAGAACACCCAATGCGATGCTGTCGCTTCCGGCAAAGATAGCTGTGGGGCGCTGGTCAAGTTTGAGCAGCGCCTGTAGCCCGGCAACCCCGCTCTCCCAGCGGAACCTGCCGCCGGAAATGATGTACTGAGCGTCCACCGGAACGCCCTGAGCCGTAAGAGCGGCCATATAGCCGTGCAGTCGCGCCTGGTTGCATTCAGCCCTCTCTATGCCGCCTATATAGGCGATGCGCCGATGACCCAGCTCCAGCAAATATTCTGTTGCGGACTTGCCTCCGGCCCAGTTGGTGGCTCCTACGCTGATCACATCTGCTGAGGGCGGGTTGAGCGGGTCGATGACGACGACGGGAATATTGCGGCGCCTAAACGCATGAAGTTGCGCTTCACTGAAAGCAGACGTCACCACAATCATTCCTGCTCTGCCCTCGTCCAGCATGCGCTGGGCGCGGCGCTCCGGGCTGCGCCTGCTGGACGATTCCGGACCGGTGACGCTGACCAAAATCTCAACGTCGGCGCCCGCCGCGAACTGCAGTATCCCATTCAGGACCTCAATGGTGTACGCGGAGTCAAGTACGTCGATGACCACCTCAACGACAGTCCCGGCGTCCGCGGCAGAACGGCGCTGCAGGGGAGACTGGTACCCGGCTTGCTCCAGTGCCGCTAATATGCGGGCGCGGGTCTCCGGCGCTACATCTTCACGGCCGTTTACCACCTTCGAGACGGTCGGCGCTGAGACACCGGCTTGCAGCGCCACGGTTGCCAGCGTCGGTTTTGCACGCTCCGGCATCTTTGTTGCCATAATGTTTGCGACCTTTCGAAATGTTTCGTGAGTTTCATTCTTCAGAATAAGGGCGCCGTGGTCAAGGACAGGAACCTTTGCACGCAAAAAAGTCCTGTATTACTCTTGACGTCTGCCCGTGTCGGCCTCTACTTTAGACCGTGACCTAAACCACTCTTTCGAAATATTTCGAAAGCTGTACTCAGAGCTCACGCCCCAAACATTTGCAAAGAAGCAATTTCAGATGGAGAAGCAATGAAGCAATCCCAGACCTCCCGCCGCTCTTTCCTCGCCCTCGCTGCCCTCACTCCCTTCGCCGCCATGACGGCCACTGCGTGCGGGACGTCGGGACCGGGTACCTCCAGTGCTGGCGGCGGCGGCGGCAGCATGTGGTACCTGTCCGGTGAGCCGAACCAGACCACCATGCAGAAGGCCGTGGACGCCTTCAGTTCGGCGAACCCTGACAGCAAGATCACGGCCACGTACTTCCAGAACGACGCATACAAAACCAAGATCAAAACGGCCATCGGCGCCGGCCAGGCCCCCACCATCATCTACGGCTGGGGCGGCGGCACCCTGAAGACATACGCCGAGGCTAACCAGGTAGACGACCTGACCAGCTGGTTTGACGAGAACCAGGACCTGAAGAAAAAGTTCTTCCCCGCCTCATTCGGCGCAGCCACCGTCAACGGGAAGATCTACGCGCTGCCCAACCAGTACGTCGCCCCGATCGTACTGTTCTACAACAAGGAAGTGTTCGATAAGGCCGGCGTCCAGCCGCCGAAGACCTGGGACGACGTCATGTCTCTGGTCAAAACCTTCAACGACATGGGCGTGGCTCCCTTTTCACTCGGCGGACAGTCGCGCTGGACCTCCATGATGTGGCTAGAATACCTGCTCGACCGCATCGGAGGCGCCGAGGTATTCACTGCCATCTTCCAAGGCAAGCCCAATGCCTGGATGGATCCCGCCGTGATCGAGACCGGCACTAAGATCCAGGAGCTCGTCTCGGCGGAAGGCTTCATCAAGGGTTTCTCCTCCATCGCTGCAGACTCCAACGCGGACCAGGCTCTTCTGTTCACGGGCAAGGCAGCCATGATGCTGCACGGTTCCTGGACTTATGGCGCCATGAAAAAGGGCGGCCAGAACTTCGTCCAGGAGGGGAAGCTGGGCTTCGTCCAGTTCCCGACCGTTGCCGGCGGCAAGGGCGACCTAAAGAACGGGGTGGGAAACCCTGCCCAGTACATGTCGATCTCCTCCAAGGCCACAGATAAGGAAAAGGATTCGGCGAAGAAATTCTTCAAAGACGGCATCTTGACCGAAACGGTCATTGACACGTACATCAATTCCGGATCCGTCCCCATTGTTAACGGCATCGAAGACAAGCTCAACACGTCTCCGGACAAGGACTTCCTGAATTTCGTCTACGATCTGGCCAAGAACGCCCCGAACTTCCAGCAGTCGTGGGACCAGGCACTGAGCCCCACCGCCGCGGAAGCCCTGCTGAACAACATCGACCAGCTGTTCTTGAAGTCGATTACGCCCCAGCAGTTCGCCCAGAACATGAATGCCACCCTCGGAAAATGAGTAACGCCGTCTCCACCGCTCGAAAGACTGCCGTCCCGGGCAGGACTGACGGGGGGCAAAGCGGGCAGCGTAATGCTGCACTCGCGTGGCTGACAGTGCCCGCTTTGTTCTTCTTCCTGGCGTTCGCCGTCGTGCCGCTGGTCGGTGTCCTCATCCTGAGCTTCAGCAGCTGGGACGGCATCGGTGCCATCGGGTCAGCGGGCTTGGGCAACTGGTTCTCGGTGCTCGCGGACCCGGGGCTGTACAGCTCCCTGGGACTGACATTCCTGATCATGATCGCCTCCTGGCTGGTCCAGACGCCCATCAGCCTCCTTTTGGGTGTCTTCACCGCAGGAAGCCAGCGCTACCGGGCCGCCCTAGCAGTGCTGTACTTCCTGCCTTTGCTGCTCTCATCGGCAGCAGTCGCCATCGCCTTCAAGGCCTTGCTGGATCCGAACTTCGGCCTGGCCACGGGCCTGGGACTGCCTTTCCTGGCCCAGGACTGGCTGGGAGTCCCGCATCTGGCCGTGGGTCTGGTGATCTTTGTGATCGCCTGGCAGTTCGTGCCGTTCCACACGCTCATTTACCAAGGCGGCGTGCGCCAGATTCCCAAATCACTTTACGAAGCAGCCGAAATCGACGGGGCTGGAACAATCAAGAAGTTCTTCCACATCACCCTGCCCCAGTTGAAATACACCATCATCACATCGTCCACGTTGATGGTCGTAGGGTCGCTGACGTACTTCGACCTGATCTTCGTCCTCACCGGCGGCGGGCCGGGTAACTCCACCCGGATCCTGGCCCTGGACATGTACCTGCGGGGTTTCCGGGCGAACCTTATGGGCCCGGCAAGCGTCGTCGCCGTCATTCTTGTACTCATCGGCCTTGCTCTTGCCTTGTTCCTCCAGCGCCTTGGAGGCAAGGACAAGCAGGGCAGCCAATTGGAAGGTATGTAAGGTGAGCACCGTCCTGAAAAGCAGCACGGAGGAAACTCCCACCGGCGCCCCGGCCAACTCCGCCGCCGTCAAGCGGGGGTTCGGTTCCCGGATGAGGCGGCTGAATGTCCCTGCGGGCCTCGGCGGCTGGATCTGGCTCGCCATCATCATCGTCCCGGTCTATTACGTGGTCATCACCAGCCTGAAGACGCAGGCAGGCTACTTCGGGCAGAACCCACTGGCACTTCCCACCTCGCCCACCCTCGAAAACTACCAGCTGGTTCTTGAAGCAGACTTCGCGAAGTACTTCATGAACAGCACGATCGTCACACTCGGTGCCGTCATCCCAACGGTGCTTATATCCTTCATGGCCGCCTTCGCCATTGTTCGGGGCAGGGGCAGGTTCCTCAAGCTGGTCAACGGCATGTTCCTGATGGGACTGGCGATCCCGCTCCAGGCGACGATCATCCCGATCTACCTGATGATCATCCGGCTCAACCTGTACGACAGCCTGCTCGCGCTCATGCTTCCATCCATTGCTTTTGCCATCCCGTTGACGGTACTGATTCTGTCCAACTTCATCCGTGATGTGCCGAACGAATTGTTCGAGTCGATGCGGCTGGACGGCTGCAGTGAATGGCAGACCATGTGGCGCCTGGCCTTGCCACTGACCCGCCCTGCGATCGTGACTGTCGCCATCTATAACGGACTGCACGTCTGGAACGGATTCCTGCTCCCGCTGATCCTTACCCAGAGCCCCGGGCTGCGCGTCCTTCCCCTGGCTTTGTGGACATTCCAGGGCGAGTACAGCGTCAACATCCCGGCCGTGCTCGCATCGGTGGTGCTCAGCACCTTGCCAATCCTCGTGATCTATATTGTTGGCCGCCGCCAACTGCTCAGCGGTCTGACCGCCGGTTTCAGCAAATAGGACCAGGATCCTACGAAAGGACATTTTCATGACCATCGCAAAGCCCCTGCGGGTCGGCATGGTCGGCTACGCCTTCATGGGTGCAGCCCACTCCCACGCCTGGCGGACAGCACCACGGTTTTTTGATTTGCCGCTGCAGCCCCAGCTCACCGCTGTTGCAGGCCGGAACGCCGACGCTGCTAAGGCAGCAGCGGACAAGCTGGGCTGGGAATCGGTTGAGACGGACTGGCGCCGCCTGGTCGAGCGTGACGACATCGACCTGATCGACATCTGCACCCCCGGCGACACCCATGCCGAGATTGCGATCGCCGCGCTCGAGGCCGGCAAGCATGTGTTGTGCGAGAAGCCGCTGGCGAACTCCGTGGAGGAAGCGGAGCGGATGACTCTCGCGGCGGAGGCTGCGGCCAAGCAGGGCATCATCTCGATGTGCGGCTTCACCTACCGCCGGACACCCGCCCTGGCGCTGGCCAAACGGTTCGTGGAGCAGGGCAGGCTCGGTGACCTCAGGCACGTCCGGGCGCAGTACCTGCAGGACTGGCTCTCGGACGCCACCGCCCCCATGACCTGGCGGCTGGACAAGAGCAAGTCCGGGTCCGGTTCCCTCGGCGACATCGGAGCACACAGCATCGACGCAGCCCAGTGGGTCACCGGCCAAAGCATCACCGGCGTCTCGGCGCTACTGGAAACTTTCGTCCCGGAACGCCCGCTGGCAGGTGACCTCGTCGGCTTGGGCGGCCACGGCGACCTCAGCAGCGAGGCACCGCGCGGGACGGTCACCGTGGATGACGCCGCCGTCTTCAGCGCAAAATTCGACGGCGGCCCCATCGGGGTGTTCGAAGCGACGCGTTACGCGCTGGGCAGGAAGAACGCCATGCGCCTGGAAATCAACGGCACCAAGGGCTCCCTCGCCTTTGATTTCGAGGACATGAACGTTCTGTCCTTTTACGACGCCGCCGAGTCTCCCGACGCCGGTTTCCGCCGGATTTTCGTCACCGAGCCGGAGCACCCGTACGTCGGCAACTGGTGGCCCACCGGCCACGGCCTTGGCTACGAACATGGCTTCACGCACCAGGTGGTGGACCTCGTAACCGCCATCGGTGAAGGCCGCCAGCCGGAGCCGTCCTTTGCCGACGCCCTGCAGGTTCAGCGTGTCCTCGCGGCCGTGGAGTCCAGTGCCGCGAACTCCAGCCAGTGGCAAAAAGTCTGAGCAACGCCTCACAGCTTCAGCACAACCAAGGAACCCCAATGACACGACCAATCACGCTTTTTACCGGCCAATGGGCCGACCTGCCCTTTGAGGAGGTGGCCCGGCTTGCCGGTGAGTGGGGCTTTGACGGGCTCGAGATCGCCTGCTGGGGTGACCATCTGGACCCCCTCCGCGCGGCGGAGGACGACAACTACCTCCAAAGCCGGCTGGACATCCTGGAGAAGAACAACCTGAAAGTCTTCGCCATCGCCAACCACCTCACCGGCCAGGCCGTGTGCGACGACCCCATCGATGAACGCCACCAGGGCATCCTATCCGCGGAAATCTGGGGCGACGGCAAACCAGAAGGAGTCCGCCTCAGGGCCGCAGAATCGATGAAGGACACCGCGCGGGCGGCTGCCCGCCTCGGGGTGAAGACCGTGACAGGGTTCACCGGCTCATCCATCTGGAAGGCCGTGGCCATGTTCCCGCCCGCCTCCGAGGCAATGATCGACGCCGGCTACCAGGACTTCGCGAACCGCTGGAACCCGATCCTGGACGTCTTTGACGAGGTGGACGTCCGTTTCGCCCTGGAGGTCCACCCATCCGAGATCGCCTACGACTACTGGACCGCCAAGCGGACGCTCGAGGCCATCGGGCACCGCCAGAGCTTCGGGCTGAACTTCGACCCGTCCCACTTCATCTGGCAGGACCTGGACCCGGTGATGTTCCTGCAAGACTTCGCAGAACACATCCTCCACGTCCACGTGAAGGAATCCGTCCGCCAGCTTGACGGCCGCAACGGGCGCCTCGGCTCCCACCTGGCCTGGGCCGATCCCCGGCGCGGCTGGGACTTCGTCACTGCAGGGCACGGCGACGTGCAGTGGAACCGGATCTTCCGGACCCTGAACGCCATCGGCTACGACGGCCCCACCAGCATCGAATGGGAGGACGCCGGCATGGACCGGCTGATCGGCGCGCCGCAGGCGCTGGCCATGGTCAAGGAACTTGCCCGGATCGCCCCGCCCGCAGCCGCCTTCGACGCCGCCTTCGCGAGCCGCTGACCCGACTCTTTCCCGGTCCCAGCGGGGCCGGTAGCCAAACAAAGGAAACCCCCGAAATGACAGAACGCAAGAACGCCCTGGTGGTCCGCGGCGGCTGGGACGGCCACCAGCCCTACGAAGCCACCGAGCTCTTCATCCCCTACCTCAAAAACAACGGCTACGACGTCCGCGTCGAGGAATCCCCCAAGGTCTACGCCGACGCCGAATACATGGCAGGGGTGGACCTGATCATGCAGTGCATGACCATGACCACCATCGAAAAGGACGAGTTCGCCGGGCTGCGCGCAGCCGTGGAGAATGGCACTGGCCTCGCTGGGTGGCACGGCGGTATCGCTGACTCGTACCGGAACAACTCCGACTACCTGCACCTGATCGGCGGCCAGTTCGCCTGCCACCCCGGCAAGCACCCGGACGAGTGCATCGGCGAGCAGTCCGACAATTACGTGCCCTACACGGTCAACATGCTTCCCGCAGCCGAGGAGCACCCCATCACCAAAGGCATTAAGGACTTCGACCTGGTGACCGAGCAGTACTGGGTCCTATCGGACGACTACATTGACGTCCTTGCCAACACCACCCAAAAAGTCCGGGAGTGGGACGCCTGGAACCGCGAAGTCACATCGCCGGCCATCTGGACCCGCCAATGGGGCAAAGGCCGCATCTTCGTTGCCACCCCCGGCCACCGAGTCGAAATCCTTCAGGACGCCAACGTCCGCACCATTATCGAAAGGGGCCTGCTGTGGGCAAGCCGTTGAAAGTAGGAATCGTTGGCTGCGGAGCCATCATCGCGCAGTACCTCACCAATTTCCGCAAGCTCAACGACATCGAGCTGGTGGCGGTGGCGGACCTCGACCCGGCACGTGCCCGAGCGGTGGCCGATGACTATGAGGGCGTCCGCGCCCTCTCGGTGGAAGAACTGCTCGCCGCCGACGACGTCGAACTTGTCCTGAACCTGACCATCCCGGCCGCACACGCCGAGGTTGCCCTGAAGGCCATCGCCGCAGGCAAGAGCGTGTACGGCGAGAAGCCCCTTGCCGCAACCACTGCCGAGGCCCGCCAGGTGCTGGACGCGGCGCGCGGGGCAGGCGTCGCCGTCGGCTGCGCCCCCGACACCGTACTGGGCACCGGCATTCAGACGGCCCGCAAAGCAATCGATGACGGACTGATCGGCGCACCAATCTCGGCCTCCGCCACGATGGTGACACCCGGCCATGAGCGCTGGCACCCGAACCCGGACTTTTATTACCAGCCCGGCGGTGGTCCCCTCCTCGACATGGGCCCTTACTACGTGACCGCCCTCGTAACCCTGCTAGGCCCCGTCGTCTCGGTGGTGGGCGCCGCAAGCCATACCCGCAATGAACGCATCATCGGCTCCGGACCCCGCCAAGGCGAGAAGGTCCCCGTTGACATCGATTCTCACGTCACCGGCGTCCTGGTCCACTCCTCGGGTGCGCTCTCCACGCTTTTTATGAGCTTCGACGCCGTAAAGTCCAAGTCGCCTAACATCGAGATTCACGGCGAACGAGGATCGCTGGTTGTGCCGGACCCGAATTACTTTGATGGCGAGGTCCAGCTGTTCTCCCTAGGCGCTGAAGCCTGGGAGACTCTTCCGGTGTCCGCCGGTTACGTTTACTCCGGACGTGGCTTTGGAATCGCCGACCTGGCCTCCACCGCACCGGGTGCCGAGCCCCGCGCGGGCGGGACCCTGGCCTACCACGTACTGGAGGTCATGGAATCGATCCTCGAATCAGCCCGCAGGGGCACCGCAGTGGCCATCGGCAGCACCGCAGCGAGGCCCGATCCGTTGCCCTTGACCAACCTCAACCGGCCAGCCACGGCTGAGCAGACACTGCCACCCGAAGGGATCCGGCAGGAGGAAATTCAGCCCGTCATTTCATAAGATCGCGGAGATAAGGCCAGCTGGTACCAGGCGGGGGGCATCACCTACCTGCCTCCCGACCTTTCCGCTGCTGTCCTGCTCCGCGCAATCGGCAAGCAGCGGATATACCCGGTCGCGCTGCTCGCCGGTTTCGGTCTGAGTGTTATGTCCCCCAGCTGCTCCGTGTGCCGGGAACCTCGCGACCCGAGCAGATTGCGGACACCGTGGCTGTCTCCGGCGTCAAGCGCTCCGGGCGCCACTCAGGCCGCTGGAGTCCGTGGTTCTGGTAGATGTACAGATCCAGACGACGGAGCAGTTCGCCCCTTACACCGGCATCCGTCGGACCTCAGAACAGGCGGCGGCAAGGAATCGGGTTCTCGCCGTTGGAATAGAACTGCCCGCGAACCCGGCCCTGTTGGCAGTTGCCGCGACGGCCCGTCGACAGCCCAAGCATCGGACGATAGCGCCGATAAATCATAATCACATCCCGTCCGATGGAATACTTCAACAGCACAGAAAGTTACCGACCTTATGACTACACAGCAGAAGACTGCGTCCCCCGAATTGACCTTTAACGACGGCTTCACCATCCCGCAGCTTGGCTACGGGGTGTGGCAGGTGGAAGACGACGTCGCCGAAGTAGTGGTCGGGCAGGCCTTCGAGGCCGGCTACCGGCACATCGATACCGCGAAGATCTACGGCAATGAAGCAGGCGTGGGGCGGGCCATCGCGGCCTCCGGCCTTGACCGGGACGACCTGTTCATCACCACCAAGCTGTGGAACGCAGACCAGGGCTACGAGAGCACTCTGGCAGCCTTCGAAGGCTCGATGGAACGGCTGGGCCTGGAAACTCTGGACCTCTTCCTCATCCACTGGCTCCAGCCAAAGCAGGGCAAGTACGTTGACACTTGGAAGGCCCTGGTTGAGTTGCAGAAGCAGGGCCGGGTCAAAAGCATTGGCGTCTCCAACTTCACCATTAAGGCGCTGCAGGAAATTATCGAAGCAACCGGTGTGGTTCCGGCCATCAACCAGGTGGAGACCCACCCCTACTTCAACCAGGCCGGCCTGCGGGCCTTTGAAGCCGACAACGGTATCCTGCATGAGTCCTGGTCGCCGCTGGGCCAGGGCCAGGGCCTCCTCGAGGACCCTGTCCTTCAGGACATCGCCGCTAAGCGCGGTGCAACGCCGGCCCAGGTGGTTCTGGCCTGGCACCTGGCTCTGGGCAACGTGGTGATCCCGAAGTCCGTGACTGAATCCCGGATCGTGGATAACTGGGAAGCCCTGAATGTGACCCTTGAGGCCGAGGACATCGAGGCGATTAAGGCCCTCGACAAGGGAGCCGAAGGCCGCATCGGCGCAGATCCCGCGACGGCGGACTTCGCTTAAGCCACACCGTTCTCGAATTAAGGGACCGCTCCCCGAAGTGGTCCCCGGAAATTCGACTGGCTAACTAGACCTGGGCGGCGAGGGTCTGGGTCCGGTGTTGCGCCGGGCTCAGGCCCTCGAGCTTTGTGAAGATGCGTTCGGTGTTGTACCAGAGGACATACTTTTCAGCTGCGCTGCCAGAACGTCGATGCTCAGGAAGTGGACGTGGCGGAAAAGGGCTTCCTTGAGGTGACCGAAGGGACTTTCGACCACGGCCTAGCCGAAGCAGTTGCCCTTGCGGCACATTGATTGACCGCGCCGGCTTCCTTCAGGAGAGAGCGCCACACCTGCCTGCTGCCTTTCCGATTCTCGGATGTGCCCGATGACCCTGAGAGGCCCGCACACGGCATGGAACTGGGCCGGCGGCTACTGCCGGAAACGGCACACAAAGGACTTCCTGAAGGTGGCGGTACTCTTGGCAACATCGGGCGGCTCCTCAGCGGACTCGGCGTCCGGCTCCATCAGGTCGAGGAACCGGCAGCAGCTGCAGCGGATTCTGTCCCTGCGCGGCGCCGTCGCGGGCTGACCTTGGCGCTACGCGGTTCCTCCGGCTACGTTCCTTGGAGGGCTTTCGGCAGTGCCGTCATGGAAAGTGCCTCGTCGAGGACTTTGCCGAAGTTCGCCGCATCGTGGGCGAACCGGCCCAAAAAGAGTCCGGAGACGCCGTCGAGCGCGGGCAGCAGCCCTGGCTTGGCGGACC
>NZ_JBWZCI010000040.1:0-18728 GCF_059383495.1 Pseudarthrobacter sp. RHLT3-21
AAAACCAGACCCAACCACGGGGTGGCGGACCTGGCCAAAACAACCAATCAATAAAACAATTGGTATCAACAAACTTGGCACACTATTGAGTTCTCAAACAACAGACACATTCGAATAATTCCCGAAACAATTCATATTCAAATGAATTCTTTTGTCTCGCTTTTCTTCGCTGCGATGTTTATAGCTTATTTCATTCTTATTCACTTTGCAAATCCGGGTTATTTTCCCGATATTCACTCTATGGAACGAATCCGCCCATCAGAAAGTGAAGCTTTTCATCATTTTCGTGCTTTGCACACGATGAATTGCTTCTCTTGTGAAGGGGGTTTGTCGCCACTCAGCGGCGGCGACTCAGAAAACAATACACGCTCCCCCGCGGCCGTGCAAATCGGCTGCGGAGGAGCGTGAATTGGGGGTTTGGGAAGGCTAAGGAACCAGGACTTCGACAGTCGCGAGATTCTTCTTGCCGCGGCGCAGGAGCAGGTACTGGCCATGCAGCAGCTCCGACTCGGAGATGACAGCTTCCGGGTCGGACACCTTCTCATTGTTTACATATGCGCCGCCTTCGCCGACAGTCCGCCGGGCCGCGGACTTGCTCTCCGACAGGCCAGATGCCACCAGCAGGTCAATGATCCCGAGGCCATCCACCTGGATGCGGGCGGACGGAAGCTCCGACGTGGCCGCTTCCAGCGTTGGCCGGTCCAGGGCGGACAGGTCACCGTTGCCAAAGAGGGCAGCAGATGCCGCGATGACTTTCTCTGTTGCCTCCACACCGTGGACCAGGGAAGTAACTTCGAACGCCAGCTTCCGCTGGCCTTCCCGTGCAAAGGGACGCTCGGCCACGGCCGCTGCAAACGTTTCGATCTCCGTGCGGCTCAGGAAGGTGAAGACCTTGAGCCGGTCCACCACGTCAGAGTCGGCGGTGTTCAGCCAGAACTGGTAGAAGGCGTACGGGCTGCACATGCCGGCGTCGAGCCAGATGGCGTTGCCTTCGCTTTTGCCGAACTTGGTGCCGTCCGAGTTGGTGATCAGCGGCGTGCCCAGGGCGTGCACACTCTTGCCCTCAACCTTGCGGATCAGTTCAGTGCCGCTGGTGAGGTTGCCCCACTGGTCCGAGCCGCCGGTCTGCAGCATGCAGCTGTAGTCGCGGAACAGCTGGAGGTAGTCCATGCCCTGCAGGATCTGGTAGCTGAATTCGGTGTAGCTGATGCCCTCATCCGAACTGAGGCGGGAGGCGACAGCATCCTTGCGAAGCATGGTGCCGACCCGGTAGTGCTTGCCGATCTCGCGCAGGAAGTCGATGGCGCTCAACGGCGCGGTCCAGTCGAGGTTGTTGACCATGCGGGCCGCACTGGGGCCGTCGAAGCTGAGGAAGCGGCGGACCTGGGCCTGGAGGTAGCCCACCCATTCGTTGACGGTGTCCTTGGTGTTCAGCGTTCGCTCTGCGGTGGGCCGCGGATCGCCGATCAGTCCCGTGGATCCGCCCACCAGGCCCAGCGGCTTGTGCCCGGCGAGCTGCAGCCGGCGCATCACGAGGAGTTGGACCAGGTTGCCCAGGTGCAGGCTCGGCGCGGTGGGGTCGAATCCGCAGTAGTAGGTGATCGAATCACCGGCGAGGAGCTTTTCGAGTTCCTCTTCATCGGTGGAGACGTGGACCAGGCCGCGCCACTTCAGCTCCTGCCAGACATTGGCGAAGGTGGGGTCGTTCTGCTGGGATTCGAGATCGTTGAGTTCTGACACGACTTCTAAGTTAGCAGGATCGGCGACGCCCGGCGCCGAAATGAACGGCGCCGGGGGCCAAGGGGCAAAGCGGACCGGCTCAGCCTTCTATGCCGGCCGGAATACCTTCCGCGGCGATCAGCCGAAGCCGCTGCGTGGGCCGGGTCATGGCGACGTACAGATCGCCCACGCGGCCGTGCTCGTGGTTGAGCATGACGGACGGCTCGAGGACCACAACGCCGTCGAACTCCAGGCCCTTGGCCTCGCGCGGGCTGATGACCACGATGTCCTGCTCGTAGCTGCCTGCCCCGTTGCCGATCCGCCGGCCATACACGGCACGAAGGGCTGACGTTGCTGCGGGCAGAAGGTCGCCGTCGGCAATCACGGCCAGGAGGCCGCCGTCGAGCGCTGCCAGTTCCTCGGGGAGCACCTCCACCAAACGGCTCACCACCTGTCCGTGGTCAACTTTGTCGATGACCGGGGCCCAGCGCCCCTCGCGGACGGCCTTCGGCGCGGAAACCACCAGTCCGGCAGCGTTGGCCATGCGGGCGGCGGCTTCGGCGATCTGCGAGGGCGTCCGGTAGTTGACTGTCAGCTCCTCCAGCTGCCAGCGGTCACCGAACATGGGTGCCAGGGCCCCCTGCCACGAGTTGGCACCGGCAACAGAACTGGTCTGCGCGATATCGCCCACGATGGTGAAGGACTTCAGCGGGCAGCGACGGACCAGCAGGCGCCATTGCATCGGCGAAAGCTCCTGCGCTTCATCCACCACGATGTGGCCGAAGGCCCATGTGCGGTCGCTGGTGGCGCGCTCTGCGGCCGTCTGGCGGTTCTCGCGCTCCTGGTTCTGGTCGGCGAGTTCCTCGGCGGTGATGAGGACGTCGACACCCATGTCGCCCATGTTCACCAGCGTCTGCTTGGCGTTGGCGAGGTCCCGGGCGCGGTCGTGCTCCTGCTGGGCAAGTCCGCGGCCGGCGGCCGGGTCCAGTTCGCCAAGGAGCTCGGCGGCTTCGTCCAGCAGCGGGACATCAGCCTCGGTCCAGGGAGCATCAGAGGGGCGCAGCAGCAGCGACTGCTCCTTAAAGGACAGGTGCGGTGTGCAGGCCGCCAGGACTGCGGGCCTGCTCAGAAGCTCGGTGATCAGCTTTTCCGGAGTCAGCGGCATCCAGCACAGGTTCAGGACGGTCCGGACGTCCCGGGCCGTGCGGACATCTTCGGCCAGATATGAGCGGTCGGCATTGTTGCCGATGCTCCCGGCCTCCACGAGATCGGTCATCTGCTCGGTCAGTTCGCGGAGCAGAGTTTTGATAAACGTCAGGCGTGCCTCGTTGTGGGGCTTGCCGGTGGACCGGGCACGTTCGCGCGCACGGCTTACCTGCCGGCGGGTCAGCACCAGCTTGCGGCCGTCGACGTCCAGCACGCGGTCTTCTGCAGGGATCCGCTGCCGGTTCGCCACCGCGTTGGCCACAACCTTGACCATGTCCAGCCGCCCCTTGATGGCCGCGACCTCTGCTTCAGGTTCAGGAACCGCCTTGATCCCGGGCATCAGGCGACCCACGCTGGCCATGACCACGCCGGTCTCACCGAGCGAGGGGAGGACGCGTTCGATGTACTTCATAAACGACGACGACGGGCCCACCAGCAGAACGCCGGCAGTCTTCAGCCGTTCCCGGTGCGTGTAAAGCAGGTACGCGGCCCGGTGCAGTGCCACGGCAGTCTTACCGGTACCGGGACCGCCCTGCACCACGAGGGCACCGGAAATGGAGGACCGGATGATGCGGTCCTGCTCGGACTGGATGGTGCCGACGATGTCGGACATCCGGCCGGTGCGCTTGGAGTCAAGGGCCGCCAGCAACGCGCCTTCGCCCTGCAGCGATGCGTCGTCCGCGAGCATGTCCGCATCAAGGACGTCGTCCTCGATGGCTTTGACTTCCCGGCCCTGCAGAATCAGATGCCGCCGGCGGCGGACGCCCTGCCGGTCAAACGCCGTTGCCTGATAGAAGTGGCCGGCTTCGGGCGCGCGCCAGTCCACCATGAGCCGCTGGAGGTCATCGGTGGTCAGGCCGATGCGCCCAATGTACTGGGCTTCACCGGAATCCAGGTCGAGGCGGCCGAAGACCAAGCGGTCATCGACGGCGTCGAGCTGGGCGAGGCGGTCCTCGTAGAGCGCGGCGAAGGCGTCGCGTTCGGAGACATTCTGCATGGTGCCCACGGCACCGGCCCGGCGGACCTGTGCCAACTGCAGGCGCTTTTCCGTGCGGAGCTCTTCCAGCCGCGCGTACAGGCCGGCAACATAGTTCCGTTCGTGGGCCAAATCGGCGTCGAGCATTAAACGTTCCCCTATCGCAAAAGACAGACCGTCCATTCTACAACCATTTCGGTTAACGCGCCCGCCGGTTCCCTGCCCGGGAAGTCACCCAGTGTTCATTTTCAGGCCGCACACATCCGTAGCTGCGCCGCGCCGTGAGTGATTCAATGCTGCAATGCACCACGAGAGCGTCCTGACCGGATACGGGCTTTGCCTCCTTCCGTTGGCACCGCACCATGCCGAAGGGCTGTTTGACTTCGTGGACGCCACGATGTGGGCAGGGATGGCGGCGCCTTTGCCGGCCACGGCGCACGAGCTTTCAGGACTTTTTGCGGCCAGGATTGAGGACCCGGCCAGCCTCGCCTTTGCCGTGACGGACCAGCGGACCGGGGCCCTCCTGGGCACCACCGCCCTGAATGCTTTCGAGGCCGCACAGCAGCGCGTGGAAGTGGGCGGCACCTTCTTTGGACGGCAATTCTGGGGCACGCACGTAAACCCCGCCAGCAAGCACGCCCTGCTTGCCTTTGCGTTCGAAGCCCTTCAGGTGCAGCGGGTTGCGTTCCGCTGCGATGCACGCAATGTGCGCAGCGCCGCAGCAATCGAACGGCTGGGGGCAACGTTCGAGGGCGTGCTGCGCAGCCACCGCCTGGCGCCTGACGGCACACGCGCGGATTCCGCTGTGTTCTCGATCCTGGGGCAGGAATGGCCGGCGGTGCAGCACCAACTCCAGCGCCGGCTGGCGCCGTTCGCACTGGCGGGAGACCACCCGGGCGGGACGGACTATGCCCGGCGCGCCTTCGCGGCCTTGTAGCGGGACACCGTGGGATCGCCTGGCAGCCAGAAGCGCCAGGGATACGTCGCGGAGCCGCCGTTGCCGGAGACGCCTACCCTCGGCCCGGACATGAATTCGGTGGCAGGCACCGAAGGCAGCCGCAGTTCGAAGGGGTCAGCCAGCGCATCCCGGCCGCTGTCGGCAGTGGTGAGGGCCAGGGTAGTGGCCAGCCGGGCCGGGCCGCTCGCCAGGTCGAGGGCCGATTTCGACGTCGGCCGCCGCACCAGCGCGAGGTGCTCCCCCTCCACCACCTCGCCCGCCCGCAGGAGGACGGCAGATGCGGTGCCCGCCGGGCCACAGACGATGTTGGCGCAGTAGTGCATGCCATACGTGAAATAGACGTAGAGATGGCCGGCCGGGCCGAACATGGGCGCGTTGCGCGCCGTGGGTCCACGGAAAGTGTGCGAGCCGGGATCCGGATGCGACGAGTCGCCCGGACCCATGTACGCCTCCACCTCGGTGATCCGCACAGCTACCGTTCCCTCGTGGCTGTGGTGTGTCAGGACGGATCCCAGCAGTTGCGGAGCGACCCTCCGGGCGTCGCCCGACAGCAGTTCGCGGAGTTGTTCCGGAGCCACGGGGCTGCTGCTGACGGTCATGGTCCGACTCTACCGAACGCCCACGGCCGTGTCCGATTTCCGCTAGCAGTCCCGGTCGCCGGCTGGCAGGATGGAGGTCATGGACTTCTGGCAGCGCTACCGCGCGATTGACGCGCGGGACACCCGGTTCGACGGGCAGTTCTACACCGCTGTCCGGACCACCGGCATCTACTGCCGTCCGTCCTGCCCCGCCCGGACCCCGAAAGCAGTCAACGTCACCTTCTACGAAACCTCAGCCGCAGCGCACGACGCCGGCTACCGGGCGTGCAAGCGCTGCCTCCCCGAAGCAGTGCCCGGAACTCCGGCGTGGAACATCCGGCAGGACCTGGCGGGCCGCGCGATGCGCCTGATCAACGACGGTGTGATCAACCGAGACGGGGTGGAGGGCCTCGCCGCCCGGCTGGGATATTCCTCCCGCCAGCTCAACCGGATCCTCAGCCACGAGCTCGGCGCCGGCCCGCTCTCCCTGGCCCGGGCCAGCCGCGCCCAGACCGCCCGTACCTTGTTGGTGTCCACGGCGATGAAGCTGGCGGACATCGCGTTCGCGTCCGGCTTCAGCAGCGTCCGCCAGTTCAACGACACCATGGTGGAGGTGTTCGCCATGACTCCCACTGCCCTGCGCGCGACCGCCAGGCACCACCACCCTGCCGCCGCCGCGACGTCCCTGACGTTGAGTCTGCCGTACCGCGAACCGTTCGATCCGGGCATCTTTTCGTTCCTCGCCGTCAGGGGGATCCCCGGGATCGAGGCGGGGACGCCGACGTCGTACGCCCGTACCTTGCAGCTTCCGCATGGTGGTGCCCGCTTCAGCGTGACGTACGACGGCGGCGCGCCCGGGCGGCCTCTGACCCTCACCATCGGCGCGGTGGACCTCCGGGACCTGCCCGCCCTGCTGAGCAGGGTACGCCGGCTCTTCGATCTCGACGCCGATCCGGTAGCCATCGACAGTGCCCTGTCTCAGGAGCCCCGCCTGGCCGCCTCGGTTGCCAGTGCCCCGGGCATCAGGATGCCCGGGGCGGTGGACCCGCAGGAGCTGCTCATCCGGGCGATGATCGGGCAACAAATCACGGTGGCCGCGGCCCGGACGGCGCTGACCCAGCTGGCCGCCGCGGGCAGTCCCAGCCTGGTTCCCGGCGGGGGCCTTGACCGGCTGTTTCCCACCTCGGCCGAAATAGCCGAGGCCGGCTACTCGCTGCTGCGCGGTCCGCAACGCCGGATTGACGCCATCCGTTCTGCCGCGTCGGCCCTCGCTGGAGGCCAAGTGGATTTCGGTTACGGGGACGATCTGCCCGGACTCGGCGCCAAGCTGCTTCCCCTTCCCGGCGTGGGCCCGTGGACCGTCGGCTACGTGGCAATGCGTGTGCTCGGCGCGCCGGACGTGTTCCTGGCCAACGACGCCGCGGTGCGAAACGGCATCCGGGCGCTCGCGCCGGCCCTCACGAGCCAAGACAGTCTCGATGCTGACTCATCTGGCCTGACGCCCAGCCCCGATTTCCGCGAGGTCAGTCCCTGGCGGTCTTACGCCACCATGCACCTGTGGCGCGCCGCCGCGGCGCCCAAATCCCCCAAACGTGTACAAGCCGTTCCAGAGAAAGCGATGCTATGAAAGCCCAGCTGTTAGTGATGTCCACCCCGGACGGTCCGTTCACCATCCTTGCCCAGGACGGCGTGGTCCTCGCCTCGGGCTGGACCGCCGGGCCGGGTGAGCTGACGGGCCAGATTCACCCCGAGCTGCGTCCGGGCGACGTTGAAGCGGTTACGGATCTGGGCAGCATCTCCCGGGCCGTGGAAGCCTTTTACGCCGGCGACCCCGCACCCGCCATGGCCGTTCCGGTGCGGCAGAAGTCGGGGCCGTTCAGGTCACACGCCTGGGATGTGCTGAGGACCGTTCGTCCCGGATCGCCGGTGACGTACACCGAGTACGCCGAACTTTCCGGAAATCCGAAAGCGGTCCGGGCCGCGGCCAGCGCCTGTGCTTTCAACGCGGCGGCCTTGTTTGTGCCGTGCCACCGCGTCATCCGCACCGACGGTTCCGTGGGCGGTTTCCGCTGGGGCCTGGCCATCAAGGAGAGCCTGCTGGCCCGCGAAGCAACGGAGAGCCCGCTGGCCCGCGAAGCCGGATAGGGGCTACTGCGCTGCGGGTGTCCCGGATGGCCAGGGCAGCAGTTCCGGGAGGTCCACGCCGTCCGCGGCGGCTGAAGCCCGCAGGCTACCGAGCGACGGTTCACGGCCGGCCAGCCAGGCAGCGATGTCGGTGATCATGCCGCTGATGACGGTGGAGCGGCCGCCGCCAAGGGTCACTGGCGGCAGCCCGATCGGCTGCAGCACCAGCTTCTCCCCCGGCGGCACGCGGGCCGCCAGGAAGTCGAAGAGGTGCTCACAGAATTTCCGGCTCCACGTCTCGGGGCCGAGGCCAGCGTCCAGATCCGCCGTGTGGATCACCAGTTCCCGCCACAGCGCCAGGCCGCCGTCGAGGACCACTCCTCCGCGGTAGGCAATGGGCGTCCGCCAACTGGAGGCGGCTTCCAGTGCATCAAAGGCTGCGAGTGCCCGGTCCAGGCCTGCCTGCACGTCGGCCCGGTGAGCATCCGCGTTGTGGCCGGCGGCCATCTCGATGGCCTTGGTGCGTCCGTCCTGGCCTCCGTCGTACAGCTCGATGCTTTCACCGCGGGCGGCGTATTCGAGCTGGCGGGCCATCGCGTTGGCAATTCCGGCGACATGCGCCAGGACGTGCCCGCGGGTCCAGCCGGGCAGTCCTGACGGTGCCTCGACGTCGTCATCGGTGAATTTCGCGGCGGTGGACGCCACGGCGTCCGCGGCCTTATGCAGTTCGGCGATAAGTGCTGAAGTAGTGATCTCGGTCATAGGGCCATGGTATCCGACAGAGTTAACGGACCTTAACGCAATGGGTCTCGCTCCCCACCCTCGACCACCGGTGGTTGAGCTTGTCAGTAACCTCATTCCAGGCTAAACGCCGCGAGATGACACTTCACGGCAGTGTTTACGAAAAACATTGCCGCGAAGTGTCATCTCGCGCAGATGGGAACGACTACCCCGCGTACCCGCGCACGCCTGCAAGCTCGCCTTCGAGGGCAAGCAGTTGGCGTTCGACGGCGGCGGGTGCGGTGCCGCCCTGGGAGTTGCGGCTGTTGAGCGACCCCTCGGTGGACAGGACCGTGCGGACCTCCGGAGTCAGGTGCTCCGAGATAGCAAGGTACTCCTCATCCGTCAGGTCCCACAGCTCCACGTCGCGGCTTTCGGCCTGCTTGACGGCCGCTCCGGAGAGCTCATGTGCCTCGCGGAACGGAACGCCCTGGCGGACCAGCCATTCGGCGATGTCCGTGGCCAGCGCGAAGCCCTGAGGTGCCAGGGACTCCATCCGTTCCGTGTTGAACTTCAGCGTCGCGATCATGCCCGAGACAGCCGGGAGTAGCAACTCCAGGGTATCGGCGGCGTCGAAGACGGGTTCCTTGTCTTCCTGCAGGTCGCGGTTGTACGCGAGCGGCAGGCCCTTGAGCGTGGCCAGCAGCCCGGTCAGGTTGCCGATCAGGCGTCCTGCCTTGCCGCGGGCAAGTTCGGCGACGTCGGGGTTCTTCTTCTGCGGCATGATCGAGGAGCCGGTGGAGTAGGAATCGTGCAGGGTCACAAAGGAGAACTCCTTGGTGGCCCAGAGGATGACTTCCTCCGAGACGCGGGACAAGTCCACGCCGATCATGGCCGTAACCCACGCAAACTCGGCGAAGACATCGCGGGAGGCGGTGCCGTCGATCGAGTTGTGGGTGGCGGAGAAGAAGCCAAGGTCCGCCGCGACGGCCTCCGGATCGAGGCCAAGGGAGGAGCCTGCGAGGGCACCGGAGCCGTACGGTGAGACCCCTGCGCGCTTGTCCCAGTCCTGGAGCCGCTGCACATCGCGCAGCAGCGCCCAGGCATGGGCCAGCAGGTGGTGGCTGAGCAGGATGGGCTGGGCATGCTGCAGGTGAGTGCGGCCGGGCATGGCCACACCCTGGTGTGCCTTGGCCTGGTCCACCAGCGCCTCGATGGTTGCCAGCACGCCGCGCGCAATGATCCGGGCGTGGTCACGCAGGAACATGCGGCCCAGCGTGGCCACCTGGTCGTTGCGGGACCGGCCGGCGCGGAGCTTGCCGCCCAGTTGCGTGCCGGCCCGCTCGATCAGGCCGCGTTCCAGTGACCCGTGCACGTCCTCATCGGATTCCGCCGGCAGGTACGCACCCGAGGCGACATCGTCATCCAGCCGGCCCAGGGCGTCGAGCATGCCTTCGAGCTCGGCGTCGTCCAGCAGCCCGGCCTTGTGCAGCACGCGGGCGTGCGCCTTGGAACCGGCGATGTCGTAGCGGGCCAGCCGCCAGTCAAAGTGCGTGGACTTGCTCAGGGCCGCGAGGGCATCCGCGGGGCCGCCGGCGAACCGGCCGCCCCACAGTGCACCGGTGTTCGTCGAGCCGGTGGTTGAGCCTGTCGAAACCGGGGTCTGCTCAGCCAACGGTTTACTTTCCTGCGACGCGGATATCGCGGCCGGAAGCAACCTTGGCGGACATGCCCCACAGCTCGATGAAACCGCGCGCCATGGACTGGTCGAACGTGTCGCCGGTGTCGTAGGTGGCGAGGTCGAAGTCGTAGAGCGAGGTGTCGGAGCGGCGTCCGTTGACGATCGCCTGGCCGCCGTGCAGCACCATGCGGATGTCACCGGTGACGTACTGCTGGGTGTCTTCGATGAAGGCATCCAGGGAGCGCTTGAGCGGTGAGAACCACTGGCCGTCATAGACCAGTTCGGCCCAGCGCTGGCCAACAGAAGCCTTGAAACGGGCCTGCTCGCGCTCGATGGTGATGTCCTCGAGGTGCTTGTGCGCGGTGATCAGCGCCATGGCACCCGGGGCTTCGTAGATTTCGCGGGACTTGATGCCCACGAGGCGGTCCTCCACGACGTCGATCCGGCCCACACCCTGCGCGCCGGCACGGCGGTTCAGTTCCTTGATGGCCTGCAGCGGAGTGACCCGGACGCCGTCGATCGCTACCGGCACGCCGGCTTCGAAGGAAATGGTGACCTCATCCGGGGCCGGCGGGAACTCCGGCGTCGCGGTGTAGTCGTAGATGTCCTTGGTGGGCGCGTTCCAGATGTCCTCGAGGTAACCGGTTTCGACGGCGCGTCCCCAGACGTTCTGGTCGATCGAGTACGGGTTCTTCTTCGTGGTCTCGATCGGCAGTCCCTTTTCCTCGGCGAAGGCGATTGCCTTGTCGCGGGTGAGGGCGAGGTCGCGGACGGGGGCGATGCACTTCAGGTCCGGGCCGAGGGTCTGGATGCCCACCTCGAAGCGGACCTGGTCGTTGCCCTTGCCGGTGCAGCCGTGGGCCACGGTGGTGGCACCGAATTCGCGGGCGGCCTTGACCAGGTGCTTGACGATGACCGGGCGGGAGATAGCCGAGACCAGCGGGTAGTGGCCCTGGTAGAGGGCATTGGCCTTCAACGTGGGCATGCAGTATTCATTGGCGAACTCATCGGACGCGTCGGCCACGTATGCCTCGACGGCGCCGCAGCCCAGTGCACGCTGGCGGATGGTCTCCAGCGACTCGCCGCCCTGTCCGACGTCGACCGCCACGGCGATGACCTCGGCACCGGTGGCTTCACCGATCCAGCCGATGGCTACGGAAGTATCGAGGCCACCGGAGTAGGCCAGAACAATGCGCTCAGTCACGAGAATGCTCCTAATTGGGGTTGTAGTTATTGTCGGGGGAAATTCTTCAGGGAAAAACGTTCTGGGGAAAGCCTGTCACACCGGGAGGGTGTTCTGGCGGCGTGGGCTTACTGGCTGCCGCCGGCTTCCTCGGCGAGCTGCAGGAACCGGACCGCGAGGTCCTGCCCGCCCTGCGGATCCCGGGAGACCAGCAGCACGGTGTCGTCACCGGCAATGGTCCCCAGGATGGAGGGCATCACCGAGTGGTCAATGGCCAGGGCCAGGAAGTTGGCCGCACCGGGCGGGGTCCGGAGCACCGCGATGTTGGCCGAGGCTTCCGCCGTGACCAGAAGTTCGCTGCATAGCCGGGCAAGCCGGGCATCCAGGATCTCCTGACTGACGCCGGTCTTGGCCGCACGTTCGCCGCCCTCGCCGGGGACGGCGTAGACCAGCACGCCTTCCTTGCCCCGGACCCGGACGGCGCCGAGTTCCACGAGGTCCCGGGACAGCGTGGCCTGGGTGACCTGGACGCCGTCGTCCGCCAGCAAAGCGGCCAGCTCCGCCTGGGAGCGCACCGACTCACCCGTCAGGATGGCGGTGATGCGCGCCTGGCGGGCTGTTTTGGTGGCCGGGCTGGAACCCGGCGATGCCGGCGGGACCGACACTAGTTGCCAACCTCCTGTGGCGCCAGCCCGTCCACCAGGGCCAGTCCTTCAACCACGGCGAGTCCGGAGCGGTGCATCAGCCAGGCCATCAGGGCCTTCTGGGCGTGCAGCCGGTTCTCGGCCTCGTCCCACACGATGGACTGCGGGCCGTCGATGACGCCGGCAGAAATCTCGTAGCCGCGGTAGGCGGGCAGGCAGTGAAGTACGACGGCGTCGTCCGCCGCATGTGCCATGGCCGCCTCATCGACGGAGTACTCCCGGAACAGCTGAAGCCGGGCTTCCTTTTCGGCTTCCTGGCCCATGGAGACCCAGGTGTCCGTGGCCACAACGTCTGCGCCCTTGAGGGCAACGGCAGCGTCGGTGGTGATCAGCACGGAACCGCCGGTCTGGGCAGCGCGTTCCTCGGCCGCGGCAACGATCTCCGCTGCCGGGAGGTAGCCGTCCGGCCCGGCGATGCGGACGTGCATTCCGGCGGTGACGCCGGCCAGCAGGTAGGAGTTGGCCATGTTGTTGGCGGCGTCGCCGAGGTAGCTCATGGTGAGGCCCTTGAGCTCGCCCTTGTGTTCCTTCACCGCGAGCAGGTCCGCCAGGAGCTGGCAGGGGTGGTAGTCGTCGCACAAGGCGTTAATGACGGGCACCTTGGAGTTCTCCGCCATGGCCACCAGGCCCGAGTGCGCGCCGGTGCGCCACACAATGGTGGAGACCATACGCTCCAGGACCTTGGCGGTGTCCTCGACAGATTCCTTATGGCCGATCTGGGCCTCGCCGGGGTTAATGATCAGGGCGTTGCCGCCCATGTCCGCGATGCCTGTGGCGAACGAAACGCGGGTACGGGTGGAGGTCTTGTCGAAGATGACGGCAACGGTCTTGCGTCCGCTGCCCTCCGCGGCGAAGGGCTGCACGCTGTACGGCGCAGCCTTCATACGGATGGCCAGCTCCAGGACTTCGGCCTGCTCGGCGGGGCTGAGGTCCGTGTCCTTCAGGAAGTGGCGGGTGGTGCTGGCTACAGGGGTCACTGCGCGTCCTTAGCTGTCTGGAGGATTGCCGGGAGGGCGGCGAGGAAGGTGCCGGCCTGGTCCTTGGTGAGGACCAGCGGCGGGGCAAGCCGAATGGTGCGGGGCCCGGGACTGTTGACGATGAAGCCGGCGTTGAGGCCTGCGGTCACCACGGCGGGGGCCACCTCGGCGTCGAGGTCGAAGCCGATGAGCAGGCCTTCGCCGCGGACTTCGGTGACGCCGTCGACGGCGGCGAGGCCGGCGCGGAGGTAGTCCCCCACGGCAGCAACATTTTCCAGTACCCGCTGGCTTTCGATCGCGTGCAGCGTGGCCAGCGCGGCCGCCGTCGCCACCGGGTTGCCGCCGAAGGTGGTGCCGTGCTGGCCCGCGGTCAGCAGCGACGACGTCTGCTCACCGAACGTCAGGAGCGCCCCGATGGGGAAGCCGCCGCCGAGGCCCTTTGCCAGGGTGATGGCGTCCGGAACTATCCCGGCGTCCTCCGTCGCGAGCCATTTGCCGGTCCGGCCAATTCCGGTCTGGACCTCGTCCAGGATCAGCAGGGCTCCCGCTTTGGTGGTCGCCGTCCGGGCTGCCTTCAGGTAGCCAGGGGGCAGTGGCCGCACCCCGGCTTCGCCCTGGATGGGCTCCAGGAAAACGGCGGCCACGGTCTCGTCGATTGCTGCTTCCAGGGCTGCGACGTCGCCGAACGGGATGTGGACCACACCGCCGGGCAGAGGCTCGAACGGGGCCCGGTAGGCTTCCTTGGCGGTCAGGGCCAGGGCACCCATGGTGCGCCCATGGAAGGCACCTTCCAGGGCGATGATTTTGGTGCGGGCTGCGCCGTCCGGTCCGGTTGCGTTGCGCCGTGCCAGCTTAAAGGCGGCTTCGTTGGCTTCGGTGCCGGAATTCGTGAAGAACACCTTGGAGCCCGCCGGGGCGTGCGTGAGTGCCAGTAGCTTTTCGGCCAGTGCGATCTGCGTGGGGCTGGTGAAGAAGTTGGAGACATGGCCCAGGGTGGCCAGCTGACTCGAAATCACGGACGTGACAAACGGGTGGGCGTGGCCCAGGGCATTGACGGCAATACCGCCGAGCAGGTCCAGGTACTCCTTGCCGTCGGCGTCCCAGACCAGGCAGCCGGCACCGCGGACCAGGACCCGCTGCGGGGTACCAAAGACGCCCATCAGGGACGTGGAGTAGCGCGTGAGCCACTCAGCGCCACTGGTGTGGCCTTTACCGTCAACCAGGTCTCCTACCGGAGTCTTCTCGAGTGTGCTGGCCGCGTGGCTTCCTGTTTTTACCGCGTTCATGGGGTGGCTCCCTGTTCTGCGCTGTCTGCGTCTTCGTCTGGGACGACCTGCGTGCCGATGCCCGCCGTCGTGAATGTTTCCAGGAGCATGGAGTGCGGCAGGCGGCCGTCCACGATGTGCGCGCGTTCCACTCCGCCGTCAATCGCCTTGAGGCATGCCTCCATCTTGGGGATCATGCCGGATTCCAACGACGGCAGGAGCTGGCGCAGCTCCGAAGCCGTCAGGGAGGAGATGAGGGATGACCGGTCCGGCCAGTTGGCGTACAGTCCTTCGACGTCGGTGAGGATCACCAGCTTGGAGGCCCCCAACGCTTCGGCCAAAGCCGCCGCGGCAGTATCCGCGTTGACGTTCAGGACCTGGCCCGTGGTCTGGACCTCTCCGGCTGCCGTTTCGACTCCGTCGGCCTCGATTTCCGGGGCCACGGTGGAGATAACCGGGATGCGGCCGGCTGCCAGGATGTCCAGGATGCCCTCCGGGTTTACGCCGACGACTTCGCCCACCAGCCCCAGGTCCACTTCCTCGCCGTCAATGACGGTGCCGGTCCGGACCGCACGGAGCAGGCCGCCGTCTTCGCCGGACATTCCCACCGCATAGGGTCCGTGGGAGTTGATCAGGCCCACCAGTTCGCGGCCCACCTGGCCGGTGAGGACCATCCGGACCACGTCCATGGCTTCGGGCGTGGTGACGCGGAGGCCGCCCTTGAACTCGGACTCGATACCCAGCCGCGCCAGCATGGAGTTGATCTGCGGACCCCCGCCGTGGACCACCACGGGGTGGATGCCCACATGGTGCAGGAACACCACGTCTTCGGCGAACGCACGGCGCAGTTCGTCATTAACCATGGCGTTGCCGCCGTATTTGATCACCATGGTGGAGCCGGCGAACCGCTGGATCCAGGGCAGCGCCTCGATCAGGGTGCCGGCTTTGCTCTGGGCATCACTCATGGACGTCGTTTCACGGGTCTGGGTGTTCATGTGTGCAGTATCTCCAGGGTTGCTGGTGGATCTAGCGTGAGGATCAGCTTGAGTAGGCGCTGTTCTCGTGGACGTAGTCGTGGGTGAGGTCGTTGGTCCAGATGGTGGCTTCGGCATCACCGGACTGCAGGTCAATTTCCACCAGGACTTCGCGGGGTTCCAGGTCCACCAGGTTGCGGTCGTCACCGATGCTGCCGTTGCGGCAGATCTGGATGCCATTGATGGCGACATTCAGCTGGTCCGGCTCGAACACGGCATCCGTGGTGCCCACCGCGGACAGCACGCGGCCCCAGTTGGGGTCCTTACCGAAGATGGCCGCCTTGAACAGGTTGGACCGGGCCACGGAGCGGCTGACCGTTTCGGCGTCCCGCTCGCTGGCCGCGTTGAACGTGCGGATGGCGATATCGTGGCTGGCGCCTTCGGCGTCCCCGATCAGCTTGCGCGCCAGTTCGGCGCACACCTGGGTCAGCCCGGCACCAAAAGCCTCGGCGGACGGGACGGCGCCGGACGCGCCCGAAGCCAGCAGCACCACGGTGTCGTTCGTGGACATGCAGCCGTCCGAATCAGCCCGGTCGAAGGTGACGCGCGTGGCATCGCGGAGGACGACGTCGAGCATTTCCGCTTCGACGTCGGCGTCAGTGGTGAGGACCACCAGCATGGTGGCCAGGCCTGGTGCCAGCATGCCGGCGCCCTTGGCGATGCCGCCGATGGTGAACTCCTGGCCGTCAGTGTCCGTGCCGATGAACAGCGCGGACTTGGGCACCGAGTCTGTGGTCATGATGGCGTTGGCCGCAGCCGGCCCGCCGTCCGTGCTAAGCGCTGCCGAGGCAGCTTCGACGCCCGGGAGGATCTTGTCCATGGGCAGCTGCTCGCCGATCAGGCCTGTGGAACAGACAAACACGTCCGTCGCCGAGATGCCGAGGACCGCGGCCACTTTTTCGGCCGTGCTGTGGGTGTTCTGGAACCCCTGGGGACCGGTGCAGGCGTTGGCGCCGCCGGAGTTGAGGACCACTGCGTCCACACGGCCGTCCGAGACGACCTGGCGGGACCAGTGGACGGGAGCCGCGGCCACACGGTTGCTGGTAAAGACGGCGGCGGCCGCCTTGGACGGGCCATCGTTGACCACCAGGGCGAAGTCCGGCTTGCCGGACGACTTCAGGCCGGCGGTGACGCCTGCGGCGCGGAATCCCAGGGGGGCGGTAACGGTCACGGTGCAACTCCCTGCAGGTTGAGGCCGGCGGTTTCCGGCAGGCCAAGGGCAATATTCATGGACTGCACGGCGCCGCCGGCAGTCCCCTTGGTGAGGTTATCAATGACGCACGTCACAATCACGCGGCCCGTGTGTTCATCCAGCGCCAACTGCATGGCGGCGTGGTTGGAGCCCTGGACCGACTTGGTGGCGGGCCACTGCCCTTCCGGGAGGAGGTGGACAAACGGTTCGTCATCGTAGGCATCCGCCCAGGCCTGGCGGAGGTCCGCCGCGGTGGTGCCGGGCTTGACCTTCGCGGTGGCAGTGGTGAGGATGCCGCGGCTCATCGGCGCGAGCGTCGGGGTGAAGGACACCGTGACGCTCTCACCGGCAGCATTGGAGAGGCCCTGTTCAATCTCAGGGGTGTGGCGGTGGCCGCCGCCCACGCCGTAGGGGCTCATGGAGCCCATCACCTCAGAGCCGATCAGGTTCACCTTCGCGGCCTTGCCCGCACCCGAGGTGCCGGAGGCGGAAACGATCACGACGTCGTCGGGCTGGAGCAGATGGGCGGCAAACCCGGGAGTCAGCGCCAGGAGGGCCGACGTCGGGTAGCAGCCGGGGACGGCGATCCGGGTGGCGCCCTTGAGGGCTTCGCGCTGGCCGGGGAGCTCCGGCAGGCCGTAGGGCCACGTCCCGGCATGGGCCGAGCCGTAGAACTTTTCCCACGTGGCCGGATCTTCGAGGCGGTGGTCTGCGCCGGCGTCGATCACTACGGTGCCTTGCGGGAGCTGTGCCGCGATCTCAGCGGAAGCCCCATGCGGAAGCGCCAGGAACACCACATCATGTCCGGAAAGATTCTCCACAGTGGTGTCCTCAAGGATGCGGCTGGCCAGCCCGTGCAGATGCGGTTGCAGCTCGCCGAGGCGCGAGCCTGCATTGCTGTGCGCGGTGATGGCACCGATGGTCACGTCCGGATGCCCCGCCAGGAGGCGCAGGACTTCTCCCCCGGCGTAGCCGCTGGCTCCGGAGACGGCAACAGAAATAGTCATGCCGTGAATCTTACAGCAAAAGTATTCAGTATGCCCGATATTTATGCATCAGGCGTTTCGTCGATTCCAAGATCCGCTGGACAAGCAGGCGTAAGCTGGGGTGAGGGTGATCCTGACCGTGCAGTCCGAATGTCGGCTGCAGCGTTGCCCGAAACAGTTACGAGGCCCCGCTCCATGACCACCACCCTCCCCACGTCAGAGCGCCCCAAAACGCGTGTCCGGCAGCCCAACGCCGTTGTCCTGAGCTATTCGGAACTGTTGAAGAGCGTCAAGGCTGAAGGCCTGCTGGAACGCCGCGTCGGTTTCTACATCACGCTCTTCGCCAGCCTGGTCCTCCTGATGGCCGCCACCTGGTTCGGCTTTGCCCTGATCGGCGACAGCTGGTTCCAGCTCCTCATTGCTGCGGCAGTCGGTGTTCTTTGCACGCAGCTGAGTTTCCTGGCCCACGAGGCCGGGCACCGCCAGATCTTTGCGTCGCGCCGGGCCAACGATTGGACCGCCCGGATCCTGGCCACCTCGGTGGCAGGCATGAGCTACTCCTGGTGGGAGCAGAAGCACGGCGCCCACCACAACCACCCCAACGTCATTTCCAAGGATCCGGACATTGCTACCGGGGCCATCGCCTTCCACACCGAAGCTGCCGCCACGCGGCAGGGCCGGTTTTCATTCCTGACCCGCAAGCAGGGCTGGTTCTTCTTCCCGTTGCTGTTCCTTGTCGGCCTGGGT
Source organism: Pseudarthrobacter sp. RHLT3-21 (assembly GCF_059383495.1). Classification (NCBI taxonomy): domain Bacteria; kingdom Bacillati; phylum Actinomycetota; class Actinomycetes; order Micrococcales; family Micrococcaceae; genus Pseudarthrobacter; species Pseudarthrobacter sp. RHLT3-21. Next base: position 18,051 of record NZ_JBWZCI010000040.1, read on the forward strand.
CTGCAGATCGATTCGGTGAAGTTCGTGTTCCGCCGGGCCAAGGTGACGCACCGCTGGGTTGAGCTTCCCATTTTGCTGGTCCGGCTCAGCCTCCTCCCCGTGCTCGCCTTTACGTTCCTGCCATTGGGAATGGCGTTCGCCTTCATCGGCGTGCAGCTTGCCGTCTTCGGTTTCTACATGGGTGCGTCCTTCGCACCGAACCACAAGGGCATGCCGGTCCTGCCCGCGGACAGCCGCGTGGACTTCTTCAGCCGCCAGGTCCTGACCTCACGGAACATCTCCGGCGGCCGGTTTATGGACATCCTGCTCGGCGGCCTGAACCGCCAGGCTGAGCACCACCTCTTCCCGGACATGGCCCGCCCCCAGCTGGACAAGGCAGCCAAGATCGTCCGCGAGTACTGCAAAAAGCACCAGGTTCCCTACACGGAAACCACGCTGCTGCAGTCCTACGGCATCATCGTCCGCTACCTCAACGACGTCGGCCTTGCTGCAGGACGCCACTTCGAGTGCCCCATGGCAACGGTCACCCGGCGGTTCTAGCACACGCTGCTAGAACCAGGCGCCCCACGCCCCCCGTTACCTTTTTAGTAGCCCCTTAACGAGTAAGAATTGGGGTTGTTGGCCTGTCGGTCCCGGCATGATTAAGTCCCCCAGTCATTAATGATCCGGGGGGTGTTG
>NZ_JBWZCI010000041.1:0-17754 GCF_059383495.1 Pseudarthrobacter sp. RHLT3-21
CAACACCCCCCGGATCATTAATGACTGGGGGACTTAATCATGCCGGGACCGACAGGCCAACAACCCCAATTCTTACTCGTTAAGGGGCTACTAAAAAGGTAACGGGGGGGGGCGACGCTGCGGTCCCCGAATCGCCGATCAGACACAGGGGCCGTCCCTTGCGGATCCAGTCCCCGGTGGCGAGGGTATTGATCGTGGCTTCGTTGATGTTCGGGTTCGCGTCGTAATCGAAGTCACCCAACCACTTCTCGCGCGGGAAGTTCGCTGACTTCACCCGCCGGATGGAGGAACGCCGGTCTCTATCATCACACTCCGCCAGCAGGAGCTCGGCGAGGAACCCCTGATAAGAGAGCTGTTCCTTCCCGGCCACGGCCAGGGCTTCATCCAGCACGGCCCGGATCGTTGGCAGGCGCAGTCGGCGGCAGGCCTGATCCACGGCCGCGACCGCGGCCTGCTCCTTGGACGGAGGGGTGGGGGCAACTGGGGCAGGGAGCCTGAGTAGCCGGTCATAGCCGGCCACGGACGGCAGCTGACGCCTGTCCGGTGGCAGGCCTGCGATCACGGCTGCCGGATCAGTGAGACGGCGCTGGGTGAGACTGACAATGCGGTACTCGACGATTTCTTCTTTTGCACCGGGATGACGGTTACCCCGGGTCCACCCCATGGTGATTTCAGCCGCGCATCGGCGTGCCTGATGTGCCTGGTCGGAACACCGCCAATAGCATTGAAAGCTTCGATATGGCCTTCCAGGAACGCTTCCTGGCCTTGGGTTGGGTAGACCCGGTGAACGGCTTTACCCGAATGGGAAAGCCTGAAAGCGAACATGTGACACCTGGTCTTCACCCCGTCCAGAACCACCCCCATACATCACCGAAATCAACTTCGGCCTCAGCACCCGGGGCGTGGTCCTGAGGAACGAAGACCTCTGGCCGCCGGCCAGCGCCGACGTCGAGCTCGATCCTGCGTTTCCGGACATAGTCCCGCACCGTTGAATACGACTGGTCCACAGCGCCGTGCTCATCGGCCAGCCGGGCAAGGACCCGCCTCGCAGTATGACGCTGCTTCTTCGGAGCATCCAGATCCTGGGTCAGCATCGCATCAATGGCCGGCTTAAAGGGATCCAAGCGTGGCGCCGACCTGAGGGGCTTCTTCCGGTCCGCAGGGACTGCTGAGCGCAGAGCCAGTCTCACCGTGTCACGGCCAACACCATATTTACGGGCGAGCTCACGGGAGGACAGGCCATTCACCCTGGCATCGCGCCGAATCCCGCGAACAGGTCCATTCGTGACTCCATCTCTGCCCTCCAACACCGGAAACAATCAGATGGATCCAACACTGGAGTGGGCCTGACTCAAACCGTCATAACCTGCCCGGCGAGTTTCAGGGTGGACCTGGATCAAGCCGTCACCGCGGTCTTGAATCAAACTGTCACAATCACCAAGAACCACGGCAAACCAAAGCATGTTGCACGAGTGCCCGGACACCAGCTGCAGGTCCTACCGGTGCCGAAGACATCGACTAAAGACATCTCCTCCGGCCCTGGCCCCGCTTCGATGAGAACGAGACTGCCCGCCAGCGTCGCCAAGGACCGCCAATCCCGTACGGCAGTGGTCCCCGATAAGACTGCCATCCCACGGTCAAGTGGGCTCAATCAGGTTGACATTCCCAGACATTGGATCAGCGGCTGCTATGTCAGATGCCGGACTTAGTCATCTAACGTAGGCTTTCAACGTCCGAACGGGACTGCAAACTTCTTGGGGAAGAACAACACATGGATATTCTCCTGTCTGCCGTGTTGGCGGCCATTTTCTTCTACATCCTTTATGGGGTCATTCGGGCCGCGACGCGGGATGGCATCATTGCGGCCCGGCGGCAATCCGAAAAGGCTGACACAACCCGAACTGACGACTCGGAGTGACCAGCCCGGACCTACGGCGGTGGCCTCCCAGTGACCGCAATTACCGTCGATCAGAAGTCACGGCCATCCTCGGAAGTGGCGACCTTGTTTGGCAGCGCGCCGCATCAGACGTGCTCCGTTGGAAGGTAAAAACCGCGAGTGGGTTTGACGTGGACACCACGGGTCCGGTGTCGCCAGGCGACCGTGTGGTCGTTACGGCGCGCACGTTCGGCTTCACCGTTGTAGAACCGGTCGAAGTGGTAGCTGTTGTGCAGGAGCCCGGCCGAAGCGGGTTCTCTTACCGGACCATGCCAGGGCACCCCGTCGACGGCGAAGAAGCTTTTATCATCCATCGTCGTGGCGACGAAGTGCGCCTCACCATCCGCTCACTAACTCGAGCGGCCGTACGGCAACCGTGGCGAGTGCTCTACCCATTCCTCCTGGTGGCACAGCGAATCGTGCGGAGGCGATACTTGCGGGCTCTCCGATGACTTGGGCGAACTAATCGCCCGTGAGAGTGACCGTTTCGGTCGTAGCCTCATCTGCAGGCGTTCCGAAGATCCGGGTGGCCCGTTGTCGTTCATGACGCACGCCATCCCTCGACGTGCGGATCTGTCCAATGGACAAATACCTCGAAGGGGTTGCCGTCCGACAAGGAGTGCGCTCAGGTGATGACCTCCGTGACGTTCTTCGCGTCAGAAACGTCCCACTCGTCGACCATTCACGCATGCCGGCTCGACTGCGGAGGCGGGGGGTCGTTGGGCCGACGGACCGTTCGTGCCCCTGTAGTGTCGTGGCAACAACAGTATGGGGGCTGGAAAATGTCACAGTTCAAGTCGCGCCGCCACCGGCGGTGGTGGATACTAGGGGCGATCTTCATTGTCGCTGGCATTGCCGCGGTTCCCGTTGCTGGCGTCGTTCACTACATGATTGGCAACGCTGTTGGGCGGACAACGGTGTCAACGAGCGCCGACGGTACTGAACGCACTATCTACTGGCGGGACTACCCGGGTGTCGCCGGGGTCGACCCTCTGGAGGTCTTGGCTGGCCCGACGCCGCAAGAGGGCTACGAGACGGCGAAGACCATGATTGCGGAGATCAAGGCCGCCCTCTCGGCCGAGTTCCAGCTTGCATGGGCTCCAGCGGACGAGCGAAGTCGTAGCCCGTTTCACCGGCCAATCGAGAACCACTACGGAGGCGAGTCGCTCCTCACGAATGTGAACGGTGCCGAATCCCAGAGCACTTCCGTGCCGCAAACGTGGGACGAAAAGCAGCGGGCCATTGGCATTATCGAGGAGGTCTCCCGCCGATATGGCTACGGGGCCCCGACAATCACCGGCCTCGAGACCTGGTCAGCGGAAGACCGCATGAGAGACCTCGGCGGGCTGACGCCTGACCAACAAGTCATCGTTTCCGGGGTGGCTTTGGGTAAGGCAGGTCAGTGGCTCATGTTCAGGTTCCAGGATCTTTCCAAGGACACTAACGGCACTTTTGCGGAACGGCTCCGCCCGCCCGAAGGATCTCAGTGGCAGATGAATACGCTGGCGTTCAGCTACGGGGCCAACGGTCTTCTGGCAGCGGAACACCGCCAGGAATTCGAGACCCGCTTCGAAACCTTCCGTGGACTGACACCGCCGGAGCCGCTGGAGAGCTGAGGCATCGCCGTGGCCGGTGAAGATCCCCATCGTTGCGACAGTGCCCTGCGTACGATCGTGAGTATGAGTCGAGTCATCTTCATGTGCGGGCCGGCGGGCTCCGGCAAATCCGCTATTGCTCGTCGCTTAGCGACCGAAGGTACGGTCCGGCTGTCCTTTGACGAAATGGCGTGGCAGATGGGACTCCATATAATGCCCGTGGAGGACGGCGTCCGGCGGCAGATCGCGGCGGCGCTTCAGGCCCGCCTCCTGGATCTGGTCGTGTCAGGTGCAGATGTTGTTCTCGACTTTTCCTTCTGGTCTAAGAGCATGAGGGAGGACTACCGTCTCCTACTAAGGCCGCTGGGTGTTGAGCCCGAGACCATCTACCTGGCCACGACCCGCGAGGTCGCCCTGGCCCGCGTCCGTGCCCGCTTGGCGGGCCACGCGGACGATTTCCGGTTGAGCGCTGAACTGGCTGCCGAATATTTCGACCACTTCGAAGTCCCCACAGCAGAGGAAGGTCCGCTCACGGTCATCTCATAGCGGCCCAACGATAGCGTTGATGTGGTCAGATCCGGCATCAGATATCTACACCGGCAAGGCGTTCTAACTCTCGTACTCGAAGCGTTTGACCAGCAGTTCCTCAGCAGGAGCAAACCCGGACCTGGCATAGAAGGTCAGTGATTCGCCTGAAGGGGAGAGGGCGATCCGTGCCGCCTTGATGCTCCGTGAGAACTGAATCGCCGCCTCTAAGAGCTGGCCTCCCACTCCACGGTTGCGATATTCGGCAGCGACGAATGCGTTCCCGAGATGCACCCAGCATGTCGACTTCTTGCCGGGTTTAGGCATCCGCTCAAAGACCATGAGATTCAGCATTCCGAAAAGCGTGCCGTCCAGATCTGCGACGAACATGGTGCGCGCGTTATTTTCCTGCCAGGCTCGATAGTCACTCTCGAAGTCCGGATCCTCGGTCGATTCCCCTACTTGCTCTGCAACCCACGCGGCCCGCAGACGGATGAGACTGGGCGTATCAGCGGTGTTTGCCTGGCGAATGATGAGCATCCGCCTACTTTAGCTACCGCGGGAGGTCCTGTTCCCCGAGCGAACAGAACCGGGGCGAGGTGGGGTCATCCGAGTCGACGAGTTCTCTCAGCTGCGCAGCGGCGGTTCGCGGATCCTTGGACGCGTCAGCCTGCCCCATGTCGGTGGCCAGTTTGCCCGGGTGCACTGCCCAGCAACGGACACGCCCCTGAAGGTCCTGAGCCAGCGCGATCGTCAGCATGTTCTGCGCCGCCTTGGAGATCTTGTAGCCATAGCTTGTTGTCAGGTCCGCGAAGGTACCGCTGGCCTGGGCAGCAAGGGAGCCCAGGCGTGAGGTCACGTTGATGACGATCGGGTCAGGGGCCGCCAGCAGGTTTGGCAACAGGAACTGCACCAGTCGCAGCGGACCCGCGGCGTTTACATCGACCGCGTTTAAGACTCCCTCGGCCGGAATCGACCCCAGCTCATCATGGGGCGCTCCTTGGGCCGCGTTGTTGATCAGCAAATCGACGGGGCGGCCGTTCAGGACTTCCAGAATCTCTGAGGCATCGTTGGATCGAACATCGTGCCGAACTCTTACGACGTCGGATGGGGCGGCCCCGGCGTCCTGCGGCTGTGGTGAACGCGTGAGGGCGATGACACTCCAGCCGCCCTCCGAGAACTCATTCACGAGGGATAGGCCCAGCCCTCGGTTAGCGCCCGTGACGACAGCCAGCTTCTTCATCCGATCAGGCTAGCCGCATTCCGAAGCGCTCGCCGTCGCGGGCGCCGCGCTCAAAATTCCGCAAAGGGCTACGAAGAGGGGACGAGCCGGAAGGCGTAGCGCCCCTCGGTTTCACTGCCCGGATTCTGGTCGCTGCTCGCCTTCACCACCCAGATGGCCGTCATCCAGCATCTCCACCCCTGAGACCCTGCCCTTCTGGGGACTGATCAGCTCCTTCCTGATCAACTTCTTCGCCCCGTCCGGCGGTGGCCACTGGATGATCCAGGGGCCCTTTATGATCGACGCGGCAAACGCGATCGGCGCCTCGCAGGCCCAGACGGCCATGTCCGTCATGCTGGGCAACGCCTGGAACGACCTGGTCCAGCCCTTCTGGATCCTGCCGGCACTGGCGCTCTCAAAGTCAAGCTCAAGGACATTATGGGTTACACCGTGATCATGATGTTCTGGGTTGGCATCATCTACATCGCCGCCATCCTGCTCTGGGGCTACCTGGGCTAATGCCCGTCCTACAAGAAAAGAGAAACAAATGCTCTTCCTGGTTCGCATGGACGTCAACCTTCCCGCTGACATGCCTTCTGAGGAGGCGGCCGCCATCAAAGCAGTGGAAAAGGCCTACTCCCAGGACCTGCAGCAGCAGGGGAAGTGGCGCCACATCTGGCGCGTTGTAGGCGAGTACTCCAACTACTCGGTCTTTGATGCCGAAAGCAACGACGAACTGCACAACATGCTCTCGGGCCTGCCGCTGTTCCCGTACATGGACATTTCGGTCACTCCCCTTGCAAAGCACCCGTCAGACATCAACTGACGCAGCCCGCTGGCCCGGATCGGTACCAACCGATCCGGGCCAGCGTCTTTTGTGCGGTCTTTAGGGCAGCGCGCTGGCGTTGATGACGTTCCCGCCGTCGGCCGTGATGTAGCAATCCACGCGCCGGTCGCCTGATTCCCAACTGGTGCTGCTGGGGTAGGCCCTCTGGAAGTTAAGCGTGTACTCGTTCGCTGCCGGTGCCAGCTTTGCCGCCTGGCAGGCCTCCAGTGCCTTGGCTGCGAGGGCCTCCCGGCCCGGATAGGAGCCGACGGCGGGGTAGCGGAAGACGGCGACGAGCTGGGCCGAGTGGCCGGTATCGCAGGCCACCACCGTTGACCGCAAGGCCGCGGGATCAAAATCCTTGAAGCAGTCGCCCAGCCGGTAGTCCGCCGGCGCCACGCCCTCACGGGGGAGTGGGAGCGGGGTGGCCAGGGGAGTGGGTGAGATTTCCACGATCCCGGAGCCGCCGTCGTCGGACGTCTCCTGCGCCCCGGAATCCAGCCACGCGGCCAGCCACACCAGGCCTCCCACCACTCCCAGCAGAACCACCACGAAGAGAGCCTTCAGGAATGTTGATGCGACCCGCCGGGGCTTCCGGGCCGTGCCCTCCATGGCAGGCGCCGGGACCGCCACCTGCGGCAACCCCGCCGTGGGCGGAACGGGGGGTTTGGGCGGGATGGGGCGCAATTCCTGGTTGTCCATCCGGATACCCCTCCTGGGTTTCGCCTCGGGATGCTGCGCGCTCCGTGCACCCGGACCGGCAGCTGATGAAGAGACTCTATCCAACAAAAAAGCCGGGAACCCTGCGCATCGCGGCGGTAAGGGTACCCGACATGGCGTCCGCGCGCACGGGCCGGGGAGCACCGGGCGCGGAAAGCATGTAATCTAGGAGTTACGACAAATTGACCAAACATTCCGGGGCCTCACCGATAGCCAAGGTGACCACCTCCGGTCCGAGTACAAAAGGGGGTCACGCCATGGGGCGCGGCCGTCAAAAGGCAAAAGCTACCAAGCAGGCTCGGGATATTAAGTACTATTCCCCGAACACTGACTATTCGGCCCTTCAGCGCGAGCTCAAAGGTCCTGAAGGTCGTGCCACGAGCCATTTCGCGAATGACCCGGTTGAACCGGACTATTCGGCTTATGTGGATAAGTACGCGGACGATTTGGAAGAAGACGACGACGAGGTAGACACCCGTCGGATCGGCTAGTTGTCGCACGCCGGTCCCGCCGCAAGGCGCCCGGCCCGCGACACTGCAGTACGTTCGGACGCCGCAGTTGTTCGTGAGTACAGCACTTCTTTTCAGCACCCCGGATCCCAGCGGACCCGCGGTGCTGGCCTCAGTTATCAGGCCCGTTGCCTGCGCCGGAACCCGGTGCCGGCGGCGGGCTTTTTGGTGTTGACTGGAGTCCTCATGCGCTGTGCCGCCCGCGAAAGGACCTCCCATGCCAGGAAACTCCTCATCCCCCAGCTACCGCCACGGTGAACCGTGCTGGGCTGATGTCCAGACCCGGGACGTGGAAGCAGCGAAGGCCTTCTACGCAGCGGTGTTCGGGTGGACTTTCAAGGACCTGCCCACGCCCGATGGCCGCAGCTATGCCCAGGCGTTTGTGGGGGAGGACCTGGTGGCCGTGGTGGCGCCGCAGAATCCGCACCAGGAATCACTCGGCACGCACGCCCAATGGAACATCTACTTCGCCGCGGAGGACGCCGTTGTGCTGGCCGCGGAAGTTCCCCATGCAGGAGGTTCAGTGCAGTTCGGCCCTGAGGAAGTGGCGGACACCGGCGTGATGGTGCTTGTGGATCCTCCCGGCGGCGGGACCACCGGCGTGTGGCAGCCCGGAACGCACACCGGCTCCGGCCGGTACAACGAGGCCGGTGCTCTGTCCTGGACGGAACTGCTGACGCCCGAGCCGCGGGCCGCCGTCGGGTTTTTCCAGCAGCTGTTCGGCCACGAGGTGACCGAGTATCCCCAGGACGACGGCGGGACGTACAGCACGCTGATGGTGAACGGCGCGGAGGTGGCCGGGATAGTCGCGGCCGAGGCTCCTGCGAGGTGGCAGATCTACTTCGGTGTCTCCGACGTGGCCGATGCTGTGCGGAAGGCCGTGGCGGCGGGGGCCGAAGTGCTGATTGCGCCGGAGCCGGATGACGACGATACTCCCGGCGCCACGGCCACCCTTCAGGACCCGCAGGGCGGTGTGTTCAGCCTGCTGGAGGTTTAGCCCTGAGGCTTAACGCATCGAGTGCTCCCCACCACCCCCCTCGCCTCGCAAGCTCGGCCAGGGAACCCTGGCGGCGTGGGCCCAACCGCCGTTTTCAAGGTTCAAAAGGGCGGTTGCGAAGCTCGATGAGGGTTCTAGGCGTAGGCGTTGACCAAACGGACGGCGCCGCCGTCCACGCCCTTGGCGCCCTGGACGTAGTCCGGGCCGGTCTTGAGGATGGAATCCGAGTCCGCGGTGACGGTGCCCATGATCCAGGACGGCACGCCGCTGTCGTTGAGGCGGGCCACGGCGGCGTCGGCGGCTTCGGCGGACACGATGGCCACCATGCCTACGCCGAGGTTCAGGGTGCGCTCCAGATCGGCCAGCGGGACGTTGCCCAGCTCGGAGACCAGCTTAAAGATGGCCGGCAGCTCCCAGGTGGCGCGGTCCACGGTGGCCACGAGGCCCTGCGGCAGGACGCGGGCCAGGTTGGCGGCCAGGCCGCCGCCGGTGACATGGCTGAAGCCGTGCACGGCGTTGGCGCTGCTCACCGGGAAGGCACGGGCCAGGTCCAGGCAGTCCGCAGCGTAGACGCGGGTGGGCTCCAGCAGTTCCTCGCCCAACGTGCGGCCGAGTTCGGAGACCTGGCGGTCCAGTGCCCAGCCGGCGTGGTTGATGACGCGGCGGACCAGGGAGTAGCCGTTGGAGTGCAGGCCAGAGGAGGCCATGCCAATCACAACGTCGCCGGCGCGGACGCGGTCCGGGCCCAGCAGGTCGGAGGCTTCGACAACACCGGTGGCGGCACCGGCAACGTCGTATTCGTGCTCGCCCAGCAGGCCGGGGTGCTCGGCGGTTTCGCCGCCCACCAGGGCGGTGCCGGCGACGGAGCAGGCGGCGGCGATGCCACGGACGATGTCCGCGATGCGCTCCGGAACAACCTTGCCGCAGGCGATGTAATCGGTCATAAAGAGGGGCTCGGCGCCCACCACTACGATGTCGTCCACCACCATGCCCACCAGGTCAAAGCCGATGGTGTCGTGGATGTCCATGGCCTGGGCGATGGCAACCTTGGTGCCCACGCCGTCGGTGGACGTGGCCAGCAGCGGGCGCTTGAAGGTCAGCAGACGCGAGACGTCGTACAGGCCGGCGAAGCCGCCCACGCCGCCGATGACGGAGGAATTGTGGGTGGCCTTCACGGCACCCTTCATCAGCTCCACGGCGCGGTCGCCGGCCTCAACGTCAACACCGGCGGAGGCGTACGTGATGCCTGCGGGGCTCAGTGGGCTGTTGCCGGCGGCGGGGGTTGCGGAAGTCATACGGACTCTTTCTTTTCAGCGCCGGGGGTGGTGGCTTCGTGGTGGATCGCGGGCACGTGGTCTTCTTCGGTGAGCAGGTTCTCGAACTCGGCGTCCGGCCCGGGATCGCAGCCGGTGGCGCCGGCCTTCTCCGCGGGGTCCTCCTCTGCGTCGATCGCCAGCGCAGCCGTTGCGCCGGGGAGGGCAGAGGGCGACGGCGTGAGGCCGCCGAGGTCGGTGCGCTCCAGCAGGTTCTTGCCCAGTTTGTCCGCGCCCGGGAGCTCGATGGGGTACTTGCCGGTGAAGCAGGCGGTGCAGAGGCGCTCGCGCGGCTGCTTGGTGGCGTTGATCATGCCGTCTTCGGAGACGTACGCGAGGGAATCGGCGCCGATGGCCTGGGAGATTTCCTCGATGGTGGCGCCGTTGGCGATCAATTCCGCGCGGGAAGCGAAGTCGATGCCGTAGAAGCACGGCCATTTGACCGGCGGGGAGGAGATCTTGATGTGGACGGACGCGGCGCCGGCCTCGCGGAGCATCCGGACGATGGCGCGCTGGGTGTTACCGCGGACGATCGAGTCATCCACCACCACCACACGCTTGCCGCGGATCACGGACTCGAGGGCGTTCAGCTTGAGCCGGATGCCCAGCTGGCGCAGGGTCTGCGAGGGCTGGATGAACGTGCGGCCCACGTAGGAGTTCTTGACGAAGCCGTGCGCGAAGGGGATGCCGGATTCCTCGGCGTAGCCCACGGCGGCCGGGGTGCCGGACTCCGGAACCGGGATGACGATGTCCGCGTCCTGGGTGTTTTCGCGGGCCAGCTGGCGGCCCATCTCAACACGGGACTCGTACACGGAGCGTCCCGCGATGGCGGCGTCCGGACGGGCGAGGTAAACGTATTCGAAAACGCAGCCAGCCGGCGTCGCCTCCGCGAAGCGCTTGGAACGCACGCCGTCCTCGTCGATGGCGATGAATTCGCCCGGCTCGATTTCACGGATGAAGCTGGCGCCCACGGTGGCCAGGGCGGACTGCTCGGAGGCAACCACCCAGCCGCGCTCCAGCCGGCCCAGGACCAGCGGGCGGATGCCGTAGGTATCGCGTGCGGCGTAGAGGGTGCCTTCGTCCATAAACACGAAGCAGAAGCCACCCTTGATCTTCGGCAGCAGCTCCATGGCGGTCTGTTCGAGGGTCTTGCCCTCCTCGCCTTCAAGCAGTGCCGTGACCAGGGCGGTATCCGAGGTGTTGCCCTGCTTCATTTCGCCGCTGAGCTGGCCGCCGTTGCGTTCCATGATCATGGCGTTGAGCTCGGCCGTGTTGGTCAGGTTGCCGTTGTGCGCCAGGGCAACCGTGCCGGTGCTGGTGGCGCCGAGGGTGGGCTGGGCGTTGGCCCAGTGGCTGGCTCCGGTGGTGGAGTAGCGGCAGTGTCCCACCGCCAGGTGCCCGGTCAGGGTGTTCAGCGTGGTCTCGTCGAAGACCTGGGAAACGAGCCCCATGTCCTTATAGACGTTGATCCGCTTGCCGTCACTGGTAGCTATACCAGCCGACTCCTGCCCGCGGTGCTGCAATGCATACAGCCCGTAATAGGTAAGTTTTGCTACTTCTTCACCTGGCGCCCAGACCCCGAAAACGCCACAAGCGTCCTGAGGTCCCTTTTCGCCAGGGAGAAGATCATGAGAAAGTTTTCCATCGCCGCGTGCCACTGGTCGATTATCTCACGAGATGCGGTAAGACTTTTCCGCCGCGGCCATTGTGACCCGCCCGGGCGCCGGGCGCCTGTGTTGGCGCCCGTGTTGGTGCCTACGGCCAAGCGCCGTCGTCGGGCTCTGAATCCGGGACCGCTTCCACGATGGCGCGTTTCTGGCGCCTGACGCTCCGCCGGTCCAGCAGCAGGGCCACCACGGCGCCCAGAACCGCGCCGCCGGCGCCGAACATGACCAGGAAGAAGCCGAACACCGAGCCGCGTTCGAAGGATTCGTCGCCGGGGAGACCGTACGCAACGGCGGCAGCCACCGCTGCGCCCACCAGGGCGCCGAGGATGAGGAACGGCACATATTTCGGTGCCCGGCGGACGGTGACCTCGCGGCGCTCAGCGGGGGTTTCTTCAAAAGACATGCGCTCTAGCCTACTCATCATTGCCGTTGCTCTATCACGTACGGCTGCCAAAGCAGCCGAATGGGAACCGTAGGTGATAGAGCATCCGGGGTGGGAAGGGTCAGGGCTGTGACGTCCGGGACAGGATCCAGGTGTTCGTGCCGTCCTGCCGTTCGAAGGTGACGGTGGTGACCAGCGCCTCGATGAGCGCCAGGCCGCGGCCGGACTCGGAATCGTCGTCGGGGGTTCCCGGCTCCATGGGACCGAACGGCGGCTTGGCGAAGAAGGCGCTGACCCGGGCCTGCAGGAGCCTGGGCTGGACACTGATGTCCACTCCCAGCTCCACCGGTTTCTGTGCTTTGGCTGGCTGCGCGTGCTGGACGATGTTGGACGCGGACTCGATCACCGCCGTGGTGAACGTCATCTGGTCCATGGCCTGGACGAACGGCGCGTCCGCCCAGAGGCCGTCCAGCTCGTTGTGGACGGATTCGATGGCCTCGGCCGTGGACAGTCCCCGGAAGCTCCGCTGGGCCAGGACCTCAGTCATTGCGGAACGCCTCGTCGGCGGAGGCGTAGGCAGTCAGCACCCGGTCCATGCTGGTCAGCTCGAGCACCATTTTCACCTGCGGCTGGACCGCTGCGATGCGAAGATCCCCGCCGGCCTGACGGGCGGCCTTGAGGCAGCCGATCAGCGCGCCAAGTCCCGAGGAATCCATAAACGCCGTGTTCTCCAGGTTCACCACGATCCGCGAGGAACCGCCGGCGATCACATCGGTGACGAATTCGCGCAGCTTGGGTGCGGACACCATGTTCAGCCGCCCGTCCGCCTTGACCTCCGCGTACGAATCCTTGACCTCGTAACTAAACTCCATCGGCTTTCCTCTCTCCAGCATCAACGTCCACAGCGGGTTCGTAGCCCTGGTACAAAACAGCCCGGACCAGGATGCTCATGACCACCAGGTCAAAAATAACCCAGCCCACGTTCACCAGCGTGCCAAGCGGCTCGGCCAGCCCCGTGGCCAATCGGATAATCCCGACGACGGCGGCCACCGCCAGCAGCACGCTCACCACAATCTGGGGCCGGATGAGGCTCCAGCTGGGGCCGCCGGTCTGGCGGGCTTTGGGGGTGACGGCGAACCCCAGGGGACGGCCGAACCAGACGTTCCGGGCCGCCGTCGAACACGCCTTGATCCAGGTGGGGAACAGTGCCAGGCTGTACTGCTGCCCGCGCCAGGTGGGAATTCCCCGGCCGGCCACGGCGAACAGCAGCTGGTTGGCGACCATAAACGGGATAAACCGCAGGAAGAAGTCCCAGCTGAGGCTGGACACCGGCAGGACGCCCAGCAGCAGGTAGATGATGGGGGCGGCGAAGTAGATGACCGCCGCGTAACCGCTCAGGTAGGTCCACATGGTGGCGAAGTACATCAGCCGCTGGCCAATCTTCAGGCCCTTCTGCACCAGCGGGTTCTCGCGAAGCAGCACCTGCATGGTCCCCTGCGCCCAGCGGAGGCGCTGGGTGAGCATGGTCTTGAGGTCCTCGGGCGCCAGGCCGTAAGCCAGGATCTCGTGGTGGTAGACACTTTCCCAGCCCATGGCATGCATACGCATGGCCGTGGCCATGTCCTCGGTGACGGAGATGGTGGCCAGCGGCATGACCGGCTGGGCTTCGTCGTTCCGCTCAACGTTGAGGGCATCCAGGACGGCCTGCACGGATTCCAGGGCGCCCAGCGGCGACCAGTCCCGGGCCGACATGCGCTGGACGGCGTCGTCAGCAACCACCGGGACGCCGGCGTCACCCACATGCGCCAGTTCCATGGCGGCGATCTCTTCGAGGTCGGCCTGCAGGGCGGACATGTCAGCCTGGACCAGCGTCTGCACGGCCGCGTCCACGCGGCGGCGGACCCGAAACGTGATCTCACTCATGGCCTCGCCGGCCGCCATCTGTTCCTGGGCTTCCAGCGTGGCTGCCTCCACCGCGTCCAGCACTTCGGCCACGAGCGGGGTGTTTATGTCCGCGGATTTGCGCGCCTGGCTGATGGCGGAACGGGAGGCCGTGAGGGCGCGGCGGATGCTCTTTTCGGTCTCCTTGACGTAGCCCACCAAGCCCAGCTGCATCAGGGCCTCGCGCCGCAGGATGGCGTTGGAGCCGCAGAAGAACGCCGCGTTCCAGCCGTCCTTGCCCTGCTGGATCGGCCCGTAGAACAGCGGTGCCTGGCTGCCGAGTGGATCGTGGGCGGGCACGTTGCTGAAGTACTGCGGCGTCTGGACCAAGGCCACCCGGCGGTTGTTGAAATAGCCCAACGTCTTTTCCAGGATGTCCGGCTCAGGGATCTGGTCCGCATCCAGGATCAGCAGGAATTCGCCGTGCGTGACCATCAGGGCGTTGTTCAGGTTGCCCGCTTTGGCGTGGCGCGGCACCTTGGCGGTCCAGTCCTCGCTGCGCGTCACATAACCCAGCCCGTGCTCTTCGGCGAGGGCCTTCAGCTCGGGGCGGGCGCCGTCGTCGAGAATCCATGTGCTGTGCTGGTGCCGGATCTTCTGCGCCGCCAGGGCGGTGGTCATGACCATGTCCAGGTCTTCGTTGTACGTGGTGATGAGGACGTCAACGGTGGCGTCGTGGGGCGGCGCGGGTGCTCCCTTGCGGATCTTGAGCTGCCACACGGTCATACCGAACAACATCACGTCGATCAGGCTGTACGTCTCGGCCACCACCAGGGGCACCGCAATCCACCAGGCATCCCAGTTGAGCGAGGACGCCCAGCGCCAGCCCACGTAGTTCACGCCCAGGATGACGGTCAGAACCACCACCAGGCGGGTCCAGAAACGCGTCATACCGCGGCTGGCTCAGGCAAGCGGCGCACCACGACTACAGTGACGTCATCCTCAGCGGTTTCGGCGGGAGCCAGGGCCATGATGGCGTCGCTGGCGGACTGCGCGGAACCCTGGCCATGGGCGGCAGCGAGGACTGCCTCGGTGAACTTCTCCACAGAGTCGAAGACGTCCAGAACACCGTCGCTGACCACCACCAGGGAGTCTCCCGGGGCCAGGCCGACGGCGGACTGCGGCCAGGCGGACCCGGCCCAGGCGCCGACGGGCGGGCCGCCGCTCGGAAGTCGGTGCGCCGACCCTTCGGCGGTGACGTGCAGCGCCAGTCCGTGGCCGGCGTCGACATAGCTGACGACGCCGGATGCAGCGTCCAGCCGGGCGTGGAAGAGGGTGACAAACGAGTTGGAGGAATCCAGGTCCGCCGCGATGGTTTGGCTGGCCGATGCGAAGGCCGCGTCCAGGTCCTGGCGCTGTCCCGTGGACCGCATGACTGCCCGGACGGTGGCCGCGATGAGGGCTGCGCCCATGCCCTTGCCCATGGCATCGGCGAACGTCAGGTGCAGGCCCTCGGGCGTGCGGTACCAGTCGTAGAAGTCCCCGCCCACGCTGCGGGACGGGCGGAAGTCGCCGGCGACGTCGTACCCGTCCACCCGGAGGTCCTCCTGGGGCAGCAGGCTTTGCTGGACCTCGGTGGCGCGTTCCAGCTCGCTCGTCACGGCTGTGTCCGCGACGGACGGCTGCCGGCGGCGGAACAGGGCGTTGATCCTGGACTGAAGTTCGCGGGGGCTGAACGGTTTGCTGATGTAGTCATCGGCGCCGTTGTCCAAGCCTGTGAGCTTGTCCAGTTCGTCGGCGCGGGCGGTGAGCATCACGATGAAGGCGTCCGAAAATTCACGCAGGAGTTTGCAGACTTCGAGCCCGTCCACGTCCGGGAGGTTCAGGTCCAGGGTGATCAGATCCGGCTTGGCGCGGCGGACCTCCTCCACGCCGGGAAGGCCGGCCTCGGCCTGCGTGACCTCGAAACCCTGCTTGACCAGGATCCGGACAAGGAGGCCACGGATGTCCGGATCGTCCTCAATCACAACGGCACGGCGCGGTTCGGGCATGGAAGGCATGACTCTACTTCTACCGTATTAGGGCCGGTGAAGCATGTCATAGACGTGACAACGAAGGTTGAAGTCGGGCAGCACCGGGCATTCCGGGTCGGGCGGCCATGAGTGTGAAGCGGTCTTGCCGGAATACTTCCTTGGCCTTGATGGGACCTTGAGGCTCCTTGGCCACACTCGAAGGACCAGCTACGAAGGAATATGCGGATTGCCGGAGGACGGTGCGGGAGTTATGGAACCAACGGAATCCGTCAGGCTGCCGGGCAGGCTGGCACGCTCGTGGCGGCTCTTGAAGCAGGGCCGCCGCCCGCGCAGCACCGTTCACTACCTGAGCCATTCCTGGAAGCTCCGCTCACTGTCCCGGTCGCTGGCCCAAGCTTTGGGGGAGTCCTGGGAGGCCTCCAGCTGGCCTGGGGACCGGCTGGCCGTCGGAGTGGAGCTCTCCGAAAAAGTCGAACAGCTGACCCGCCGCCTCAACCGCGAAACAGAACTTCACGGCCGCCTGGCAGCCCTCGCGAAATAGCCGTTCCCTGCTGACCCATTCCGTGCCACACTGAAGGACAATCACGTGGCTGGGGGATAACCAGGTCAGGAGATTGCCGTGCAATGGTACACAGGGTGGGCTTACCTCTTAGCTGGGCTCATGACCATGGACGCGATGATGCTGGCCTTGTGGTTGATAGACATGGACTGGCCGAATAACTGGCGGAAGAAGCCCTGATCAACGCAGGCTGCGCCTGCTGGTCCCGCGTCAGTACGCACGGCGTCAGCGCAGGTCCAACCGCATCAGGACGCGCGGGAATCCGTTGAGCACCGAATCCGTATCCGCGGCCTTGACGAACCCGGCCTTCTCAAAGAGTTTGCGTGTGCCCACGTAGGCCATGGTGAGATCCACTTTGCTGCCGCCGTTGTCCACCGGGTACCCCTCAATGGCGGGCGCGCCGTAGCTGCGGGCCAGCTCCACGGCACCCTTGAGCAGGTGATGGGAGATCCCCTTGCCGCGGTATCCGGGCCTGACCCGGATGCACCACACAGACCAAACGTCCAGGTCATCCACGTGCGGAATCCTGCGGTTGCGGGCAAAACCGGTGTCCGTGCGGGGGTGGACAGCTGCCCACCCAACTGCTTCGTCGCCGTCGTACGCCAAAACCCCTGGCGGCGGATCCTGCGCCACAAGCTCCTTCACCAGGTCGCCGCGGGCCGTTCCGCGCAGCTCAAGGTTCTGTTTGGACGGAATGCGGTAGCTCAGGCACCAGCAGACGTTGGCATCGGGCCGCTTGGGGCCAACCAGCGTTTTGACGTCTTCGAACAGCGTTCCCGGACGGACTTCGATCGCCATGCCTGACTCCCCGGTTGGTGGGCTGCCTGTGCCCCGCCAGACTAGACCCCCAGCGACTCCCGAAGGGCGGCGACGTGGCCCTGCGCCTTGACCTGGTACTGCGCCAGCGCCACGTTGCCGTCGGGGTCCACCACCACGGTGGAGCGGACCAGGCCTTCGACGATCTCGCCATTGACCAGCTTTTCGCCCCATGCGCCGTAGGCGAGGGCTACTGCGTGGTCCTCGTCGGAGAGCAGCGGGAAAGTGAGGTTGAAGTCGCCGGTGAAATCGGCCAGCTTCGCCGGGGCGTCAGGGGAGATGCCCAGGACTTCATAGCGGGAGCCCTGCAGCGATGAGAGGCTGTCGCGGAAATCGCAGGCCTCGGTGGTGCAGCCGGGGGTTGCCGCCTCCGGGTAAAAGTACACGATGACGTTTTTGCCGCGGTAGTTGGCCAGGGACGTTTCCTTGCCCTCGGCGTCCTGCAGGGTGAAATCGGGGGCCTCGGTACCTGGCTGAAGTTTGATGGTCAGTTGGGGGCTCATGGCGTTTCCTTCGGGAGACTCTGATGGCAAAAGACAGGAAACCAGTGAATCGGCTTTCCACCTTAAACAACAACTCCAGCGTCATTTGAAGTATTCCGGCTGGTCCAGGGCCGGGACCTATGCAGGGGCCCTTTTCAGGCTCCGTGACCGTCCGGGCGGTCCCCTGTTGCCTCATTGCAATACCTCCGGGAAGGGTGATTCGTTGCCTCATCTGAAAACCTCCGGATTTTCAGTTGTTCCAGGCCCTGTTGATGGGTTTGGCGGCGGCGG
>NZ_JBWZCI010000042.1:0-17731 GCF_059383495.1 Pseudarthrobacter sp. RHLT3-21
CAGCACATGTTCAACGTCCGCATGGACTTCGAAATCGACGGCCCGCGCAACGCCGTCTACGAAGTGGACATGGAAATCCCCGAAGACAACCCCACACACACCGCTTTCAAGGCCGTCGACCGGCTCCTGGAGACCGAACAGGCCGCAATCCGCAAGGCAGACACCTCCAAGCACCGCTTCTGGAAAATCGCCAACCATGACAGCAGGAACCTCGTGGACGAACCAGTTGCCTACCGTCTCATCCCGACCGATGCCATCGTTCTGGCTGCCGGTGACGAATCGTATGTGAGCAAGCGCGCGCAGTTCGCCCGCAACAACCTCTGGGTCACCGCCTACGACCGCACGGAACGCTTCGCGGCCGGCGAGTTCCCCAACCAGGCCACCGGCGCCGACGACGGCCTGCACATCTGGACCCAGGCCGACCGAAACATCGTCGACCAGGACCTCGTGGTCTGGTACACCTTCGGCATGCACCACGTCGTCCGCCTCGAAGACTGGCCCGTCATGCCCCGCCAGAACATCGGCTTCAAGCTCGAACCCCACGGCTTCTTCGACCAAAACCCAACCCTGAACCTGCCCACCAACATCACCGCACCCGCCTCCACCGACACCGGACAGTGCTGCAACGGAACCGAACAATGAGCCGGCAAAGCGTCGTGGGGAAACCAAAAGACACGGCAACTTCCGGTGCCTCCAAGCCCCGCTCACAGCCGGGTAGCCTGAAGCCCAACACCCTGGGGCTGTGGGATGTGGTTTTCATGGCCGTCGCGACGTCCGCACCGATTACGGTGATGAGCGGAAATGTCCCGTTTGCGGTCGGCTACGGTGTCGGAACCGGAACCCCGGCAACATACATTTGGGCGACGGTTATCCTGTCGGTCTTTGCGATCGCATATGTCACGATGGCCCGCTATGTGACATCAACGGCCGCCTTCTACGGATTCATTTCCCGCGGTTTGGGACGCGTAGTCGGCCTCGGGACCGGCTACATGGTCACCTTCGGCTATATCGTCTTTGAAGCCAGCATCATCGGTATTTTCTCCTACTTCGCCCATCTGGCTTTCCAGGACCAATTGGGGGTGGACATCCATTGGGTTGTTTTCGCCTTGGTCGGCCTCGTCCTCATCGGGATACTGACCTACTTTGAGATCAGCCTCGCAGCGAAAATCCTGGCAATACTGCTGGCCACTGAGATCGGGATTCTCGCAGTCATGGCCTTCGGCGTGCTCTTCCATGGCGGTGGCCCCGACGGGCTGATGCCAGAGACGCTGAATCCGGTTATAGCGTTCGAACCAAACGGTCTGCAAGTCGCCGCGCCGGGACTTGCCCTGTTCATCGCGTTCTGGTCCTGGACCGGATTCGAATCGACAGTCATGTATGGGGAGGAATCGAAGAACCCGAAGAAGATCATCCCTATCGCCACGATGATCGCGGTCACCGGCGTCGGTGTCTTCTACACGTTTGTGTCCTGGATGTCCGTTGCCGGGAACGGTGCCGCAGGATCCATTGCTTTGGCGCAAAGCGCCAATCCCCTGGACATGTTCTTTCACCCCACGGACGTCTTTGTCGGCCACGGATGGGTTATGGCCATGGAATGGCTGATGATGACCGGATCCTTCGCTTGCGCAATGGCTTTCCACAACGCCGCAGCACGGTACATGTATTCGCTGGGAAGGGAAGGAGTCCTGCCCGGCGTATTTGGCAAGACCCATAAGAAGCACGGATCCCCCCACTTCGCGTCGTTCGTCCAGACAGGTTTTGCAATCCTGTGGGTTCTCGGGTTCTGGTTCTTTAACAAGGACCCATACCTGGATCTCTTTATCGTTCTGGCCGTGCTCGGGACATTCTCGCTCCTGATTGTGCAGACCGTGACCATGGCCGCTGTGTTCAACTATTTCCGCAAGCACCACCCGGAAGAAAAAGTGTGGCGCACCAAAGTCGCACCCATTCTCGGTGGACTGGGGATGTTGGGTGTTGTCATCCTGATGTGCCTGAACCTGGACACCGCTGCCGGGCCTGCAGCGTCGTCTCTGCTTTTCAAGCTCATCCCCTACATCGCCGCTGGGCTCTTCATCGTGGGGGCAGGCCAGGCACTTTACCTGCGGAAGACCAATCCGCTCAAGTATGAAACCATCGGCCACGTCGTTCTCGCTGACGACGCTCACGGCCCGGTCCTGGATGAACAAGATGTGACGCATCTTAGCCCGGTCGAGCTCGGTGTCGCCAAGGCGCTGGGGGAGACGCACGGCAAGCTGACTCTGCGCGATGAACTAGAGCTGGAACGCGAACTAGAGCGGGAGGAGGATCTGCGCTAGACAGGGGGTCCCCGGTGCGGCCGACAGCCGCACCGGGGACCGAACCCGTCCCTAACCCAAACCCAGTAGTGAGAGTGTGATCCGCGTGTTCAATATCCCCGCAATTACCTGGACCCTCACGGCCGTCCTGCTGCTTAGCGGAAGCTATCACTTCCTGCAGGCGACAAGGTCTCACCAGCTCACGGACCGGGTTAACAAGATCCTCCATGCCTTCATGAACGTCCTGATGGCGGCGATGGTGTGGAACCTCGTGCCCTCGACCGTGCTGGCGCAGATCGCCGTCCTCACCGGTGCGGCACTGTGGTTTGTCATTCAGGCGGTCGCCCGGCCGGAGTTCAAAATGCTCTGCGCGGGTAGCCAGGGCCGGCTAAAATGCGTCTACCACAGCCTCACTATGGCCGGCGCTGTTCTCATGGTCGCCATGATGATGGGTCATGTGACTACCGCCGGCCATGGAATCGTTCCGGCAGGCGGAATGTCACTCTCGAACGCCCACCACGCGATGGCAGCCGCAGCCCCAAGCACGGCTGCATCAACCTTTGATCGCTTACCCGATCTGGCCATCCCACTGACAGTATTCTTCGGAGCTGCGGCGGTAGTTTTCATTGTCCTTCTACTGCGTTTCCGGGTAACGAAAGCCACTATCCGCGACGCGGCGGCTCCAAAGTTCTCCGTCCGCGCAGAACACGGGCTCGAAGCTCTCGGCGCTGCCGTCATGGCCCTGATGTTTGCCACCATGTCGGCATGAACGGACACCCTCTTGCGCGGTGATGTGAACCCTGGCCTGCTTATAGTAGGCGTTCATTCTATGAATGATGCGTTCTATGAGCATGATTCACTCAAGGCCTAGATGTATTACCCACGGAGGTTAGTGACGCGGCTTGCTGGTGGCTGACCTTTGAGTGAGGTGTGGCCTCGGTGATGATCGTAGTCACGGAGCCACGCCGGGAAAGCGGCAACACGCTCGGCCTCTGACGTGTAGGGGCGGGCGTAGGCCCATTCCTCGAGCATGGTGCGGTTGAAGCGCTCGACCTTGCCGTTGGTCTGCGGGCGGTAGGGCCTGGTCCGCTTGTGTTTGATGTCCGGGCCGGGCGTTATGCAGGTAGGCGTAGCCGGGGCGTCGGTTCGCTGCGGTCCCCGTCTTGTTCCTGTTGCCCGCGTCCCGGTCCATGACGCGGTGGCCGCCACCGTCAGGGATGCGTCCGAGTTTTTTGATGTCGACGTGGATCAAATCGCCGGGCTTCTCGTGCTCGTAGCGGCGGATGACCCTGCCCGTGGCACGGTCCAGCCACGGGCAGTTTCGCCAGCCCGAACCGGGAGAGGACTTTGTGCACGGTGGACGGCTGGAGACACAGCAGATACGCGATCCGGGCAGGCCCCCATCGCCGGTTCACGCGCAGGGCGATGATCCGCCGCTCCCCGCCGTTGCGGGGTCCGCGAGGGAGAATCAAGAGGGCGGCTGGAGCGGTCCTCCATCCCCTTCTCGCCGTGTTCACGGTAACGGCCGGCCCAGCGTGCGGCGGTAGGAACGGAAACCTGGAAACGCTCGGCGGCCCGACGAAGCGGCCAGCCGTCCTCGACGATGCATCTGGCCAACTGCAGCCGGCCTTTGGGTGCGAGAAAAGCATTAGGGTGGGACATGAAGACCTCCGTTTGTGGAACTGGACTCTAGACAAGCCCCACTCCACCCGGAGGTCTTCTTTTTGTCACCTAACCACGCCGTCTGTCACTAACCTCCGTGGGTATTACACCTAGACACCGAGAGGGAATGCTTCCGAGGAAGCCATGATGACCCCCTCGCCACCACCGTCCTGGCAGTCTCCTTCGGCCGCAAGGTCCGCCGCACGGGTGGTGAGCACGTTCATCATGCAGGCCTGTATGTCGAGGGCCTGGAATCCGAGACGTCGGAGTAGCCGTGACGAACCTTCCGGGCCTCAAGCGACGGAAGGATTTTATGACGTCATCCGGCCGCCGTATGGGCGCGATAGAGCTGCGGGAAGGCCAGACGGAACTCTTGGTTTCCACCTGCGATGATCCCCATACCTGCCAGGCTTCAATTGCACTGACCGGAGAGGAAGCAGCTATCTTTGGTTACCTCCTGAGCGGGCAGCATTTGGCCATAAAGCCCTCGGAAGAATACAAGGACGTTTCGGGCATCGTCACCCGGTAGTTCTCGATGGCGCCGGACTCCTCGTCCCCAGAACCACCCCATGGGAAAGGCCCGTATCCGCACCCGGTGCCGTGTCTCCATTGTGGCGATCATGCGTGAAGGCGAGGTGCTCCCCTCGCCGTATATTCCAGCCCGAGCATAAGCAACAGCAGGATAACGCCGATTTCCCCCGAGAGGTGCGCATATTCCTTCATGCCTTCAAGCTCAACAATCCCGCCCGCGCCGAAGGCGAACCCCCAACAGAATGACCGGGATGGGCGACATACCGATCCGTTCGGCCAGCCTGGCCAACAGGCCAACGCAGAACACAACGGCCCCAGTTCGATGAGGGTCAGGCCAGCGGGCCCACGGTCTCTATCCGTGACGCAGGATCTCGGCCGCTGTTTCGAGGCCTTCCTGGGTGCCAACAACAGCTACCAGCAGGTGGCCGGTGTGAAGGACGACGTCGGGTCGCGGCGACGGGCGTACGCGGACAACGCCGCGACGGCTGGTCCAACTCACGCCCATCGCCGCGCTCACCGCGGCTGAAGACCCCGAGTCAACAAAGCCGCAGTCCCAAGCGCTAGTCCTTGAGGCTCCGGTGCGCCGCTATAGGGGATCATGGCGCAGCGAGTCCAGGGCTTCCGCGCCAGCGTCCAGCTGCTGGTAGACGTTCGTCTCGGCAGGCAGGAGCGTGGGCTCGGGGCCCAACAGGTTCTTGCGGAACTCGTCAAACATATTAGAACGTCTTCCCGGCCGAACCGAGCTGCTTGGTTGCCTCGACGACGCGGGCGGCCAGGCCTGCCTCGGCGGAAGCACCCCAGACGCGCGGATCATAGAGCTTCTTGTTGCCCACTTCGCCGTCGACCTTCAGCACGCCGTCGTAGTTCGTGAACATGTGGTCCACCACCGGACGCGTGTAGGCGTACTGGGTGTCGGTGTCGATGTTCATCTTGATCACGCCGTAGGAAACGGCGTCGGCGATCTCCTGGTCCGAAGAACCGGAGCCGCCATGGAACACGAGGTCGAACGGGCTGTCCTTGCCAAGCCTGGCTCCCACCTGAGCCTGGATATCCTTGAGGATCTCCGGGCGCAGCTTCACACCGCCCGGCTTGTACACACCGTGCACGTTGCCGAAGGTCAATGCCGTCATGTAACGGCCGTTCTCGCCGGCGCCGAGGGCTTCAATGGTGGCCAGGGCATCCTCGACCGTGGTGTACAGCTTGTCGTTGATGGCGTTTTCAACGCCGTCTTCCTCGCCGCCGACAATGCCGATTTCAACTTCGAGGATCATCTTCGCGGCGGCGGTGCGCTCGAGCAGTTCCCGGGCGGTGCTCAGGTTCTCGTTCAGCGGCTCGTGCGAACCGTCCCACATGTGGGAGTTGAAAATCGGGTTCCGGCCGGCCTTGACCTCTGCCTCGGAAGCTGCCAGCAGCGGCAGGACAAAGCCGTCCAGCTTGTCCTTGGGGCAGTGGTCCGTGTGCAGGGCGATGTTCACGCCGTAGTTCTTGGCCACTTCACGGGCGAACGCAGCGAAACCGAACGAACCGGCCACCATGTCCTTCGTGGAGGCGCCGGACCAGTACGCGGCACCGCCGGTGGACACCTGGACGATACCGTCGGACTCAGCCTCGGCGAAGCCGCGCAGCGCGGCGTTCAGCGTCTGCGAGGACGTGACGTTAACGGCCGGGAATGCATAGCCGCCGGCCTTGGCACGGTCAATCATCTCGGAGTAGATCTCTGGGGTTGCAATGGGCATGCTGACTCCTATGGTGAGTTTTCGTCTATGGGCCCTCCTGCTGGTTAGGCCGTGGTTCCTCGCCTGATTCCTGACCTGTCCGGGCTCCGAGAAAGGCCGGTTCGGTTGAGCCCTACTCTCGGCCTGCTCACCACTCCCCGCGTTGGCGAACCCGCACGTGAATCCCTTGGTGAAGCGCCAAACTACTCGGCAACTTCGCCGGTGGCTTCATAGCTGGCGATTTTGCCGATGCGACGCTCGTGGCGCTCGGCCTTGCTAAATGGTTCCGCCAGGAATGCCTCGATCAGTTCGGTGGCCTCCTTAACGGTGTGCTGGCGCCCGCCGACTGCCACCACGTTGGCGTCGTTGTGTTCGCGGGCCAGCTTGGCCGTGTCCAAGTTCCAGGCCAAGGCCGCGCGCACGCCTTTGACCTTGTTCGCGGCGATCTGCTCGCCGTTGCCCGATCCGCCCAGCACTATCCCGAGGGCGTCCACGCCAGCGGCCTGGTCGGCCGCGACGGCGGACGCCGCTTTGATGCAGAATGCCGGGTAATCGTCCTCGGCGTCATAGGCCGCAGGCCCGTGGTCCACCATCTCGTAGCCGTTGGCAGACAGTGCGGTGATGAGGTGGGAGCTGAGCTCCATGCCGGCGTGGTCGGTTGCGATGTGAACGCGCATGAGTGGTCCTTCAGGCTGGTTGGGGTGCAGTGTGGTTGGGGTGCAGTGATGTTGAGGTGAAGGCGAGCTGGCCGTTCGCACGCAGCGACTCGATGGCATCCGCAGGCGACGGCTTGCCGTACACCGCGGATCCGGCCACAAAGACGTTGGCACCGGCCTCCGCGGCGCGGGTGATGGTTTCCTCCGTAATGCCGCCGTCGACCTGGATGGCCACGTTCACCCCCGAACCCTCGACCGCCGCGCGGGCACGGCGGATCTTGGGCAACATGACATCCAGGAATGCCTGGCCGCCAAAGCCCGGCTCCACCGTCATGATCAACAGCATGTCCAGTTCGGGGAGCATGTCCAGGTACGGTTCCACCGGGGTGGCCGGGCGGAGTGCCATGCCTGCTTTAGCCCCGCGAGCGCGAAGTTCCCGGGCGAGCTTGATGGGGGCCTCGGACGCCTCGACGTGGAATGTCACCGAGCTCAGGCCGGCGTCGGCGAACTGTGGCGCCCAGCGGTCCACGTTGGAAATCATCAGGTGGGCGTCCAACGGCACGGGGCTGACCTTTTGCAGCCGTTCCACGACGGGCAGGCCAATGGTCAGATTCGGCACGAAGTGGTTGTCCATGACATCCACGTGCACGGCATCGGCGTTGCTGATGCGGGCAAGCTCGGCCTCGAGGTTGACGAAGTCGGCCGAGAGGATGCTGGGGTTGATGCAGCACTTCAAAGGTGATGCGGACATGGTGTCTGCCTTTCGGTAGCGGTCAGAGCTCGGTGGGTCAGGATGCCTTCCGTGCGGTGGCGAGGGCGCCTTCGACGTCGGCCAGCAGTTCCTTCCAGCTGGCCACGAACTTGTCCAGGCCTTCGGATTCCAGGAGCGCTACAACCTCGTTGTAGGAGATGCCCAGTGCGTCCAGGGCGTTCAGCACGCCGTTGGATTCCTCGTAGGTGCCGGTAATCGTGTCACCGGTGACCACGCCGTGGTCGAAGGTGGCGTCGAGGGTCTTCTCGGGCATGGTGTTGACGACGTCGGAAGCAACCAGTCCGGTCACGTACAGAGTGTCGGGGTAGGCCGGGTCCTTGACGCCGGTGGAGGCCCACAGCGGACGCTGCGGGCGTGCGCCGGCTGCGGCCAGGACTGCCCAGCGCTCGGTGGAGAAGAGCTCTTCGTACACCTGGTAGGCCAGGCGGGCGTTCGCCACGCCGGCCTTGCCCTTGAGAGCCTTGGCTTCGGTGGTGCCGATGGCGTCAAGGCGCTTGTCGATTTCGGAGTCCACGCGGGAAACGAAGAACGATGCCACCGAGTGGATCCTGGCGAGGTCGTGCCCGTTTTCCTTGGCCAGTTCCAGGCCCCCCTGAAAGGCGTTGATAACGGCGCGGTAGCGCTCCAGGGAGAAAATCAGGGTCACGTTGACGCTGATGCCCTCGCCCAGGGTTGCCGTGATGGCCGCGAGGCCTTCGAGGGTTGCCGGGATCTTGATGAGGACGTTGTCCTTGTCCACCTTCTTGTACAGGTTCTTGGCCTCAACGATGGTGCCTTCGGTGTCCCAGGCCAGGCGGGGGTCGACCTCGATGGAGACACGGCCGTCGACGCCGTTAGTGGCGGCGGCAACCGGGGCGAAGAGG
This sequence comes from Pseudarthrobacter sp. RHLT3-21, assembly GCF_059383495.1. NCBI lineage: Bacteria > Bacillati > Actinomycetota > Actinomycetes > Micrococcales > Micrococcaceae > Pseudarthrobacter > Pseudarthrobacter sp. RHLT3-21. The sequence continues at coordinate 8,494 of NZ_JBWZCI010000042.1, forward strand.
TCGCAGGCGTCGGCGACGTCGGTGGTGGTGATCTCGAAGATCGTCTCCTCGACGCCGGCGCCCTGCGCGGCAAGTTCGGCAATCTTTGCATCGTAGTCAGTGCCGGAGGTGATCGCGGCCTGGAAGATGGACGGGTTGGTGGTCACGCCGACGACGCTCTTTTCGTCGATGAGCTTCTGCAGGCTGCCGCTGGCGAGCCGCTCGCGGGAGAGGTCGTCCAGCCAGATGGACACACCGGCGTCGGAGAGCTGTGCGGTGGGTGTTGCGTTGGTCATGGCTTCTGCTTCTTCCTTCGAAAATGATGAACAGTTGAGAGTTTGCGGCGGCGCCGCGGGACGCCCCCCATGAGGTCGTCCCGCGGCGCCGGCCGCAGTGCAGTTGAAAGGTTAGTTGCGGGCCGCGGCGAGGGAATCCTTGGCAGCGGCGGCAACAGCCTCCGCGGTAATGCCGAACTCCTGGAACAGGCGCTTGTAGTCTGCCGAAGCACCGTAGTGCTCGAGGCTGATGGAACGGCCGGCGTCGCCGACGAATTCCTTCCAGCCCAGGGCCAGGCCGGCCTCCACGGAGACGCGGGCCTTGACGGCGGCGGGCAGCACGGACTCGCGGTAAGCGGCGTCCTGCTTGTTGAACCACTCAACGCACGGCATGGAGATGACGCGGGCGGCGATGCCTTCGGCCTGGAGGGCTTCGCGGGCCTGGACGGCCAACTGCACCTCGGAGCCGGTGGCGATCAGCAGCACCTGGGCCGGGACGGTAGCGCCGTCCTTGGATGCCTCGGCCAGCACGTAGCCGCCCTTGGCCACCTCGGCAGGGGAAGCAAAGGTGTCGCCCTCGGCCGCGCCCACGCCGCGGGCGAAGGTGGGAACGTTCTGACGGGTCAGGATTATGCCTGCCGGGTTCTCGTGGTTCTCCAGCATGGTCTTCCACGCTATGCCCACCTCGTTCGCGTCGCCGGGACGAACCACGTCCAGGCCGGGGATCGCACGCAGGGTGCAGAGCTGCTCCACCGGCTGGTGGGTGGGGCCGTCCTCACCGAGGCCGATGGAGTCGTGGGACCACACGTAGATGGACGGGGCGCCCATGAGTGCGGAGAGGCGGATGGCGGGGCGCTGGTAGTCGCTGAAGATCAGGAACGTGCCGGAAAAAGCGCGGGTCCGGCCGTGCAGCGAGATGCCGTTCACGATCGACGCCGCGGCGTGCTCGCGGATGCCGAAGTGCAGGACCCGGCCGTACGGGTTGCCCTTCCACGTATCCGTGGAGCGGGAGGCCGGGATGAACGACGGCGATCCCTCGATGGTGGTGTTGTTGGACTCAGCAAGGTCGGCCGAACCGCCCCACAGTTCCGGCATGACCGGTCCGATCGCGTTCAGGACCTTGCCGGACGCTGCACGCGTGGAGACGTCCTTGCCGGCTTCGAAGACCGGCAGGGCGGCGTCGAGTCCGGCGGGAAGCTTTTTGGCTTCGATCCGCTCCAACAAGGCAGCGCCCTCGGGGTTGGCTGCCTGCCAGGCGTTGAAGGACTCATCCCATTCCTTGCGGGCCGCGGCACCGCGGTCAACTACGGAGCGGGCGTGCGCCAGGACGTCCTGGTCCACCTCGAAGGACTTGGCCGGATCGAAGCCCAGAACCTCCTTGAGGCCGGCGACTTCATCTGCGCCCAAGGCTGAACCGTGGATCTTGCCCGTGTTCTGCTTCTTCGGCGCCGGGTAGCCGATGATGGTGCGCAGCGAGATGATGGACGGCTTGGAGGTCTCAGCCTTCGCGGCGACCAGGGCCGAGTACAGCTCCTGGACGTCTTCGACGTATTCGCCCGTCTCGGTCCAGTCCACGCGCTGGGTGTGCCAGCCGTAGGCCTCGTAACGCTTCAGGACATCTTCGGTGAAGGAGATGTCGGTGTCGTCCTCAATGGAGATGTGGTTCTCGTCGTAGATCACTACGAGGTTACCCAGTTCCTGGTGCCCGGCCAGGGAGGAAGCCTCGGAGGTCACGCCTTCCTGGATGTCGCCGTCGGAGGCGATGACCCAGATGATGTGGTCAAACGGGGACGTGCCCTCGGCAGCGTCGGCGTCGAACAGGCCGCGCATCCGGCGCTGTGAGTAGGCGAAGCCCACCGAGGAGGCCAGGCCCTGGCCCAGCGGCCCGGTGGTGATTTCGACACCGGCAGTGTGCTTGTACTCCGGGTGGCCCGGCGTCAGGGAATCCCAGGTGCGGAGCGCCTTAAGGTCGTCCAGTTCCAGGCCGTAGCCGGACAGGAACAGCTGGATGTACAGGGTCAGCGAGGAGTGCCCGGGTGAGAGGATGAAACGGTCCCGTCCCAGCCAGTCCGGGTCGCGCGGGTCGTGGCGCATCAGCTTCTGGAAAAGAAGGTAGGCGGCCGGTGCCAGGCTCATGGCCGTGCCGGGGTGGCCGTTGCCGACCTTCTCGACGGCGTCCGCGGCCAAAACACGGGCTGTGTCCACCGCACGCCCGTCCGCGTGCGTCCAGTCGAGTGTTGCTGAATTTGTAGTGCTGGAGAGCATCACATTTGTTGTCGGGTTCACGGTTTGTCCTCTTTGATCTGGTCATCGGCCTGTAGCGGCCGGACGGATGCTTTCTGGTTGATAACCATGATTGCGAAACAAATGGGCAGGGGTAACACTGTTTTCTGACGGTTCTTACTACCCTTTAGGGTTGGTTGGACGTTTCCGCCCGGGTATGCTGGCCGGATGAGCGCTGCCGCTGACCCACCCCTGAAGGAATCTGCTATGCCCCTGCCAGACCTGCCGTGGCCACTTTTGGAGAGCGTGGCAGCAGTGGCCGATGCCCCCTTAGCCCAGATAGCGGAGCGACTGCGTGAGGCCACCCTCCCTTGCATGGGAAGCAGCGCGCTGGTCATCTTCACCGAAGACTGCACGGGGCGGCCGCAGAAGAAGGCAGGCGCCGAAGAGATCATTTCCCGGGCCTCCATCGCCGAGCTGGACACGCTTCGCGCTACCCTTTCGGATGAGACACCCTGGTTCGGGGAAGCCGAGCTCGCCGGCCGGCCCCGCCAGGTGCTCGCCCTGAAGCACGCCTCCAGCAATGCCCTTCTCGTCCTCACGGATCCTCACCCTGCCGATCCGGGACACAACGCCGGGCTGGACCTGGTGAAGTACCTGTGGCGCCTTACTGCGCGGCGGATCCGGGAGAAAGTGGCCGATGCGCCGCCGTCGTACCTGCTGGAATCACGGGCGGCTTCCGCTGAACGCCTCCGCGTGACGGCGGAACTGACCGATCTGCACTCCACCACCCTGGAGACCCTCCTGGCAGCCCTGCGTTCGTCCTCCTTGGACGATGCATTAGCCCGCTCAACCGTCACTGACCTCACCGCCAAGGCCTTAATCGGGCTCCGCACCCATAGTGACCGCACGACGGACCTGGTAAAAGAGCCCGTCGCCAAGGCCTTCGAACGCCTACGCGAGGACCTGCGACCGCTCACACGCTACAGCGGCATCGAGATCGAATTTATCGAACCGCCGCTGAATGGAAGGGCCCTGCCCGGCGAAGTTGCCCACGCGGCACGGGCCATCGTCCGCGGACTTGTGCTGGCCATGACGGAACAACCGGACGTCAGCAGAGTACGGACGCAGTGGGACTGCGACGGCGAAAACCTGCTGATCAACGTACGCGACGACGGCCGGGGTGCACTCGCCGCCGATGCTCCGAGCATCGCCCGCCTGGACCGCCGGGTCCAGGCGCTCACCGGACAGCTGCGGATCGACGTCATGCCAGGCTGGGGTGCGGACGTCTTCGTCACTCTCCCCTTGGACCTGCCGGCACGCCCGGCCGGGGATGTCGCCGGATGGGACCTTGCCGCCCGGGAGCTCGAAGTGCTCCAGCACCTTGTGGCCGGACAACGCAACCGTACAATCGCCTCAGCGCTGGGCATCAGCGAGAATACGGTCAAGTTCCATGTGCGGAACCTGTTCAGGAAGCTCGACGTCGGCTCACGCACCGAGGCCATCGCCCTGGCACACAGCCACGGGCTCCGGTGACCCGTGTAGGAACCCCGCTGACCGGCCGACGCAAGAAGGACGGCCCCGCCTCCCTCGGAGCGGGGCCGTTGTGCTGTCTGATCAGCCGGCCGTGACAGCCGCAAGCGAAGTGGACTCTTCGGCTGCTTCCGGCTCCACTGCGTGCGGCACAAACCGGACGAACATTGCCTTGAAGCCGGGAGTGTTGGATTCCCTGGCGACGTTTTCCTTGTGGACCAGGGCGTTGGCTTCCGGGAAATACGCGGCGGCGCAGCCCTTGGCCGTGGGGTAGGCCACCAGCCGGAACTTGTCCGCCTGCCGGTCGTGGCCGCGGAAGGTGCTGACCACGTCCACCAGGTCCCGGTCCTGGAAACCCAGTTCTGCCAGGTCTTCAGGGTGTACCAGGATCACCCGGCGGCCGCCCGAGATGCCCCGGTACCGGTCATCCAGGCCGTAGAACGTGGTGTTGTACTGGTCGTGGCTGCGGATGGTCTGGAGTACCAGATGGCCGTCCGGCGGGGTCAGGTATTCCAGCGGGCTGACGGTGAAGCGGCCACGGCCGATGTCCGTCTTGAAGGAGCGGGTGTCCCGTGGCGGGTTGGGCAGCACAAAGCCGTTTTTGGTCCGGACCCTGGCGTTGAAGTCCTCGAACCCGGGCAGGACGCGGGAGATGTGGTCGCGGACCACGTCGTAGTCCTCGGCCATGGCCTTCCAGTCCACGAGGTGGTCCTTGCCGAAGGTCGCTTCTGCCATCCGCGCGACGATCACCGGCTCGGCGAGCAGGTGCTCGGAGACCGGCGCCAGCCTGCCTTGGGTGGAGTGGACCACCGACATGGAGTCCTCTACGGACAGGAACTGCGCGCCCTTGGGGTGCTTGTCGTCTTTGTCCGTCCGGCCCAGCGTGGGCAGGATCAGCGACGTGCGCCCGTGCACCACGTGGGACCGGTTCGGTTTGGTGGAGATATGCACCGTTAGGCCGATCCGCTGCATGCCCGCTTCCAGGGTTTCCGTGTCCGAGCAGGCGAGCGAGAAGTTGCCACCCATGGACACAAAAACGTCCACATCGTCGCGCTCGAAGGCCTCCATGGATTCCACGGCGTCATAGCCGTGGTGCCGCGGGGACTCGATCCCGAACTCCGCATCGAGGGACGCCAGGAGCCACTCCTTAGGCTTTTCCCAGATGCCCATGGTCCGGTCGCCCTGGACGTTCGAGTGGCCGCGGACCGGGCAGGCCCCGGCGCCTGGCTTGCCGAAGTTGCCCTGCAGCAGCAGGACGTTGACCATCTCCTTGATGGTGTCCACCGAGTGCGGCTGCTGCGTGACGCCGAGTGCCCAGCAGAAGATCGTGGCCTTGGACCGGACCAGCATCCCGGCGACGTCCTCGATCTGCTTCCGGGACAGGCCGGTCGCCTTTTCGGTTTCGTCCCAGTCCAGTTCCTGGCGGGCCCCGCGGTAGGCGTCAAAACCGTCAGTCTGCGCCTCAACGAAGGAGCGGTCGACGACGGTGCCCGGGTTCCGCTCCTCCTCCGCCAGGAGGAGGTGGCCGAGGGCCTGGAACAGGGCCAGGTCCCCGCCCACCTTGATCTGCAGGTATTCGTCGGCGAGCGGGGTGCCGCCGCCGACCACCCCGGAGATGGTCTGCGGATCCTTGAAGTTGAACAGCCCGGCCTCCGGCAGCGGGTTGACCGCCACCACCTTGCCGCCGTTGTCCTTGCACTCCTTCAGCGCAGACAGCATCCGGGGATGGTTGGTGCCGGGGTTCTGCCCCACCACAAAGATCAGCTCCGAATCGTGGATGTCGTCCAGGGAGACGGTTCCTTTGCCGATGCCGATGGTCGGGTTCAGCGCCGAGCCCGAGGACTCGTGGCACATATTCGAACAGTCCGGCAGGTTGTTGGTCCCCAAAGCCCGCGCGAACAGCTGATACATAAACGCCGTCTCGTTCGCGGTGCGGCCGGAGGTGTAGAAGACGCACCGGTCCGGCGTGGACGCCCGGATGTGCTCACCGATCAGCTCGAAGGCTTCGGCCCAGGAAATCGGCGAATAGTGGGTGTCACCGTCGCGGATCACCACCGGTTCGCTGAGCCTGCCCTGGTTACCCAGCCAGTACTCCGTCTTCCCGGACAGCTCGGCGATGGAATGCCGGGCCCAGAACTCCGCCCCCACCGTCCGGAGCGTCGCCTCCTCGGCCACGGCCTTGGCGCCGTTTTCGCAGAACTCGGCCGCCTTGCGCTTCTTGTCCGACTCCGGCCACGCACAGCCGGGGCAGTCAAAACCACCCCGCTGGTTCACCCGCAGCAACGACTGAGCCGTCCGGGACACTCCGGCCTGCGCGACGGCGCGCTCCAGCGCAACCATCACCGCTTTGACGCCGGCGGCTTCCTTTTTCGGCTGGTGGATATCGAGATCGTCCTCGTTGATGTCCGCAATTGGCGCGGGCTGCTTGCCGAACTTCATTGTTCCAACTTCCTTACCGGCTAATGCCGTACTTGTTCAAAACGCCCGATGAGGCGCGCCAGCTGTCCTGGCGCGCCTCGGTGGGATCCTGCTGATGGGGAACCCTGATTTACAAGGAAACCTTAGCCAGAGTTTCCCGTTCAGCTCCGATCGTAGTGTTGTCGCCGTGGCCGGTGCGAACCACGGTTTCGGCCGGCAGCGTCAGCAGCCGTTCCCGGATGGAGGTCAGGATCGTGGGGTAGTCGCTGTAGGAGCGTCCCGTCGCTCCCGGGCCACCGTTAAAGAGGGTGTCACCGGTGAAGACCGTTCCCTCACTTTCGAGGTAAAAGCAGGTGGAGCCCGGGGAATGGCCCGGGGTTTGGATGGCCAACAGCGCGGTGCCGCCCACCTCGAACACGTCGCCGTCCCCGTGGTACCGGTCCGGTTCAGTATCAGGGTAGACCTGCTTCCAGAGGACCAGGTCCTCCGGGTTCAGGTGGATCGGGGCGCCGACAGCGTCCGCGACCTGCCGCGCGGCGCCGATGTGGTCATTGTGCGCGTGGGTCAGCAGGATGGCCAGGACCTTCCGGCCGCGGACCTGGTTGATGATCGCCTCGGCGTCATGCGGGCAGTCGATGATCACGCATTCATCGTCGTTGCCCACGATCCAGACGTTGTTGTCCACGTCCCAGGTGCCGCCGTCGAGCGCAAAAGTGCCCGCGGTGACCAGGTTTTCGATGGTGACTGTCATTAGAGCTCCTTCAGAGACTGTACTTCGACGACCGAGCGCAGGACTTTGCCCTCGTGCATCTTGGCGAAGGCTTCCTCCACCTGGTCAATGGTGATGCGCTCGGTGACGAAGGCGTCCAGGTCCAGGTTGCCCTGCTTGTAGTGCGCCACCAGCATCGGGAAATCACGGGAGGGCAGGCAGTCGCCGTACCAGGAGGACTTCAGCGACCCGCCCCGGCCAAAGACGTCCAGCAGGGGCAGCTCAAGTTTCATGTCCGGCGTCGGGACGCCCACCAGCACCACCCGGCCGGCGAGGTCGCGGGCGTAGAACGCCTGCTTGTACGTTTCGGGACGGCCGACGGCGTCAATCACCACGTCCGCTCCGTTGCCGTTAGTGAGGGCCCGGATGGCCTCGATGGGGTCTGCCTTGCTGGAATCCACGCCGTGCGTTGCGCCCAGGGACTTGGCCATGTCCACCTTATTCGCGTCGATGTCCACCGCAATGATCGTGGTGGCCCCTGCCAGCTTTGCCCCGGCGATCGCTGCGATGCCCACGCCGCCGCAGCCGATCACCGCCACTGATTCGCCGCGCTTGACCTCACCGGTGTTGATGGCGGCACCGATGCCGGCCATCACACCGCAGCCGAGCAGCCCGACGGCGGCGGCATCGGCGTCCTCGTCAATCTTCGTGCACTGCCCGGCGGCCACCAGTGTCTTCTCCGCGAAGGCGCCGATGCCCAGCGCGGGAGACAGCTCGGTGCCGTCCTCAAGCGTCATCTTCTGCGTGGCATTGTGCGTGTTGAAGCAGTACTGCGGCTGGCCCTTGGCACAAGCCCTACACTCGCCGCAGACGGCACGCCAGTTCAGGATCACGCGGTCGCCCGGCGCCACCTGCGTGACGCCCGGGCCGACGGCGCTGACCACACCCGTGGCCTCATGGCCCAGCAGGTAGGGGAACTCGTCGCCGATGCCGCCCTGCTTGTAGTGCAGGTCTGTGTGGCAGACTCCGCACGTGAGAATGTCTACCAGCGCCTCCCCCGGCCCCGGATCCGGGACCAGGATAGTCTCCAGCGAAACCGGGGCATTCTTCTCCCTGGCGATGACCGCCTTGACTTTGTGAACCATTTTTTGTGTTCCTTTCCTGGATCCGGGCGGATCCGGTGAGTCGAGTTCCCCTTATACGGCGATCAGTGACAAGCGGTCCCGGTTACGTTCTGGCTCCCCGCTGCAGGTGAATGTCACGCTGCTGGCTTGATGCAGTCCGGAAGTACCAAGACTGCGAACCGTTTCGCCGAAGACTTCGTCGGGGTCGAGGCGGCGGAGTTCTTCGGCGAGGCAGTCTTTGAGGCTGCGGCGTGGCAGGGAGATGCGTTGGGCGGGCTGTCCGGGCTGGGTGAGTTCCGCGACGGAGAGTCCGGGGCGGAAGAGCTGGACGTCGCCGGTGTGGCGGGTGAGGCGGACGCGGCGGATGCCGGTGCCGGCGGGGTCCGCGACGATGGTCACGGGCGCGTCCAGGGCAAGGGTCAGCCAGGCCGCGAGCAGGATGGTGGACGGGGAGTCGGAGGCGCCTTCGACGGCGACGGCGGTGACGGGGGAGGAGTCCACCTGGTCCAGGACGGCCGCGAGCTGGATCCGCCAGTTCGTCAGCCGGGTCCAGGCGAGGTCGGTGTCGCCGGCCTTGTAGGTGGCCCGGATGTTTTCGAGTGCCAGCTGGGGGTCTGTTTCGTTGGCGGAGTCCGTGATCCGGCGGTGCGCGATCCGGCCCACTGAGGTTTCGCAGGCGTTCTCCGGTGCCCCGTGCGGCCACCACGCCACGATCGGGGCGTCCGGGAGCAGCAGGGCCGCGACCAGGGATTCGCTTTCGTGGGCGAGTTCGCCGTAGCCGCGGAGCACGATGACCTCGGACGCGCCGGCGTCACCGCCCACCCGGATCTGCGCGTCGAGCCGGTTCGGGGCGGTCGCCCCGGCGTCTGCGAGGACGATGATCCGGCAGGGGTGTTCGCGGCTGGCCTCGTTCGCGGCCTCGATCGCTTCTTCCTCGAGCCCGGACCGGGTCACGACCACAAGGGTCAGGACCCGGC
>NZ_JBWZCI010000043.1:0-11374 GCF_059383495.1 Pseudarthrobacter sp. RHLT3-21
CTCGGTTACCGACGGCCTAACGAAGTCCACTATGGTTATCAACAGCCAGCACTGGCAGCGTAGAAGAATTCACCAATTCCGCTGTCCGAAATCCTCGCGGCAGCTCACTACTGCGCCTCCAAATTCGCGCTGACCGGGCTCACCCAGTCCCTGGCCGCCGAGGGCAGTAACTACGGCATCAGGGCCTGCCTGCTCTATCCCGGGGCGATGGACACACAGTGGGGTGCATGGACCCCGGCGGAGAGAAACAAACGGGATGACCGCACTGCTTCCCCAAGGGAGTCTTTGCCGCCGGGCCACGTCGCGGACCTCATCACCTGGATAGCCCTGTCACCGGGCGAGATGGTTCTCAACGAAGTGACCGTGACACCCCTTCTCGAAGAAGGCTGGCCCTAAGAAACCGTACCCGCAGAAAAGACGAAAGCGCCCCGTCACATCCCCGAAGACCTGACTTCTAGTACGAAAATAGACGCAAGATCATGCAACCGCCGGTGTGAGGTTGACATCGTAGCCGAGGGTTTTGAGCTGACGGATGGCCTTGGCTTTGGCCTGTTCAGGTTCCCTCTTCAGGTAGAAGTCCGCGCCAGNAGTTAGACCGGAATCGATAGTCCCTGCGGTGGCTTGGAGGCGTTCGCGGAGCCAGCGGTGTCCGGGGTCGGCGGTGTGGCGCGGGTGCCAGTACATGGCTTCATGGATCGCGGGTAGTACCAACGGTGGTTCGAGGATGCGAATGCCGGTTGCGGGCATCTGGTGAGCGGCACGTTCGAGTATGAAGGAGACCAATTCAGTGCCCTGGAGGAGGAAGGGAACGAGAAGAAAGCTTTCCACGGTGACTTCGATGCGCCGACGGACGCCCATTTGCGCGAGATGCCGGTCGGCGAGGTTGAGCTGCTGGTCTTTTCCAATGCTGTAGACCAAGTGCGGTAGTTGCAGGTATTGCTCAAAGGTGAGCCCAGTCGTGGGGACGTGCCGGTTGTGGGCATCCACGGCGCACAGCCACCGGTCGCGGAGAAGGGGAACGTGCGGAAACTCGGTGGCGCCGAGGAGCTCGAGGGGTTCGATGACGAGGTCTGCTTGATCGTTGTGGAGCATTTGCCGAGCATCGCTGGACCGGGGCAGGATGCGGACTGTGACCCCGGGCGCCTCCACCACTAGTGCCCGCAGGAACGGTACCAGCAGGAGCAGCGTCGCATAGTCGGACCCACTGATGGAGAAGGTTCGCGAGTCCGTCGCCGGGTCGAACCACGTGCGTTGCTGGAGAGTCTGTTCGATCCGGCTGAGGATCTCGCGGACGGGGGTAATCAGGTTTTCAGCGGTCGGGGTCAGCACGAGATCGCGGCCGACTCGCACCAGCAGGGGGTCGCGAAGCACTTTGCGTAGCCGGGCGAGGGAACCACTCATCGCCGGCTGGCTCAAACCCATCCGCTGCCCGGCACGGCTGACGCTGCGTTCGGTCAGCAAGGCGTCGAGTGCGACGAGGAGGTTCAAGTCGACGTTCCGCAGGTTCATCAGCGACCCGTATCGGTAGTAGAGATAGATCCTATCCATAATATCGATTGGACGGATATGTGAGACAGGTCATAGCCTCAGTGGAACGGTGATGTTCCTCACATTCGCCGGACCGCCAAGGGAGATCCGGCGCGCAGGAGAGGGGTTTAGGCCCTTCTCGCGTTAGGAAAGGGCGGAAGACATCGGACGTGAGTTAGGACAGATCATGATCAAAACAACCCCCCGTCCACGATGGGGATCGGCAGCGCCGGTTCGGTAGCAGGGAACGTGTACACCGGCTCGGACACTGACGCATTCCGGTCCGCGATGCGAAGGGTGGTCAGCGGGGTGACCGTGGTGACCACCCTCCACGATGGGCGGCCCTGGGGCATGACGGTAAACGCATTCAGCTCGGTATGCGCGGAGCCGCCGACGATATTGGTATGTGTCAACAATCGGACGGTCACGGCGTCGGACATCGCGAGGGATGGGCGTTTCGCCGCAAATTTGTTGAGTCAGGACCAACTTCACTTGTCCGGGCTCTGCGCTCGGCCCGGCGCGGTCAAATACCTTGATGGATACACCGTTGCCACGCCGGAATTTTCAGAGCAGGTAACGATGCCGGTACTGCGGGACTCCCTCGTAACGTTCGACTGCAAGGTTAGTGAGGTGCGTCCGGTGGGCAGTCATTTCGTGGTCATCGCCGCCGTCGAGGCCATCGTGGTTCCGTCTGCCCGCACGCCACTGCTCTACGGAGAGGGCCGCTACATGCATGGGGTCACACTCGAGGAATCGCCTGCGATGCTCACGGCGCTGGCGTGGGCGTGACGGACCTGCCGGTCCTCCTCTATGCGGCCTACAACGGGCACCAGCCCGCGTCAGTCGCCAGACTCTATGACACAGACGCCACCCACGAAGAGATCGCCCAGGGCCGCATCGTGCAAGGGCCTGAACGTATCGCGGACGGGTTACGGCGGTTCTTTATCTGGTTCCCGGACGCCCACTGGACGCCACGGTCCCAGATCACTGATCCAGACGGCAAGATCGCGATCACCTATCTTCTGACTGCCACTCTACAAGCCCCGATGGGACCCATCCCCGCTCGCTGCCAACGACTTTCGCTGCGCGGTACGCATGTGCTGCATCTGAACGGAAGCGCCATCAGCCGCAGCGAGGACTACTGGGACGCCGCCACGTTCCAGCGCCAGCTCAACACCACCAACAAAGGAGAAAAAGTATGAGAACCGGTAAAGAATATCTGGAATCATTGCGGGACGGCCGTACAGTCTACGTCGGCGGCGAGATCATCGAGGACATCACCACTCATCCGAAGACCCGAGGTTATGCCCAGGCAATTGCCGATTACTACGACCTGCACCTCGATCCCGAGCACCAGGACATCACAACGTTCATCGACGACAACGGTGAACGCCAGTCGATGCACTGGTTCCTGCCGCGGTCCAAGGAAGATGCCGTCCGTCGTCGGAAGTACTGCGAGTTCCTGTTCAAGCATTTCAAGGGCGGCATCTTCACCCGCCCGCCGGAAGGCATGAACGTTGTGATGTTCACTCAGGTCGATGACCAGGCGCCCTGGGCGGAGAATTCCCGTTTCAAGAACGGACACCGGGATCTGTCCGGCAACATTCAGCGCCAGTGGGAGGAGGTCACCTCAAAGGACCTCTCGATCTCGCCGATGTTCATCGACGTGCAGTACGACCGCGGCCGAGACGACGCGTTGGCAGAGACGCCGATGCTCAAGATCCTGGAGGAGAACGACGAGGGTATCGTTGTGCGCGGCTGGAAGGCCATTGGTACCTCGGTGCCGTTCGTCAACAACCTGCTGATCGGAAACCTGTGGCGCCCGGGCCAGACCCCGGAGCAGACGATCTACGCGATGGTCCCGTTGTCCACCCCTGGCGTCAGCGTCGTGGCCCGTGAGTCACGGGCTCAGCCTGACGCCGACCCCTACGACCGCCCGTTGGCCACCATCGGTGACGAGCTCGATGCAATGGTGTACTTCGACGACGTGCTGATCCCGTGGCCGCAGGTGCAGCACATTGGGAACCCTGATCATGCCAAGTGGTATCCGCAGCGCCAGTTCGACTGGGTGCACCTCGAGACCCAGACCCGGCACTGCATCCACGCCGAACTCATGGTCGGCCTCGCCCTGCTGATCACCCAGGCGCTGGGTACGAGCGGCCAACCCATCGTGCAGGCCCAGTTAGCCGAACTCATCCGGTTCCGCGAGACCCTACGGGCCTTCATGATTGCGGCGGAGGAGACCGGGTTTACCACTCCTGGAGGGCTTTTCAAGCCGAACAACATCTATGTCGATTTCGGCCGTGCGCACTACTTGGAAAACCAGCATGACATGGTCAACAAGCTGATCGACTTCTGCGGCCGCGGTGTGGTCCTGCAGCCCACCAAGCGTGAGCTTGACGACCCCTATATCGGCCCGAAGCTGGAGGAGGCGCTACGAGGCGCGGAAATCAGCGCCCGGGACCGGATCAAGATCTTCCGGCAGATCAGCGAGCGGTTCCTTACCGAGTGGGGCACCCGGCACGAGATGTTCGAGAAGTTCAACGGTACCCCGCTGTACTTGATCAATATCTTGACCTTGCAGCGCACCGAATACCAGGTCGATGGCCCGCTGACCCAACTCGCCCGGGACGTGTTGGGCTTCGGCGACACCGCCGAACTCGGCAAGCGCGCGCAGGAAGCGGAGAAGGCCTCACACTACGCCAGTGTCCGCTTCCAGCCTGCGTACGCGCAGGCCCAGGACGTGCACGACGGCTATATCGGTGATGGCACCGCAAGATCCATGGCAGAAGAGGGCGCACCCGCCTGACCGAACGGTGGCCCCAGGGACGGCCGCCCTGGGGCCACATTGGCCTCCACCACCGTGTCTCCTTTCCCGGAATCACCAGCGGTTCGTCTCCTCGGACCCGTCTTGAGGGTGGGTGTATTCATCTCACAATGCCAGGCACTTTTGTCCTGCCCGCGATCAAGGGAAAGTCTCTCATGGCAGCCGATTCACCGAAGATAGCGCAGCCAATGCCGTCGCGGATCCGGGAAGTGCCGGATCCGCATCTGCACGAGATTCGGGCCGAGCAGGTTGAATGGCAGCAGTCCATCTGCCCTTCTGACCGGCCGAAGGGCAGATGTGCGACTGCACGCGTCAGGAATTCATCCTCAGCATGTCGGATCGGAGCGTTGCGTTCCATTCGATTGACGGCGCCCATGACGCCCACGCGTTCTCAAGTCCGCGCTTCCCTGCCACGTGCTGGCCACGGAACGGAACTGCTCTGAGCCTCAGGCTCTGACCTGCCGGCGCACACTGAACCGGGCAACACTACATACAAGGAGTTATTTTGCGTATCGCAAACCACAACAGCCGGGCAGTCTTACTGACCTCCGATGAGGCTGGCGTCGACATCCACACCGCCAGCGACGGCCGGTTCGGCCCGGACCTGCCCTCGCTCTACACCGAATGGGAAGCGTTTACCGCCTGGGCGCAGCGCCTGTCCGGCCTCGCGGCCGACGTGGCCATCGACCGTTCCCTGCTCGGGTCCCCGTCCCCCGCACCCCGCCAGATCTTCGCGATCGGGCTGAACTACAGCGCACACGCCAAGGAATCAGGGTTCGAGGAACCGGACACGCTGCCCCCGGTCTTCACCAAGTTCGTCAGCTCCCTCGCCGGCCCGGACACGCAGGTCATCCTGCCCGAGGGAGGAAACACGGACTGGGAAGTGGAGCTCGTAGCCATCATCGGCAAAGAAGCCTCGAACGTATCAGCCTCCAATGCCTGGGAGTACGTGGCCGGCCTCTCGATCGGGCAGGACCTCTCCGAACGCGTCTCCCAGCTGCGGGGCCCGGCGCCGCAGTTCGGGCTGGGCAAGTCATTTCCCGGATTCGCACCGGTAGGTCCATGGCTTGTCAGCCCCGGGGAATTCAGTAACCCGGACGATCTGGAAATCGGCTGCAGCCTCGACGGTGAAGAAGTCCAGAAGGGACGCACCAACGAACTGATCTTCTCCGTCCCTGTCCTGATCCAAGGGCTTTCGCAGACGGTCACGCTGTTTCCCGGAGACATCATCTTCACCGGCACGCCCTCCGGCGTCGGGCTGGGCCGCAACCCGCAGCGCTTCATCCAGCCCGGCGAAACCTTGGTGTCCCGCATCGAAGGCATCGGCGAAATCACCCAGACGTTCGTCCCAGCCGGTATGTGAGCGGTCCCTGCTGCCCGGCTATCGGCCGAGCAGCAGGACCCACGCATGATCAGCGCTTAGCCCTTATTCAGGGATATTAAGGAGTAGCCCCATGTCTTTGCACCGTCTGACCCGCGTGGTGATGGGCGTCCCCAACGTCGCCGAAACGGCCGCGTACTATGAGGAATTCGGACTGGACCCTCTCGGATACAATTCGTTCGGAACCCGCGATGGCGGCGAACAACTTAAGATCGTCCACGCACCCACCCGGCGCCTGGTCGAACTCGGCGTCGGCGTGGACAACGACGACGACGTCGCCCGCGTCACCGCCCAGATGACCCGCCTCGGTGTCCCGATCAGCCACAACGGCTCCGAACTCCTCGCCCAGGAACCCATCTCCGGATTCACCGCACGCATCCATGTGGCGCCCCGTATTGCCCAGGAGAAAACCCCCGCCACTCCCTACAATGGACCCGGCCGGACCGACCGCCTGGGCCGCGCCCCCGGCGTCGTACGTGAAACACGCATCAAACCCCGCAAACTGGGCCACACCGTGATCGGCACCGTCGACCTCGCCGCAACCATGAAGTTCTTCACCGAAGGCATCGGCTTCAAAGTCAGCGACTACATCTCCGACAAGGGCGCGTTTATGCGCTGCTCCGTCGACCACCACAACGTCCTGGCCCTCGCCGCACCCGTGAACTTCCTGCACCACACGTCCTGGCAGGTCGATGACATCGACGACGTCGGACGGGGAGCCAAAGCCATGCTCGAGAACAACCCCGAACGCCACATCTGGGGCCTCGGACGCCACCACGCCGGCTCCAACTTCTTCTGGTACCTCAAAGACCCCGCCGGAAACTTCTCCGAGTACTACTCCGACATGGACTGCATCCCCGAAGATGAAATCTGGACCCCGGAAACCTTCCACGGAGCCCAAGGCCTCTTCAGCTGGGGACCCCCGCCGCCGCCGTCGTTCCTTGAACCGGACGACCTCGCCGCCCTGATGACCGGAACCCACGCACCCGCCTCGGCATAACCCGTCCGGAACCAAGCAGGAGATGCCATGACCACAAACACAGGCCGTCAAAATTGGGAGCACGACGCCGGATCGGAGCAAACCGAACAGGAGCCCGACTCTGGGGAGCTGACTTGTTTCCCTTGGGCCGGGCTCCTGTACCGGAAAGAAGAGGACTCGTGTTGTTGATTCCTTTGGGAAATATCCTCCGACGAAGCGGGCGGCGGCACTTGAGCTGCCGCTTACACGGCGCTGGAACAATCGTGAACCGGGAGAACAAACGATGAGCCTGACTTTCGAACATGTGACCCTTGGCCAGCGAGTCCTGTTCGGCACCGGCAATGCCACTGCGAACCTCGCCGCGGAAGTGACCCGGTTGGGCGCGCAGCGCGTGATGGTGATCGCCTCGGACCGTGAGACATCGATGGCCCGCATGGTCGCCGCCGGGATCGAGGTGGCGCTCTGGCACCACGACGTGGTCATGCACGTCCCCATCGAAACGGCAGAAAAGGCACGTGCCGCCGCGGCCGGCCACAGCATCGACCTGCTGGTCTGCGTCGGCGGAGGCTCGACGACGGGCCTCGCCAAGGCGATCGCGATGACCTCCCGCCTGCCCATCATTGCCGTGCCGACGACCTACGCCGGATCAGAAGCCACGAACGTGTGGGGCCTGACCGAAGCATCCCGGAAAACCACCGGAGTGGACGACCCCGTCCTTCCGGTCACGGTCATCTACGACGCGGCCCTGACGCTGTCCCTGCCCGTGGCCATGTCCGTCGCATCCGGCCTGAACGGCATGGCCCACTGCATCGATTCGATGTGGGCGCCCCGCGCAGACCCCATCAACGCCGCCCTCGGCGCCGAAGGCATCCGTGCCCTCAACCGGGGACTTCCGCTCATCACTGACGACCCGGCCGGTGCCGACGGACGCGAGCAGGCACTCTACGGCGCCTACCTCTCCGCGGTCGCGTTCGCCTCCGCCGGATCCGGGCTGCACCACAAGATCTGCCACGTCCTCGGCGGGACCTTCAACCTCCCCCACGCCCAAACCCACGCCACCGTGCTGCCCTACGTCTTAGCCTTCAATGCCCCCTTCGCTCCCGACGCCGACGCCCGCGTCGCCGCCGCGTTCGGCACCACCGACGCACTCACCGGACTGCAGGACCTGCGCAAGCGCCTCGACGCCCCCAAGGCCCTGGCGGACTACGGCTTCACCGCCGACGAGGTCGCCGAGGCCGTCGCCGTCGTCCTCCCGGCCGTGCCGGCGTCCAACCCGCGTCCGGTCACTGCCGAGAACCTCACCCGGCTGCTTCAGGCGGCCCTGACCGGCGAAGACCCCGCGGCCCTGCTGGATCTTTGACCGGACCCAGGCACCCATCCACACGAACCACTCCCCTAACGAAAAGCAGGAGTACAGCATGTCCGAAACCACCCAGGCCGGGAACAGCATCAGCCCCGAACAGGCCGCCGTCGAACAAGAGCTTGTCGACACCGTCGTCGCGTCGTTCGAGAACACCGAAGACACGCGGCTCAGGCAGGTGATGCAGTCCCTGACCCGGCACCTGCACAACTTCCTCCGCGAGGTCCGCCTCACCGAGGCGGAATGGAACAGCGGCATCGAGTTCCTCACCGCGGCCGGGCACATCACCGACGACAAACGCCAGGAATTCGTGCTCCTCTCCGACGTCCTGGGCGCCTCGATGCAGACCATCGCCATCAACAACCCGAGCTTCACCGGCGGCGCCGCCGCTACCGAAGCCACCGTCTTTGGGCCGTTCTTCGTCGCGGACGCCCCCGAAATCCCGATCGGCGGGGACATCGCCGGCGGCGCCGCCGGCCAGCCCTGCTGGGTCGAAGGCACCATCACCGACACCGACGGCAACCCCGTCCCCGGAGCCCGGATCGAGGTCTGGGAAGCCGACGAGGACGGCTTCTACGACGTCCAGTACGCCGACTCCCGCGTCGCCGGCCGCGCCCACCTCTTCGCCGACGAGGACGGCCACTACGCATTCTGGGGACTAACGCCCACCCCCTACCCCATCCCGCACGACGGACCAGTCGGCAAAATGCTCGCAGCCACCAACCGTTCCCCAGTCCGCGCCTCCCACCTGCACTTCATGGTCACCGCCCCCGGCCTGCGGACACTGGTGACACACATCTTCGTCGACGGCGACCCGCAGATCGGGATCGGCGACTCCGTCTTCGGCGTCAAAGACTCCCTGATTAAACGCTTCGAACCCCAGCCTGCCGGCACACCCGCCCCCGACGGACGCGACCTCGGCGACCACTCCTGGGCCCGCACCCGCTTCGACGTCGTCCTCGCCCCCGCCCAAATTTGAGCACATGGCTTCATCTGACGTGGCCGACTACTGGTATGGCGCCGACGGACCAGATTTTCACGGACAACCAGAAGGCTACGCCGGCCAAGACGAAGGAGACCAAGACTACTTTGAAGGCTCTTGCTCTGCCTTTGGCTCGCGTTATGTCGAAGACGCCATTCCGAACAAAAAAAGTCACAAACAGCCTTGAGCAGAGGCTTCTCGTCGCACGGCAGTCGCCTGATTACTTGTCGCAGCTCACGGCAGCCCAACGGTTCTCGATTCAACCTGTTCTTGAAATCCTTCGTTTCCGAGAAGAGTCCCTAGATCCCTGCGTGCCCCGCGGGAACCGTCCTCCGGGCAGTGAGAGCCTTCTCGAACAGGGCGGACCTCAGCTGTGCAGACGAGTACTGAAATTTGTGCAGACAACTTCTAGTACGAAAATAGACGCAGGGTCATGCAACCGCCGGTGTGAGGTTGACATCGTAGCCGAGGGTTTTGAGCTGACGGATGGCCTTGGCTTTGGCCTGTTCAGGTTCCCTCTTCAGGTAGAAGTCCGCGCCAGGATCCTTGTAAACCTCACCGTTGGCGAGCATGTGCCAGGTCGCGGTCAGGATGACGTGTTCGATGGCGACGATGGCTTTGACCCGGCCGCGCCGGATGGCGATCCGTTTGTATTTGACGCTGACGTAGGTGTTTTTGCCGCGGGACGCGGCCATCGCGGCGATGCCCAGCGCGCCCTTGAGATATTTATTGCCGGGCATGATTCTTGTCGATTTGACCCGGCCGGCGGATTCGTTGGATCCCGGGCAGACACCGGCCCAGGATGCCAAGTGTGCGGCCGTGGGAAATACGCTCATGTCGCCACCCGTTTCGGCGATGATCACGTCAGCGACGAGTGTTGAGACACCAGGGATCGTGCTCAGCGCTTCCCTGGCCGCACGAAAGGGCTCCATCGCCGTGTCGATCTGCTGCGTCAGTACGGTAATAATTCGGGCAAGCTGATCGATNCGCCGGATGGCGATCCGTTTGTATTTGACGCTGACGTAGGTGTTTTTGCCGCGGGACGCGGCCATCGCGGCGATGCCCAGCGCGCCCTTGAGATATTTATTGCCGGGCATGATTCTTGTCGATTTGACCCGGCCGGCGGATTCGTTGGATCCCGGGCAGACACCGGCCCAGGATGCCAAGTGTGCGGCCGTGGGAAATACGCTCATGTCGCCACCCGTTTCGGCGATGATCACGTCAGCGACAAGCGTTGAGACACCAGGGATCGTGCTCAGCGCTTCCCTGGCCGCACGAAAGGGCTCCATCGCCGTGTCGATCTGCTGCGTCAGTACGGTAATAATTCGGGCAAGCTGATCGATGCGGTCCAGATGCAGCCGGACCATGAAGGCATGATGCTCGCCAAACATGCCGGTGAGCGCTTCGGTTAGTGCCGGGATCTTTGACCTCATGCTGGCCCGGGCAAACTGCGCGAGTATCTGCGGATCCCGTTCCCCACGGATCAACGCCTCGAGCATCGCCCGGGACGATACCCCGGTGAGTTCACTGACCATGCCCGAAAGCTTGATTCCCGTGCTCTCGAGGAACTTCTCCAAGCGGTGGAGCTCCCGGGTTCTGTCCTGGACGGTGACGGCACGGGCCCGCGTCAGATCCCGCAATTCGCGGACAGGCCCGGGCGGAACGAACGAGGCCCGCAACAGCCCGTGCGCACCAAGCTGCGCCAGCCATGCCGCGTCGGAAACGTCGGTCTTGCGCCCGGGCAGGTTCCTTGCGTGTCTGGCGTTGACCAGCATGACCGGCAGGGACTCCTCGAGCAGATAGTAGAACGGCTTCCAGTAATCGCTGGTCGCCTCCATCACTACGACCGTGACGTTCTGTTCTTCCAGAAACCTCCGTAACTCCAAGATCTGGTTTGTGGTGGATCCCCAGGTGGTGACTGTCGAGGTGAACTGGCCCAGACGCTTGCCCGGGACTCTGATACATACTTTTGCGTCGCGTTTGGATATATCCATCCCGACGGACCGCTCATGGACGATGTCCATTGCCGTGGCACTTTCTGAAATTGAAGGGATATGGGCATGTGACTGCCGCGGAGAGGGCAGGGAGTAAATCAGGAATCTATCACTCGTGCTCGAAGCAACAATCCACGGTTCCCGTGGAAGCCCTCCACACCACGCTGAAAAACGGGCTCAACTACGGCACCAAGAAGTCACGGCGTTCACCGCAGCAGACGTTAACATCATGCAACCGTCCCCGCCGTCAGGCTACAGCCGGTAAGCCGGCCGCCCCCTATTTTCGACCCCCACGGCGCGGCAGCGCCCCTGGACCGCTGAAAA
>NZ_JBWZCI010000044.1:0-11370 GCF_059383495.1 Pseudarthrobacter sp. RHLT3-21
CGAAGACCAGGGCGCGCATCAGGCGCCGTCCCTCGTTGTCTTCACCGAAGTAGCCCACGGACCACGGTTCGAAGCAGACCAGGCCCATATCGGTGATGCCCCGCTTGGCCAGGGCCGCCTGGACCTCGGGGTTCTTCCGGCAGCTCTCTTCACCCTCGGCGAACTCGTCCAGCATGAAGGGAGGATGAATGTTGGCAGCTAACTGCGTCCACTTCGAGACGATGCCCGAATCAAGGTCGACAATCGCCTCGTAGGAACGTCCCTCGGCACGGTCGACGAGAACTGCATCTGCCTCGCGCACCGTCTTAGCGCCGGTCCTGAGCAGTTCCTTGTCAGGCTCGCGCAGCTCAATACTGATGAAACGGAACGACTCCGCCGTGGCCTGGCCACCTTTAAGGATTGACGCGGCCCGGGAAATCTCATTCCGGGAAAGCGGGTCCAGGGGGTGCGTTACCCCTGCAACAGTTTCGGTTTCAATGTCGATAGACATGCTTTTCTCCTTGGTTCTCTTCTACAAAATGAGGGTCAACGAAGTCCTGGCAGCCGGCGTGTTCTTCCTCGGTCGCCGGCCGGATAGGGGGCCGTGCCGCTGGTTAGCTGGCCAGCAGCCAATCAGATGCGGCCTTGCGGTAGCGGCTGATGCCTTTGTACTCGGCCATGTCTTGCGGGAGTTCGGCCAGCACGCGGCCCATGTTGTCCCGCCAGAGGGGTACCTGGGCAATGTCGGAGAGGGGCAGAAGGTAGGTCCGGACCAGGAACAGCACGGCCCCGGAGTGTGGGAGACGGATCAAGTGCTGAACTTCCACCCGGAGGTGGAGCCTGTCCGGCAGCGACGGGTCCTCGGCTATGGTGCTGCGGTCCTGGGCCCACTTCGGGTAGGTTTCGGTGGAGGTGTCCAGACGCCGGTCCACGGTCATGGTCCAGTTGGTTCGACGGTACTGTTCCCCTGGTTGTAGACGCATGAGGAACTGCTCGGCCCGGCTGATGATCTGTTCTTCCTTCACCCTTGGGACGGGGTGATGAATTTCGAGGAATTTCATGCCTACGTCGAATCCGAGGGACCAGTCGGCGGCGAATGTGACGAGACCTGCGTCGAGCCAGAGCGCATCTTCGCGCTGGTCAAGAAACACCAGGTCGTCCTGGATCTGGCTGCCCAGGAACCGCAATGGGCCCATGGGAAGCGAATCGTCGTCGCCGATGGTGAATGCCACTTCGAGCTCTTGCAAGGTGTTCCGCCAGCGGCAGTGGTTTCCTTCCCGGTGGAAAGACATAGTGCCCGGGTTTTCCTCCGCCATGGCGGGCAGCAGGGTTGTGATGGCGTCCCACACGGCGGGTCGCATGTGGGGGAGGACCTGCAATCGGGAGGGATCCCTGTCCAACACCCCGTCGCGTTCCTTGATGTCCTGAAGGTAGTGTTCGTCGATGTCCAGCAGGTGGCCGCCCCAGGCGCCGGCGTCTGTCTGCACTATTTTGCGGGACGGTTCGACATTGGCGCTGTAGCGGTAGCTTTCGCCGGAAAAGGGGAAGGGGAAGCGTCTGATCCGTTCCGGGAGGACGGCGGTGTCAGGGTCTTTGTCGGTGATGGTAGTACTCAAAGGTCCAACTCCAATTCTTCATCCAGGCTGCGTGAAACGCAGCACATCATGGTGGTGTTCTCGGCCTTTTCCTTGTCACTCAGGTAGAGATCCCGGTGCTGAGGTGCCCCTCGAAGTACTGACAGGGAGCATTCGCCGCAGATGCCTTTGCGGCACATGTTCGGAATGCTTTTTCCTGCTTTTTCGAGTGTCTCCAGCAACGAAACGCCGGCCGGAACTTCCAATCTGATGCCGCTGCGGGCCAGGTTCACTGCGAACGGTTGGCCCGCGTCCAGTTCGGCCGCACCAAAGGCTTCTGAATGCAGCAGGCCCTTGGGCCAGCCCAGATCCCGGGCCTGCCCGAGGACTGACTCCATGAAGGCAGCAGGCCCGCAGACGTACAGGTGCGTTCCGAGTTTCTGGGTCGTGAGAGCTTCCGTCAGAACTTTCTGGAAGCTGCCGCGGTCATTGCATTCGGTCAGGGCCGGTCCCAGCAGTTCCTTGGCGTCCGCCAGGTGTGCCCCCGCCCCGGGCCGGTGGGCGTAGATCAGGGATGCCGGTGTGCCCCATTCGGCGGCGTACCGGGCGTGTGAAAGCACCGGTGTGATTCCGATTCCTGCGGCAACAAGCAGATGATGCGTCGCTGTTGCTGCAGGGGCGAAGGCACTGCGGGGACGCGACACCTGGACACGGTCGCCGATGGCAAGCCGGTGCATTGCCACGGACCCGCCGGCGCCGTCTTCGCATTGGAGGACCGAGATGGTGTATTCGGAAGGCGCGCTGCCTGAACCGGTGAGCGAATAGGCATTAGCGCCTTCCCCGCATTGGACCACAAGGTGGCTCCCCGGGACATAGGAAGGCAGCGGTTCCCCCGACGGATCACCAAACGTGATGCTGACGATCGATGCCGTCTGCCTCCTGAGGTTGGTCACCTCCAGCAGGAGGCCACCTTCCACCGCCGGGTGGACATGGGGCTGGAGCGCCGTCGCGGTCATGCTGCCTCCTCGGCATGGGCTGAGAATCCCAGGTACCCGCCAATTCGACGGGAAAAATGATCAGTGAAGGCCAGGGTGGTGGCGCATCCTTGACACTCCACCTCCGAACCGATTGCCTGATCGGTAGTAGTGGCGGTGCGGCAATGTCCGCAGAAAACAACCCGGGGCCCGACTTCGTCACACAGGATGGCCAGATCCTCGTCCAGCAGTCCGCAGCCCGCGGCTGCGGCTGCGGCTGCATGGACGTCCGCCGGGGGACCGGCGAGTACGAGACGGACCCCGACGCAGGAACCTCCGAGCACTGACCTGAGGTCCGAGAGGGTTTGCGTGTTAGCGGACGCGAAACGGAGGTCATGCCTGGGCCGGCCGCCGGTGTCTTGATGAGCGAGGGCATCTGTTGAGCCGAACGATGCACAGATGACCCCGCGGAAACCCGGTTCGCAGCCGGTGCCGGCTGCCTGGTGACTGGTCGCGGAACGCATGGTGGGGTCTTAGGGTGCGAAGGTGCGGTCGCCGGTGAAGAACCCCAGGCCATACTCAGGGGTTTCAAACTTGACGGTGGTGCCCTTGGGGAAGAACAGCACATCGCGTTCCTTCGCGTGCGTTACTTCTCCTGTCGTCTGGTCCGTGAGGATGAATTCACCCTTGATGACGACCTTCATTTCGTCGTACGTGTACGCGTACACCAACGGCTCGGAAGCCTTCAGTTCGAAGAATCCGGCGCACATGACCGAACCCTCGGGGTTGTGGAGGGAGTCGCCGATCGCGGAGATCGTCCCTGGCTCGTTCATCGACGGCAGTCCGATGAAGCCGTTTTCTACTTTGTGGATGGAGCCGGCCTTGCTGAGTGTTCCTACGAGTGCGGTTTCCATGATTTCTCCTATGAATAGTGGTGTTAAAGATTTCTCAGTGCTGTTCATCGTTGTCAGAGCTGTTCGTCTTTGCTGCATGTGAGACTGCGCTGGAGATCTAGTTAGAACCCTGGCTGGGCTCCGGGAGGAACCGTCTGCGACCCCGACATCCTCTGTTTCCAGAGGGCCAGCCGAGCCCTCCTTCGAGCCCTGCTTGGTGTGATGCCAGTCACGAACGTTCGTCCTGCTTGCAAAGCTACGCGACGTTATTCATCTAGTCCAGTCTTTTTTAGAATTATTAATGTGAGAGATTCAAGTTAATATTTCTCCCCCGACTGTTGACATATTGGAAGAATCAAGAAAAATGTGCGCGACCGCCAATCATGGGGCACGAGGAGGCCAGTGTTCGACTCGAATCCAGATTTTGTGCCCACAAATCCAAGGCGAGCCTGGTCCGTCGGAGAAAAGGCGGCCGGCCCCAGTGTCCGCCCGCAGCGATGACCTCATCGCTGCCCGATCTCCGGCGCCAGCCCCGAATAGGGCTCGCGAAGCTCTTCACGCTGCACCCACGAATACCTATAGTCCAATATCTTTTCCCGCGGCGCCCTGCCCTTCTTCCAGGAGCTCGGGAAATAGCTGGCCCGAGCGATGCGGGCCATGGTGCAGGGAGGCAGGCGGTGCCGTCATGGCTGCGGCGGGACATCGAGTCCGGCGGTGCGAGAGGGCGGCCAGGGAACCGGCGGCCGCATTCGCTTGGGCGGTCACTTCGTCGACTAGCTCCCCCCGGGGCAACGCCACCTCAAGGGTCACGGAAGCAACCGATAACCCCGATCCTCCGGCAAAAGAGGCCAAGGAAAATGCGTAAAGGGAAAGCAAGTACGCAGATTCCCGGACACAGAAACAGGAAGGCAGACCATTCTTGACCGATCTGCCTTCCCGTCTTTGAGGCAGTGACTGGCTTGAGCATGGGTAGGCGGGGCTTGTCGCCAATCTCCCTGCTGTGGCCACTATTTTGGAACCTGTTACGGAGCATTGGAACGGTGACCGGCAGTTAGCAGGGGGACTCCTTTGGATCGAGAAGCCGTAGGTGCAGGTTCTGTCACCTAGGATCTGGAGGCCTTTTCCAGGTCTGCGGCATCGTCATCTAAGGAGCGAGCAGTGGCTGCTTTTTTGGAGCGACTCGATTCGTGCTGGGAGTAGAACCAGATGGGTATGTAGAGCGCCAGTACGATGAAGCCGACCCAGGTCGGGGTCCAGCCGATCTCGAGGCTGTTGAGGTAGACCACACCGATTAGGCACAGGGGCAGATTGAACAGGCCAAAGATCATGGCGACATTTTTCCAGCCCTTGGGTGCCGTGAAAGGCCTCTCCAGAGCAGCGAAGTCGGGGTGCTTTTTGGCTCTGACGTAGGCGAACAGGCTGATGCCGTTGGCGCAGGTGTAACCTATCGCCGATGCCGCGACAATCGCGGCGGGGTTTCCCATCGAAATCAGCAGCAGGTTGAAGGCTCCGATGACGAGCATGGCCACAAAGGGAGTGCCGTGGCGGTTCGTTTTGCCGAGGGACCTGGGGAGGTTGCCTTCCGTGGCCATGGAGTGCATGGCGCGGGACGAGCCCAGGTAAGCGGTTTGGATGATCAGTATCATGGCGGCGATCAGCATGATGATGGTGATCATGGAGCCGGCTTGGCCAAAGACTGCCTGGGCGACCGGAATCAGGGGCGAGACAGGTTCAGCCAGTACGCCGTCGACACCCAGCACGCCGATTACTGCGGTTTGCACCAGTACATACGAGAAGAAGCAGATGATGCCGCAGGCAAGCAGGGCTTTGGGGACGTCTTTGGACGGGTTTTTGTATTCGGGGCCGTAGATGGCGGCCGTTTCCCAGGCGCAGGCGCTCCATTGTGCGATCGCAAAGATGCCAAAGAGAATCAGGATGTGGTGCAAATCCCAGGCCCAGTCTGTCGGCACCCAGTTGCCGGTGATGTTAGTCAGCTCAATGTGTCCGGTAGCAAAGGGCGCCACCGTCAGGACGACCAGCGGTATCAGAGAAAAGGCAGCCAGGATGTACCCCAGTTTGGCGCCATCCTTGAGGCCGAACCAGTTGACGGCGAACAATCCGCCGAAAATCGCTACCCCGGATATCAACGAGAGCTGATACTCGGTGAACGTCTCGCCCAGCACCGGAAACAGCCCATGCAGGTATCCGCCGACCAAGATGGAAAAAATCGCCAGTACCGGGGTCCAGGCGAACCAGTAGCTCCAGGCACTGAAGCCGCCGATCAGCTTGCTCTTGTCGTACTTGCCCTGGTAGTTCTCGGTGCGAAAAATATGCTGCGCAAAACCCGGCAGGCCAGAGGCCTTGGGAAAGGCTGTAGCCATCTCGGCGTAGGCAGCGTTCTGAAAGAAACCCTGAAGGACCGACAATCCCCAGATAAGAATGGCTGCAGCCGATAAATACATTGGAAGATAGCCCAAAGAGGGCAGAATCAGAAGGGGCACACCCAGCGCAATGGCCAGACCCTGCTTCCAGTCGATCGACCTTTCGAGGTCATCGACTCCGTCCGAACGATTTTTACTCATAAGAATCTCCTTTAGACGAACTTAAATTCGTCTGATTTTTTAGACATGTGAGTTGCTTCTTGAATCGTTAAAGAGGCGGCGAGGAAAACCACAACACTCTTGCCGGCAGGTGGTAATCGTGTGGCTTGCCACTGCTCGGCGGGATCAATCATGCTGATTGATTCAACAGGCAGCGCATAATGCGGCAGACACTACGGCGATTTGAAGGTACATGGATGTTCGCCGTCGGGTCGCGGAGCAGGCGACGGACCCCGACGCAGCAACCTCCGAGCACAGACCTGAGGTCCGAGAGGGTTTGCGTGTTAGCGGATGCGAAACGGAGGTCGAGGGATGCACAGATGACCCCGCGGAAACTCGGTTCGCTGCCGGCGCCTGAAGCAGGCGGCCTGGATTCAGAACGCATGGTGGGGTCTTAGGGTGCGAAGGTGCGGTCGCCGGTGAAGAACCCCAGGCCATACTCAGGGGTTTCAAACTTGACGGTGGTGCCCTTGGGGAAGAACAGCACATCGCGTTCCTTCGCGTGCGTTACTTCTCCTGTCGTCTGGTCCGTGAGGATGAATTCACCCTTGATGACGACCTTCATTTCGTCGTACGTGTACGTGTACACCAACGGCTCGGAAGCCTTCAGTTCGAAGAATCCGGCGCACATGACCGACCCGGCGGGGTTGGAGAGGGAGTCGCCGATTGCGGCATCACACCCGGGTTCGTTCATCTGCGGCAGGCCGATGAAGCCGTTTTCTACTTTGTGGATGGAGCCGGCCTTGCTGAGTGTTCCTACGAGTGCGGTTTCCATGATTTCTCCTATGAATAGTGGCGTCAAAGATTTCTCAGAGCTGTTCATCTTTGTCAGAGCTGTTCATCTTTGCTGCATATGAGACTTGGTGAAGATCAAGTCAGAGCCCTGGCCGAGGCTCCGGGAGGGATCGTCTGCGAACCCGACATCCTCCAACTTCCAGAGGGCCAGCCGAGCCCTGCTCGGAGTTCTGCTGGTGTGATGCCTGTCACGAAGGTCGTCCTAACGGGCAAAGCTACGCCTCGAAATTCATCTAGTCCAGTCTTTTTAAGAGTTGGTTCCGGCCGGGCTTAATTTTCGCGTCAGCATGCAGAGGCAACAATCGCAGTGCTTGCCTTAGGCAAGGAGCGCTATCCCTGGCCTGATCTAGATGGCTTGTAAGCCAATACATGAACCGTTGGCGGCTGAGTGCGACGGCAGTCGGGGGGGTGGAGTGCGCCTGGTGGAAGTGCTTCTTTGTATGTTCCGATCCAGACTCTCGAACGGAGGTGGGTGTGATGTATATCACTCCAACGGCTGCAGACTTAAAGCTATGCGGCAACAGTTTTCTTGCGGATCTTGGCCAACCTTGTCGGTCCCGTGTATTGAGGCCGGTGCCGCGGCTGGAGTCCGGTGCGATCGGCGGAGGAGTTCGTGGGCCCAACCATTCTTGACCCGATCGCCGAGGTGCGCACCAACAACCCAACCAGGCTCCCCGGTGACCACGGCACCCTGACCTGCCGAATCACCAGAGCGCGAACAATAACAACGATCCACTGCCTACTTCAGGAGGTCTGAGGCTTGGTGGTGTAGATCAGCGAGAGCCCGAGGTGGGGAACATTCAGAGCCATTTGATGCTGGTCTGGAGATCCGGACTTGATCCGCTCGCCAACCAAGTACCTGCCGGAGTTGCCGAGAATGACGCGGTTGCTGGCGTTGATGAGGGCGGCATCGCCTGGGATGACGCGCAGGCTTGGCATGATGAGGGGTTCCAGGTCCTTGATCCGAATGTCGCATCCCGCTACGCCGGCAAAGTTCCCAAGGACGGAAAACGGAGCCGCGAACGTAAGGATGTATTCCTCGAAGCCGAGATAGTCGACATAAGGGCCCCAGAGGGTTTGCTCACCTGTGGAAGCGGCGGTCGAGAAGAACGGTAGCTTCTCGTAGTCGTAGTATCGGTTGCTGCCTGGCGTCGGGTCAAAATCAAGCCTGCCGATGGCGCCGGATTCCTTGCGGGACCACCATTCCCAAGCTCGGCCGCCCTCCTCAACGGAATCCGCGGCGAAGAAGGTCCCGGCGCCGACAGCAAAAGTGTTCTTCGTCAGGAACTCCCGTGAGAGTTCGTCCAATCCGACCAGGGCAGCCTTGTCGATCTTGGACTTGCCGGCGAGATTTCGTTCAAGCAGCGAGGCAACGGACCTGGAGAGTTTCTCAGTCTCCATGGCGACGCCGCTAATCCACGAAGTGAGGGCAGTGGCAGCATGAACGACTTCAATGGTGGGCTTCATTGACCATCCTGGATTGATTGGGCGTAGCCGAGGGTGAGTTTCTTGTCGATCAGATGGAAAATGTTTCGCCTGATGTGCTCAAGTACCAGTTTCTGGGCCTTTTCGGGTTGGTCTTGGGCGACTGCCCGGACCAATTCCAAGTGTTCAGCGGTTGCCTGTTCTGGGTCAAATGTCACCGTGAGGGGGGTCCATAGCTGTTGAACTGTTTCTTCCTGAAGCCGGATTTCGGCGTTGGCAAGCCTCGGTGATTGTGCGGCTACCGCCAACTCGATGTGGAAGCGGCTGTCAGCAGGTGCACGCAATTCGGGGGTTGAGGCCAGAACCAATGCTCGCGCAAGTTCCTGAAGACGGTCGACGTCGTGTGCTTCCGCGCGCTCACATGCCAGACGGACGGTTGTGGCTGCTATAGCGGAGTGCTCGTCTCCGATGTCACGTATTTCCGAAATGGACGTTGAGAGGAACCAATCCCGGATGGTGTCGATCTGGGTACGAGGCTGGTTGACGACGAAGGTTCCCCCGCTCCGGCCTCTGCGAGTCTCGACGACTCCCCGCTCGCGCAGGTCCCCCAAAGCTTCGCGAAGAGTCGCGCCGCCAACCCCAAACATCTCCGAGAGTGCCGCTTCTGGGGGCAGGCGTTCACCTACTTTGAGCAGCCCGAGGCCGATGGCCTTGGTGATTCTGTCCACAATCGCGTCGGCCCTCTCGATTTCCGGCAAGGACCGATATATCTGCGATTGGAATGAGGACGGCGAGGCCAAAAGTCTGCGCTCCGAGAATGGGCTACGGGTCAGGACAACAACAAGCAGCCCGGACAGGACCTAAAGGACTTAACTCGTTCTTCAGAGTCTATGCAATAAATCCTTCAAGACTGCGGCTTTCAGAACGATAGGCCTCCGCGCTCAAGCGGACCGGTCCCTCTAAGGCCACTCGTCCGGCATGGCACGTCCCATGGACCACGGCGTTGGACGCTTCCTCAACGGACGGCCTGGGACAACGCCCAATCCTTAAGTGTAGTCAGAACCGTCAGAAAACAGTGTTACCCCTGCCCTTTTGCTTCGGGATTATGGATATCAACCAGAAAGCATCGTTCGGCCGATACAGGCCGACGACCGAAGGGAAAGGGACAAATCGTGAATCCGACAGCAAGTACAACGCTCACCGGGTACAGCACCACCGGTGACATTGTCCGCAATCTGTCTCTCGTCAGGGACGAGATCGCGGACACAGCGGCCAAGATCGACGAGCAGCAGGTAGCCGACGTGGCCCGCCATCTCAGCCACCCGGGCCGGGTGTTCGTGGCCGGCGCGGGCCGAAGCGGCCTTGTCCTGCGCATGGCCGCCATGAGGCTGATGCACCTGGGCCTGGATGTGCATGTCGCCGGTGACACCACCACTCCCGCAATCAGTTCCGGTGACCTGCTCCTGGTGGCCTCCGGATCGGGAACCACCTCGGGAGTGGTCAAGTCAGCGGAAACAGCGGCGAAGGCCGGAGCGCGGATTGCCGCGTTCACCACCAATCCGAGTTCGCCGCTCGCTGGTCTCGCAGACGCGGTGGTGATCATTCCCGCCGCCCAGAAGACCGACCACGGCTCCAGCGTTTCCCGCCAGTACTCGGGGTCTCTCTTCGAGCAGGTCCTTTTCCTCGCTACGGAAGCACTCTTCCAGTCGCTGTGGGACAACACCGATGTACCCGCCGAAGAGCTCTGGCTCCGGCACGCCAACCTCGAATAACCGAGCCACCATTTTCAACACCCACCGCATTTCCCAACAGAAGGAAAACAACACCATGAAACTCCAAGTTGCTATGGACGTCCTGACCACTGAAGCCGCCCTCGAACTGGCCGGCCAGGTCGCCGAGTTTGTCGACATCATCGAGCTCGGCACCCCCTTGATCAAGGCTGCCGGCCTCTCCGCCGTCACCGCTGTCAAGAACGCGCACCCGGACAAGATCGTCTTCGCTGACATGAAGACCATGGACGCCGGCGAACTCGAAGCCGACATCGCTTTCAAGGCCGGCGCTGACCTGGTCACCGTGCTCGGCTCCGCCGACGACTCCACCATCGCCGGCGCCGTCAAGGCAGCCAAAGCCCACAACAAGGGCATCGTCGTTGACCTCATCGGCGTGGCAGACAAGGTCACCCGCGCCAAGGAAGCCCGCGCCCTGGGTGCCAAGTTCGTAGAGATGCACGCCGGTCTCGACGAGCAGGCCCTGCCCGGCTTCGACCTGACCGGGCTGCTCCGCGCCGGAGCAGAAGCGCGCGTTCCGTTCTCCGTCGCAGGCGGCGTGAAGCTCGCCACCATCGAAGCAGTCCAGAAGGCCGGCGCCGACGTAGCCGTCGTCGGAGGCGGCATCTACAGCGCGGCCGACCCGGCACTGGCAGCCAAGCAGCTCCGCGCTGCCATCGTCTAACCATCCGAGTGACGGCGGCGTCCCGCGCTCGTAAAGCTGCGGGACGCCACCTCCGGGCTGCAGGACCCTGTGACTTCTGGGTGCCTGCAGCCGCGGAAAGTCTTACCTGTACTGCCCGCGGAGAAACTTCACCGCGGGCAGTCCAGGTTCGGTGCTGAATTCGATCTAAGACCACATCACACCCTCAAGGATGAGGGCTTGGCACATTGGGGGACCCTAATCCCTGGAAAGGAAGCTGTTCATCATGCGCACTCAGACCGCCGAGCATTTGGAAGTCCACGTTACCGAGCCTGGTCGACTCTACGAGTTGCTCGACGATGCAGAGGCCGCGCTGAGGCAAATAGCCAGGCCCCAATGCTATGCCGGCATTCTGGTCACGCGCCATGATCCTAGCCGGTACACCCTCGCACTCAGCGACACCGTTCCCTATGGGGAGACCCGCGAGCAGATACTCTCGTGACCGTCGGTCGACTGCCGCACTGCCTTGTCGAAAGTTAGAAGCAACAATGTCAGTTACTTACGTTGATTCAAGTGTGAGGTCCGGGCATAAGCCAGGGCGTAATCCGTTGCGGGATCCTCGTGACCGTCGTCTGAATCGGATTGCCGGTCCGTCGTCGTTGGTGCTCTTCGGGGTGACCGGGGATCTTGCCCGTAAGAAGCTCATGCCGGCCGTGTATGA
>NZ_JBWZCI010000045.1:0-11337 GCF_059383495.1 Pseudarthrobacter sp. RHLT3-21
AGGCGCCTGACCAGTGTTCAAAACTACTTGCCGCCACCGGTCAGTCCATTGCAGCCACCGGTCAACACAAACTGCAGCCACTGGTCAGTTCAAAGTTGCAGTTGACAATCTTGGTCTGCAAGACCATTAGCCGGACAAACTCACGGGCGGGCTCCAGGACCTCCTTGGGTTCAACCGCAACCAAGAACAAATCATTGCCGTCATCGTAGTCCCGGAACAATTCGTCCAGTCGTACTCTCAGACCCTTTAAGTGGCGGATAGCGCCGTTAACCAGGTTTGACCGCGCATTGCGTTCTTTGGTTTTCAGCTTCTCGCCAAGGCTTGAGGCCAGCGATCCCGCCGGCCACAGGGCGATGTAGCTCGCAATAGCGAAAGGTATCGCGTAAACGAGGATTGTGGCTTGGTTCATGTCCGGCGCGGACCCAGGATGTCATCTCGGATCAACGACTTGGAGGTATAGCTCTCATACTTTTGATAGACGTACCGTACGAGATCCCTCAGCGGCCACCCGGAAAATTGCTTCCTGAGTTTCTGCGTTTGTTGTAGCAGCTTGGCAGGCAACTCCTGTTGGAGTGCCTCGAAGTATTCCTGACCCAAGGGAGTGAGCCGGAAGTTCCGGGTCCGGAAGGCAGTAGACTCGTCGTCACCGCCGATGAGCTTTTCAGACTCCCACATGTCATCGTCTGTGCGACTCAGCTGGGCTGAGTCCTCAACCAGACCAGCTTCCACCAGCGTGTCCACGGCTTTGTAGACCTTTGATGAGAAAGGACCAAAGTTGTAGGCCTCAAACTCCGGGTCCTCAGTGAAGTACTCCTCAGCGGATGTTTCCTTGTCCATGAGAAAGACCAGCTTTTCCAATCGCGTTATCCCGCGAATCTCACCCCGTCGCTCCTGCTGGCCAGGCTCGCTTCCTAAAAGAAGAACGATGGCATCATCCACATCGAATTCTGGTGACTCCACGTAGCCGTCACACCTCTCTAATTCCTCGTAGTTGGATCATACAGTCGCTAAGAAATGGTGAAGCACAGGGAAGGAGGGAAGGGCCGCGGCAGATTCGGAACCTCCACAGGAGCTGCCTCCGATGGCAGCCCCTGTTACACAGTTGCGCTGTGCCTACCGGCTGAGGCCGTTCTTACCTCGTTCAGCCCCTACTGCTGCCCCAGTGCGAGACTTTCGGGCTTTGGCTGCGCCCTTGCCCATGGTTACTGCCGTATTAGGGTGTGAGCCCTCACTGCGGGCCGCGGCGAGACGGCCCCGAATCTGAGTCTCGCTAGCGCCGGTATTCGTCAGGGTCTCAGCAAACTTTTCGTGGTGTTCGGACGAACCGTAGCCAGCGGCCGATGTGCTTTCAGTTTTCAGGCCCTGGTCTTTGAGCCGACTGCTGTCGTTGCCGGTAACGCGGTTCTCGATCTCACGGCCAACGCCTTCAAGTCGGGAAAAGAGTTCCTTCTCGGCGCGTTCGTACCGCTGTTCCAGTGACGCCCACTTTGAGCCCGTAAAGCCGCCCTCTGTCAGAAGTTTGGCTTCGTGCATGTCCTTGGCCGCTTTCACAAACGCCGGATCCTGAAAGTGGGAGTCGCCGGCGCCGTTGACGTTCGCTGTGGTCTCGTTGCGCAGCTGCTCAATGCCGGGACCGTTCACGCCGTCCTCGCCGATGAGGAACATGCGTTCCTTGATCTCTGTGTCGGCCGCCGCAGCTGCTTTGGGGGTTTTCGCGTTGTGGGCCCGCTGCAGGGCCTGTGCCAGTTCAGGGTTGGCCAGGTACTCGACGGGCACCTGGTGGCGTTCCATTTCCGGTGCCAGCTTCTCGGCCTGGGCGCGGAGTTCCTCAGCCCGGGCAGCCGCGAGAAGCTGCATGGCCTTCTCCTGTTCGGCGGCCGCCTTGCGCTGTGCCTCCTGACTGCGGGCCATCGCATCCAGCCGCGCCTTCTCGGTCGCGATGGTCTCGATCCCCGACTCCAGATACGCGGCGTCAGACCCGACGTCGTGGGTGTCGATGCCATACCGGGCGAGGACTTCATGCCGGATTTTCTCGGAGGCTACCAGGGCGGTGGGGTCGTGGTCTTTCCATCCCTCGGCTACGGCGTGTGCCGTGGCAATGTCGTTGGGCTGCGCTTTGTCCCACCACTGTTCCTTCTCCACGGGTGCGAGGGCCGCGTGGGCTGCGCTGCGTTGTGCGGCGAGCCGTGCTTGGGCTTCGTGCGCTGCCTGGGCGTCCAGGTGTTCCTGCTGCCGCTGGGATTCCTGCCGGCGTCGGGCCAGGGTCTCGGCAATACGTGAGGCCATCATCAGCGTCTGCCGCATTCCGTTGTCCAGGACGTCGTCCATTCCGTCTGATTCACTCATGGTGTTCCCCTTGCACTTGGTGGTGATTTATCGGTCGAGTCCCGACCCGGTCTCGCGTCGGCTGGGCTGATAGGTTTTGGCCGGAGTTGGAGTCGTCGGCACCACTGATCCCGGACGGATGGGCACCATGCCGCGGCGTGCAATATCAATGGCCCTGGCTGGCATTTCCGCCTCTGTAGTTGGCTGCTGTGCAGCCCCTACTGGTACAGCCTTCGGCATGGTTCCGGTGAACGGGGCCAGCTGGTTCTCCACTACCGAGCGGATGCGCTGGGCTTCGCGGGTCCGCCCGGACTGGGCGTGCATTTCGTACACCGCAAAGGCGGTGTTGATCAGCTGCACCATGAGTGCCGTTTGTGCTGCAGTCTTGTTCTTGCTCGACGCGGCCATGAACAACATAGCCGTCCCGGCAATGGACGGGAGAGCGACAGGTTTACTGTGCTGCCGGGGAGCCCGCAGTTGGGCTGTGCGGGACAGCTCAGCAGCTGTGGCGGCCAGCGGCCCTGGCGTCGGTTCCAGCCGATAAGACCAGGCGGCAAACGCGCCGGAAACCTCACGCGCTGCTCTAGCCCAGGTCGCGTGATCGTCACGCGGAATAGTGCGCAGCTGATCCGCCAGCGCGGTCGCGTTGCGGGTGTACACAACCCATGCTTCCGCTGGTGGCGTTGCGTTCTCGGGCCCGGTCTTCGACACCTTCCGTTTGTTCCGTGCAGCCGCATTCCATTCCGCTGCAGCCTCCGTAGCCAGGTGCGGTGAGTCCATCCATTCTTCACGTAGAGCACCGAGCTTCAAGTCAGAAGCGAGGGTGCCGCCGCCGAACCAGATCGGGCGCTCTCCTTGCTTGGGGCGTTCCGCGACGGAGTACCCAACAATGACATGCGTGGTGTTCTTCGCGTAGCGCGGCCGGACCAGCAGGCCTGTGTCACGGGCGCGGCGGATAAACTCCGCTTCCGTTGCTGAGGCACTGGCGCTGGCGCGTACCTTGCGGGCTAACGAGGAACGGTGCATTTCGCGGTCATCCCGGGCAGCGGTCGCCTTCTCAGCCTGGGCGTAGCCACGGGTGGCGTGCACGGTCGAGAGCTGTTCCAGACCGTACTTAACCTCCAGCTCACGGCAACTCTGCTGAGCCTTCTTGTAGTCACCGTGCGTGGAGGCTTTGGTCCCGTCCTCGCGGACCAGGGACACTGCGATGTGGATGTGGTGGTTACCGTTCTCGGACGTTCCGTGGTTGATCGCAGCCCACCGGCAGCGTGCCTTTCCGCTGGCTTCGGTGAACCCCATGGCATCCACAAAGTCATTGGCGATATCGCCCCACTGCTGGTCCGTCAGTGCGCCTTCCTCGGCCCGCAGGCTCAAGGAACAGTGCCAGACGCTGGCGTCCTTGTAACCGACGTGAACGCGCTCCTTCTTAGCCGCGTCCCACTGCATGTCCTTGATCTGCACCGAAACGCCGAACATCTTGCGCGGCCGGTCCAGGTGCTTGGCGATGGCCAGAGCATCATTGCGGTCCAGCACGCCATCGTCGTACCACGCCATAATGGCCGCGTCACCCGCAACCAGGTGCGGCTCACTGTGCGAGTTCTTCGTCTTATCAGCGTCCGTCGAGGCGAGGTAAACCATGAGCCCGGCCATGCGCGAACCGCGGGTGATGTTCGGGATCATCCCTACATCAGCCCATCAATGGCGTCATCAATCCGCATGGCCACCGTGCGGATGTGCTTCAGCGCTTCGCGGGCATCAGCGGGAAACTCGCTGGTCGCGTTGGCCTGGCGTGCCAGCTGGTTGATGTTGTTCGAGGAACGGGCCAGCAGATTGTGCAACGACATCAGCTCCGCAGCGATGGCACGGCGCTCAGTCGGTGAATCAGAGTGATCAGAAAGTGCCGCCGAAATCAGCAGGTTCGGGACAGTGACCTTCTCACGCTCCGCCCTGGCCACAAGGGCAGCTTCTTCTTCCACCGTGACCCACACGTCACGCCGCTTCTTACTCCCGGCGGGCGTGTTCTCACGACGACGGCGCGACAGATTGGGACGGTGAGTGTTCCCCTCATCAGACATCCGCATCCCTCAGAGGCCGTCGCTGATCAGGCACGAGGGACGTTCCGGGCTCCGGGCGGGCGGCCGCGGGTCCTGCCGTCCCGCCAGCCGGGAAGGAGCTGTGTTTAGTTGTGTCTATGTTCTCGGAAACGAAGGATTTCAAGAACACCTTGAATCGAGAATGGCGGCGCTTGCTGTGAGGGGCAGAAAAGCAACGCCGTTCTGCGGGAAACCGCCATTATGTGTGACTTTGGGCGGTAAATGGCGGCGTTTTTACAGCGTTATTTGGCGCATGGTGCAGACCGCTCGACGGCTGAGAACTGCCCGTATGCCGAACCAATGACGAGATCGCTTAGAGAAGCTTTTCCCGCATCCATTCGCCGCTGTGGCCACGGGTAGTCCTCCAGCTTCGGCGTAAGGGTGAGGCGGCCAGGCCGCCTGACCTCAGGCCGAAGCCAGGTGGCGCAGCCAGTTTGCTAGCGTGTTGACGCTTTCGGGCCCGTCGTCCCCGGGTCGGCGAACCAGGCCGATCTGGACCTGGGCAGTCGGGCCGTTGACCGAGAGCTCGACGAGCGGGGCCATGACGGTACCGCGGGCGTAGGGGGGAATGAAGGTGGCGACCACGCCCAGGCCGGCCTCGGCCGCCAGCACACGGGCCTGCATGCCGTCCACCTCGATCACGGAATGGTCCCCGGTGATGCCGCTCTCCCTGAGGATCTGCCGGTAGTACATCGATTCGAGGCTTGTGAGAGGGCTGGCAATCAGGCCAGCCTCCGCGATGTCCTCCAGATCAACGGTCTCCTGCTGGGCCAGGGGATGGGAACTTGGGACCAGGAACCTCATGGGCGCCTTGTGCAGCGGTTCAAAGGAGACCTCGGGGGGCAGTTGCCACTTGATCACATATGCAAGGTCCACCTCCCTGTCCAAGACTGCCTGGGCGTACTGGCCGCTGTGGCCGAACCGCAGGGAGAGTAATGTCCCCTGATGGCTCCGGCAGAACGGGGCGATCACTTGGTCCAGGAAGTACCGCTGCTCGAAGGCGATGCTGGCTCCGAGCCGGACTCTGCCGCGCCGGCCGTGCTTCAGGTCCTTGAGCGATTCCTGCAGTGACTCCTGCTCACGGAGCATGAGCAGGGCCGAGCGGTACACCTCTTGGCCAGCCTGCGTCAGGTGTATCGCCCGCTGTTCGTAGCGGAGAAGGTCCGAGCCGAGTGCCTTTTCGAGTTCCGCCATGTGGTGCGAAACGGTGGGCTGCGCTAGGTGGAGGTGACGGGCGGCGGCCGAATAGCCGTTGCGTTCGACCACGGTGATGAAGACCCGCAGCCGGAAGAGGTCGAGCGCCAGAAGGTTGGGGGATCCCATTGGGCAACTATAGAACAGTGGCTCGACGCGGCGATGCTGTGGGCCGGCGCCCGACCGCTGCCCGTCACCTCCCGCGGCCTCAGACCCGGACGGCATTCCCGTAGCTGGTGGACTCAGCGCCGATCTCCAGGTCGAGCAGGTCCCAGCCCTTCATCCACTGCTGGGAGGCCTCGTACATTTCCCGGGAGAACGGCTGGAAGACGATCCGCTCACCAGGACCGAAGTGGCTGCCAGAGTGATAACCGACGGCCACGGGAGCGCCAGCGAGGTCTTCGGGCCGGATGTAGCTCGAATCGGTAGCAACGAAGATCTCGGCCGGGGACACCGAGTAGGTCTTGCAGAACCGAAGGCCGCCGCGTTCACGGCCCAGCGGCAAGCCGACGAGATGTCGCAGGCACTCCCCTTCTGCATGTCCTCGAAGGCACCGCTGGGCATCTCCTTCCCCTGAATCGCGCCTCCTGGTGTTGAGGCCATAGATAGGTTCCATAAGTCCATCGATGTGAGCCCATTGAGGGAGTTATGCACGCCACATAAGCTCGGTGGCATTGACGCTTATAGGAGGCGCTGTGCGATTCTCAAGTTCCAGCCCCGGCCGCGGGGTACAGTTAATGTGTTGGTCCTCAGTCGTCCTTGACGGATTCGACCTTGTTTCGTTGGCCGTAGTGTTTCCGGTCCTCTTGAAGGGCAACGTATGGGGGCTCACGGCGGCAACAGCGTCGGTCATAGCGATGATCGGTCTGGTCGGTATGGCGGTCGGAGCCATCGCCAGCGGCAGCGTTGCCGAAAGAATCGGCCCGACCAAGGCACTGATTGCGTCTGTGGTCTGTTTCTCTGTGTTCACGCTGCTGTCAGCGGCAGCACAGTCGGCCATCCTCTTCACGATCCTGAGGTTCATCGCCGGTCTGGGGCTCGGTGGCTGCATGCCCATCGCGGTCGCCATTGTGGCCGCGCACAGAGCTGGCCAGGGCAAAAGCAGTAGCGCCACCACCACACTCATGACTGGCTACAACGTTGGTGCAGTGCTGTGCGCGCTGCTGGGAATGTTCCTGGTCCCCCGGTTTGGATGGCAGTCCATGTTCGTCGCCGGAGCACTGCCGGCGCTAGTGCTCGTCCCCCTGATGATCCGCTACCTTTCGGCGCCTGACGCGCAGGGGGCCACCGCGATGCCCGTGACGAGAAGCGGCCGCGCCGGCCGCGAGACCATCAGTGGCCTCTTCCGGGGCGTTCAGTTGCGAGCGACGCTAGCGTTCTGGGTCGCCACGTTCATGGGTCTGTTGCTGATCTACGGGCTCAACACCTGGCTTCCCGAGATCATGCGCGCTGCAGGGTATTCAGTAGGCAATTCGCTCGGATTTCTGCTGACCCTCAATCTGGGAGCCATTCTCGGATACCTTTTCGGAGGGCGGTTCGCTGACCGCCGAGGAGTTCGCCGGGCAACCATCGGCTGGTTCGCTGGAGCTGCGGTCTTCCTAGCGGTATTCGCGCTTCCGCTGCCAGAGCCAATTCTCTACGGAGCCCTCTTCCTTGCCGGTTTCTTCGTATTCAGCTCGCAGGCATTGATCTATGCCTACACGCAAAGGGTCTACCCCAACGACCTCCGCGCAACGGGGGTCGGATGGACAGCGGGCGTGGGCCGTCTAGGTGCAATCTGTGGGCCTCTGCTCGGAGGAACCTTATTGACGGCAGGCATCGCCTACCCGTGGGGCTTCTATATCTTCGCAATCGTTGCTGTCCTCGGGGCAGCGGCCGCGTGGATCGTGCCCAGGCAGACCCCGCAACAGCACAAGGCCACCGACGATCTGTCCGTTGCCATAGATCTGACCCCCAAGGGTGGCGGAAGCGTATAAGCCCGGTGCACCCCTCCGCCACGCTAGTGGTGTTCGAGTTCCACGGTCCCTCCCGCTGCCGCTTGAGCGGTCCCTTGCCGGACGAAGGCCTTCCATAGCTTCGCAGCCGCGGGCAGCGTCGACCTCGATTTTCGAGCCCGCCCTGTATCTGCCCTCGTGAGGCGAACGGCGCGGCCACGACAATCTTGTTCAATTTACTGACCGCCGTGTCCTTCTTCTATGACATTCAGGGATCTATTTCACCACCATCACGTCCTGTCCATATCTGGTAGACAAACCTAATTGCGTAATGTATTCGAGGAGAACCAATGGTAAATCACACAACCAGAGTCGCGGTCATTGGCGCCGGGCTGGGCGGGCTCACTGCCGCGATAGCGCTTACGAGGATCGCCGGTGTCCAGGTCACGGTGTTCGAGCAAGCGAGTAGGTTGGCCGAAGTGGGCGCGGGCGTCGCAGTCGCCCCGAATGGTCAGCGCGCACTCGACCGTTTGGGTTTGCTTGAGGAGGTCAAGCTCGCAGGTGCGGCCATGGAGGGGCCCGGTGTCT
Organism: Pseudarthrobacter sp. RHLT3-21; assembly: GCF_059383495.1. Lineage (NCBI taxonomy): Bacteria > Bacillati > Actinomycetota > Actinomycetes > Micrococcales > Micrococcaceae > Pseudarthrobacter > Pseudarthrobacter sp. RHLT3-21. The sequence goes on from NZ_JBWZCI010000045.1 coordinate 8,135, forward strand.
ACATGAATGCAGATGGCAGACCGATAGCCGAAGCAGCTTGGTCGGACTCAGCCGGTCGGTACCAAACTTTTGGCATGCACCGAGCCGACTTCGTCGATGTTCTGACCCGAGCGATTCCCGCTGACGCGGTTCGTGTGGGACACAGGTTGACATCGATTCATGCGTTGGACTCAATCGTCCGCCTTGAATTTGAAAATGGTGTGAATGCTGAATTTGATGCTGTGGTGGGTGCGGACGGCGTCCACTCGGTGGTGCGGGATTCAATGATGCAGCCCTCAGATCCCGTCTATTCCGGATCCATCGCATATCGCGGAGTACTTGACGCGAGTGCCCTTCCTAAAGACTGGCCAATGAAGAGTCAGGTCTGGATGGGCAGCGGAAAGCATTTCATGTGCTATCCAGTGCGCCAGCGTAAGTTGTTCAACTATACAGGTTTCGTCCCAAGTGAAAAGCCCCTGAAGGAATCATGGTCATCCGCCGGGGATGTCAGCGAACTCGCCGCCGAGTTTGGAGGTGAGGACTGGGATCCGAATCTCCGTGAGTTCATCAAACAAATCAACAAGACCTTCTGGTGGGGACTTTACGACCGAGAGCCTCTAAAGAATTGGTCACGAGGTCGAGTCACATTGCTCGGCGACGCAGCACACACAATGCTGCCTCACGTCGGCCAAGGGGTAAACCAGGCAATTGAAGACAGCGTGGCCCTTGCTATCTTCCTCAGGGAAGGTGACGGCCCTAACGGCATCGTCAATGCCTTCAAACGCTATGCGTCGGCTCGCATGCAGCGAACAGCTATTTTGCAGGCCAGCTCGCGCAGGAGCGGTTCACAGCTCGACTCGCAAGCCGAGTATGAAGATACCAAGAAACGCGACGCCGACGTGCGCGCTGGGCGGGATTTTCGCAGAAGTTTCATCTTTGACTACGACGCGGTAGCTGTCGCTGAAAAGACTCTAACGCGATCACACTAAGTACAAGAAGGGCTTTGTTCACATGACATCGATTAGCATAATCGGCACTGGCAAAATGGGTTCGGCAATCGCCGATATGTCCGCAAGGGCGGACGCGAATATCCAAATAATCAAACGCAAGGCTGGTGTCGGTGCCACAGTCGAGCGTGACAGCGGAGAATACGGGGTGATGGGTGATGAGCTCACAGGTGAACTCGTGGTCCTCGCGATTCCGTATACAGCGGTCGCAGACGTACTCGCGCATTATAGGGATCAACTCACCGGAAAGGTTGTTATCGATATCAGCAATCCAATAGACTTCACCACTTTCGATGGATTGTCCGTCCCGCCAGACTCTTCTGCTGCAGCTGAAATCGCTAAGGACATCCCGAATGCGGCAGTCGTAAAGGCGTTTAACGTTAACTTCGCAGAAACATTGGCCAGCGGCACCAATGGTGGAACGCGCACGACGGTTGTGCTTGCCGGGGACGATGCCGACGCGAAAATCGCAGTCATCGACCTCGTCGAGGCAGCAGGACTCCGGGCGGTTGACGCCGGACCCCTTTCGCGTGCGCGGGAGCTTGAGGCGTTTGGCTTTCTCCAAATCACGTTGGCAGCACTCGCAAAGACCAGATGGGAGTCCGGATTCGCACTGCTGCCGTAAGCAGAAAGCAGCTATCTGGTCCGTCACCTATCGGCTCTTCATCGACCAGGTGGGGTCAGGGAGTGTAAGGGTCGGGGTGTGGTGAGCGGGGTGTAGGGTCAAGGTCCCCGAGGACCAGAAGCGCGAGCTGCGCTGGTCGCGGGCATGGTCGCGGGGGCGGAGTCGATCGATGACATGGCCCTGCTGCGCCACGGGGCATGACGAAGCTCTTCCGCGCCTGCTATGCGCCTTCGACGCTGGGGCTCGTTTCTGCGCGCCTTCGCCTTCGGCCATGTGCACCAGCTGGATGCGGTCGCCTCCGGCGCCCTGGCTGGCCTGGCCAGGGCGCCGATCCTGGACTCCCCGACCAGGGAGGGGTCCGCGTTCGTCGACGGGGACGACAGGATCATCGAGATCCACGGCTACGCCATGCAGGGCTTCGGGTACGGGTACTCCGGGGTCAGGGGTCTGAACGCCCTGCCGGCACGAATCCCGCGCTGAATGTCGTCGGCGACCATGGATAGGTGGAGCAGCAGGACGTCGAGGAAATGACCTCACCTCCGACACCACCTCGATCGGACTACCAAGCGCCAAGCGTCACGGCGTGTCTTTGAAAACTAAAGCTTTTCAAGACACTGTTCTTAGCTTGAGGAGGGCTTAGCGGCTGTCATTTTCAGTACTCGCCTCCACAGCGTCCCGCGTGTTTCCAAGGTTGTGCAGGCCAGTATTGAGCGTTGAATTTTCAGTACTTCCCTGCACGATTCGCACCTCTCGCTCAATACTCCTATGCACGATGATTCTCAGGGGCGTATTGGTTCGGCCGCCCTGCGTTGCCCGCGTTCAATTGCCCGGTAGACAGTGGAGCGACCGACGCTAAACAGCTCGGCCAGCTCTGCCTTGCTGTTTTCCCCCGCGGCGTGTAGTTCGAGGAGGTGGTTTTCCTGTTTGACGGTGAGTTTCGGTTGTTTCCCTCGTAGCCGGCCCTTGGCCTTGGCAACCTTCATCCCTTCACGGGTGCGCATGCGGATGAGGTCGGCTTCGAACTCGGAGATCATCGCCAACACGTTGAACAGCAGTTTGCCCATCGGGTCAACGGGGTCGTGGACGAATCCACCAATGCTGAGTTTGATTTCGCGGTTAGCGAGGTCATCTGCAATTTCGTGGGCATCCCGGACGGAACGGGCCAGGCGGTCAAGTTTCGTGACGACGAAGGTATCCCCCGCCCGACACGCGGCCAGGGCTTCGCGAAGTCCGGCGCGGTTCTTGTTTGTGCCAGTAAAGCCGTGGTCAACATAAATTCGTTCAGACTCAACGCCAAGGGCAGCCAGGGCATCACGCTGCGCAGTGAGGTCTTGCGCCTCGGTGGACACGCGCGCGTAGCCGACCAGTATTTTAGACATGGAAAATAGTGTGTCATATAACGCCCCCTTACCGGTCAATTCACCGGACGGGTCTTACGGGACGCTGATGGACCCCAGCTCGCAATGATGCAGTTCAGCTGTCATTTTCAGCGGTCCAGGGGCGCTGCCGCGCCGTGGGGGTCGAAAATAGGGGGCGGCCGGCTTACCGGCTGTAGCCTGACGGCGGGGACGGTTGCATGATGTTAACGTCTG
>NZ_JBWZCI010000046.1:0-11248 GCF_059383495.1 Pseudarthrobacter sp. RHLT3-21
AGCTCCTGCCCCTCCGACGACAACGCATTGTCACCCGCGCCGTCAAACGCAAGATGTCCAACTGGCCACTCAAACGAATACCAAAGAAACCTAAGTAAACGGCATTGGGGCTAGACGGGGTGGAGCGGACGCCTAGAATCCAGAGGACAGCAACCAAAAAACGTCGAAGACGTATACAACGGGCCAGGGCAGGCCGGAGCCCTGCGACGGACAGCACTGGACCCAACAGCCGGCCGCGCCAGCGGACGCCCGGTAACTGGTTGGAGCGCAGCGGAAACCATGGCCTTGAACGGGTTGTGCCCACTGGGGGCAGGTGGAGCCCTCCGCACAGCTCAAAGCTGTCCCCATTGGGTACAACCCGTTCCTGTCGGACCCCTCCCCCATACTTAATCCAGCGGCTCCCGAGCCGTTTTTTACGGCGCGTCTATTCGAATATATGTTCTAAGATTGTGATATGAACCCGGAGCAGGCCAGCAGGCTGCAAGCGCAGTATGCGCGGCGTGCCGGCCCGATAGGGCTCACGGTCGAAGAGCTGGACTTCGGGCAGTTCCCGGTCAAAAACGGGTTCCCCGGGATTCCGGTGAAGGCGTGGATCAGGTTCCTGAACTGCGCCGAGCTGGTGGACGGCGAGGTGTACGCCTGGACCGCCAAGGCCGCGGAAGTGACCTGGATGGACGGGCCGGTGACCTACCGGACGTGGGTGTGGAGTTCGGCGGTCACCCGCCGCGAAGATTTGATGAGACAGAACCTTGGAGAGCGTGCAGACCATGACAGCAACAGCCAATGAAACAGCCCTGGACGTTGCCGTGGACGTCCGGTTCACCCCGGCCGGCAACCCGCTGGCCGTCCGGTATAACGGCCGCATCTGGGCCGTCATGGCCGATCCGGTGCACTGGTTCACCAGGGACTCCTGGTGGGACACCAGGAGTCCCGTGCCGGTGGGCATCGGGAACGTGGTGGACATCGAACATTTGAGGGTGCAGGTTGGCCTGACGGCGAACTCGGCCTTGCGTACGTTCACGCTGCGCCGTGATCCCCTCTCCAGCCAGTGGCTCCTGGAGTCCATCACCGACGGCTACTAGGCGACGGTGAAACCGGAGCGCGAACCGATCAGCGATCAGATTTGGGAAGGGATCAGGGTGGAATTCACGCTGCCTGCCCTGGGGCAGGTCCACCGCTGGCTCTCGTGCGGGGGCAGCTGCACCAAGCCCTGGAGGGCTTGGCCGCACAGCTGCCGGGAACCCGAAGAGCCAACTAGGCTGATCCGGTGGAACTCACCGGAACGATCCAACTGGCTGACGGCAGCACCGACCACATCAGCGTTCACGGCGAGAGCTACGAAACCGCCAAGGCCGCACTCGAGGCCGCCATCCCTGAAGGCACGAAGCTGATCGCCATCCGCACGGACAGCTGAACGGGATGCCCGAACATAAGAGGACAGCGCCGCACCCGGAGTGGGTCCAGCTGTACCGGCAAGGCCTCACCACCACACAAATCGCCGCCACAGCAGGCGTCGGCCAAAGCACCGTCCGCTACCACCTGGCCATCGCCGCCGCCACGGCACCGTCCATCAGAGACGACCAGGGGCTTGAGGACCAATGCTCGGGAAAGTCACGCTAAGCCGAGTACTGGTCCTCAAGCCCCAATAATCGGACGTTACTTAGCGCTGACGCGCAGCACCCTTGCACGGGCTATTGATCGCGGAGTTCGTCCGGTTCTGTGTCCATTAGGGATTCGTGAATCGACCCGTTGAGCTTCTCCGACTGCATCATGAGCTCGAAAGCCAGGCTCTCAAGTTCCTCGGTCCGCTCAAAGAGCTTGACCAGTTCGTCCTTTGGCCCGTTCGGGAATACTTCCATGGCGAGCGAATGCAGGTCCAGGAGCTCATCGCGCATTTCCGGTGGACGGGTAACCCCCTAGCCGTTCAGATGCGTGCGCATTTCGTCAAAGGAATCCACCGCGTCGAGCAGATCCCGGGTCTCGAACGTCCCGTCATCCTCTTCGGGTGTCTACTCCGAAAAGCTCATTCATGACCAGAACCCTGCCCAACATAAGCCCAGAACAAGCTGTTATCGGGACTTTCCCGAGCATTGGTCCTCAAGCCCCAGTACCGCACTAACGGCGGTTAGTTCCCTCCGCGCAAGGAGCGCACAGGCTAAACTAACTGAAACTGCGACCACGCCGAGCCCATCAACCGTGTCCTTGAGCTTCTTGTCGCGCCACTCCAAACGGTGGTCCCTGAACCAACCGGAGGTCGTGCTGCACTACCTGTGCGCATCACCCCCCCCCCCCAGCGAACCTCCCAACAACCAACCCGATCCTTCGATGCATCGACCCTGCCGCTGGCAGGGAATGGNGACCAAGCAGAAAGCCTGCTGCCCTGATGTGGTGTGCAGTTAATCGGCGACGACAACGGTGATGCCAAGCCCGCCCAGTGATATCCCGGCGAAAGCTGTCCACAGGATGGCGGATGTATTGGCATCAAGACTTTCCCGTGTGAGACCGCTTGCACTGGCATTATAGCGCCGGCGCTGTGTGAGGTAGATGGCGCCGGCGGCGGCGATCGCCACGGCAAGCAGCAGCAGAATAGGCATGCCGTGATGGGGCAGCCACCGCAGGAAAATGGCACTCACGGTCACGAGAGCCATCATGGTGCGGCCCCATGCCAGGGTAGTCCGCTCAGGCTGAAGCCCGGGGTCCCCGTGCGGCTCGCCGATGTGTTGGCAGATGGGGGCCACGGGACTCAGCGCCAGAGAATGAATGTTGCGACGACTGCGGCAGCGATTGCCCCGGCCACTGCCAGTAGTGGAACGATGAGCGGCAGCGGTAGCGGCGTCTTGTTTCGCATGCTGCGCTCCACTTTGATCCAGCGGATCGCGGCCCCGCCGCTCAGCAGCATACCCAGAAGGAGCAGCAGCACTGCCAAGCCTTTTCGAAGCGGCTCCAGGAACAGGTCTGCTGTAAACGCCTCAATGGCAATGCCCCCGGCCAGCAGCGCCAGCGAGGTACGGATCCATGCTAGGAACGTCCGTTCATTGGCGAGCGTGAATCGTGGATCCGGTTCAGTGCCGCCAGGCAACAACCGTTCGGCCATTATTCCGCGTGTGGGCGGAACGGGACTGCTGGGCGGTGGCTGGTTGCTAGACACGGTGCCAGTCTCGTCGTACGGTAGCGGCCGTGAATGCCGATGCTATATGAGGACTTTGGGGGTGCTCATTAAACCGGATCCCTGACGGACTATAGCCGGCCGTGGACTGGCAGTTGTGCTCTCCACGGACTAGTTTGGCTTGGGTATCTTCGATACGGGAACGTAGCGCGCTTGCTGAGAAACCGGCAAAGACGACGGAGTGCGTCAGGCCGAGGAGGACACAGGCAAGCATGGTTACGATGGCCTCGGGAATCATGGGCATATAGATTGCGACTCGGTCACCGGGGACGAGCCCGAGGTGGGTGAAGGCGTTGGCAGCCCTGTTTACCTCCGAGAGCAGGTCGTTGTAGGTGAGGGCGCGAATGTCACCGGGTTCACCTTCGAAGTGGACGGCGACGCGGTCGCCGTTGCCTTCGAGTACGTGGCGGTCGAGGCAGTTATAGGCAACGTTGAGCCGGCCGTTCAAGAACCACTTCGCGACGGGCGCTCCGGACCAGTCGAGTACCTCTGTGAACGGGGAGTCCCAGTGCAGTCTTGTGGCCTGTGCAGCCCAGAGAGCAAGACGGTCCGCGTCCGCGGCGTCCTGAAGTGCTGGGGTGGCGTTTGCGTTGGCCGCGAACAAGGCGCTTGGTGCGTACGCCTGTTCTTTTGATTCCTGGGCCGAGAAGGTCATGGGATTCTTCCCCTTTTTTCTAGCGAAATGGGTTGTCTGCGCATCTGCAGCACCTGGAAGTGTCGCGGTTATCAGAAGTGGCGTTTTTTTGGGGGGCTTCTTGGCTTGCCGTGGGCCCACTTCCCCTATGGGCGGAGCGGCTTGACCATGATGCGGGGAAGCCGCTCCGCCCATAGGCCGGAGTTTTCATATCACCCCGGCTACGCTTCCGGGACGCCAACTTTCCGGCTGGGTTCGGCTGCAGGACAGCCCTCGGCACGCTCTAGGGAGTCGTATTCTTCTTGGGCATCACGTTGATACGTTTCGGGTGCGAGGATACCTGTAAGGGCACTTATCAGGCACACTGCGATCGTAAAGGCCGCGATGATCCAGAAATGTCCGTTGCCTGCCACGAGCAGGGTTGCTGCCAGCACCGGGGTGAAGCCGCCTCCAATCGCACCACCTAGCTGGTAGGCCATGGAGATGCCGCTGTATCGGACATTGGTCCTGAATTGCTCGGTCCACCATGCGGCGAGCGGTCCATACATGGCCGCCCATCCCACCCCCAGTCCGAGGGCGAACGCCAGCCAGATCAAGCTCACCTGGCGTGTGTCGAGGAGGAGGAAGACTGGAACGATCAAACCTGCGGAGAGGAGTGCCCCAGTCACGTAGACCTTCTTGCGCCCTATTTGATCGGAAAGGGCCCCGAAAGCGATCGTTGTGATGTGCATTACTCCAGCTGAAATGAGCACTCCGGTAACGGCTATGTCTCGCGGCATATCGAGATGATTCGCTACGTATCCGAGCAGAAAGACCGCGAACAGGTTGAAAATGCAGGCTTCGGCCAACCGCTGGCCGATCGCAAGGACTGTCGCTCGGCGCTGGGTTTTCAAGAGAGTGGCCAGCGGAAGACGCTCTTCTCGTCCTTGGGCGCGTACCTCCTGGAACGCAGGCGACTCCGAGATGGCGAGGCGAATGAAGAGTGCCACAAGGAGGAGGACGGCGCTTGCTAAGAACGGCACCCTCCAGCCCCAGGTAAGGAAAGCCTCCTCGCCCAGGTTTCCGGATACTAGCGCGAAGACGCCCGCGGAGAGCAGCAGTCCGCTGGCTACCCCGAGTTGGGTGATGCTGCCGTACACGCCTCTCCGTTTCCGGGGTGAAGATTCGACGGTGATCAGTACGGCGCCGCCATATTCGCCGCCGATGCCTATCCCCTGAAGCAGCCGACAGAGGACGAGCAGGATTGGTGCCAGCATCCCCACCGTGTCGTAAGTCGGCAGCAGGCCTACGAATACAGTGGCCACTCCCATGATGATGAGGGTAAGAACCAGCATCTTCTTACGTCCGATTCGGTCACCGTAGTGAGCGATGATCAAGCCACCCACCGGGCGTGCCAGATAGGCGACGCCTAGGGTTCCGAGGGAGAGAATCATTCCCAGCTGAGGGTCAGCGGTTGGGAAGAACAACTTGTCGAAGATCATGGCAGCTGCTGTGCCATAGAGGAAGAAGTCGTACCACTCGATCGTTGCTCCGATGTAGCTCGACAGCGCAACCAATTTGATGGGCGCCTGCTTAGGCGCAGATTTCGTCGTTGAACTCTGCATGTTGGGTCTCCTTAGAAGGACGGTCCGCGGGCGGTGCCCGCGGCTTCTGTGAGCGCCGCCTGAAGCAGGCGCGCTTCTTGCCCCATTCGCACGTACTGGTTGTCGGGGAATGCTGCGGGCGGGTTGTCGACGGTCCACGGGGCGCTGCGGTCCGGCTCGATTTGGAGGTGGACGAAGGCCGGCGAGGGGCCGGCCAAGATCCGCGGGAGAGCTTCACGCAGATGGTCTTCGTCGCCGATGGTGTAAGTCGCCGCATAGCCCGCTGCTTCCGCAAGGCCGGCGAAATCGGTGGTTCCGGCTGAGGGCACCGGCAGGTTCCCGCCACCTTCGAACCATACGCCGTTGTCGAAGACGAAGTGCACGTAGTTCTGTGGTCGCGCTCCGACCACGGTTGCCAGGGATCCCAGCTGCATCAGGAGGCTTCCGTCGCCGTCGAGTACAAGGACCGTACGCGCGGGCTGCGCGAGCGCGAGTCCGAGTCCGAGGGCTGAAGCGCCTCCCATCATAGGTACGGAGCTGACGTTCAGGGGGCTGGGTGATGCGGCGTGGAAGAACTTCATCCCGGTCATCGTTGATACCGAGATCGCGTCTGGGGAACGGTATTCGGCAATGATGGACACGGCTATTCGGCTAGTGAGAGGCATTGGTACTCCTGTAATCGCTGGCTGGGCTTAGGTCCACGCCGTTGGCACTCCGATAACGAGGGCTGTCGGCCAGGATCGTTCGCGTGAGAGCTCGTACGCGCGTCGGACGTTTCCAATGTCTTCCGGCCCTTCGAGGCTCAGGTGGGGGATCTCGAGTGTGTCCAGCAGGGGTTCGAGCAGGCGGACCACTCGGCGATCGGAAAGTGCGGGATCCTGGCCGAAGTTCTCCTCCTCGCGGCCGAACTGGCCGATCATCATGAAGATCGGAAGACCGCAGTCAAGGCCAATTGCCCTTAGATTGTTCACGCATGCATACAGTCCCTGGTTCTGAATGATGACCACAGGGTTGGCGCCTCCGAGGTACAGTCCCGCGGCGATGACCACGGCTTCGTCTTCAGTGGACGTGTGGATCACTTCGACATCGGGAAGGTAGTTTTCGCGCAGTTTGGCATGCACGGACATCTGGACGAAGTCGGGGACCGTGACCACGTGCGTGATCTGACAGGCGGCCAGTTCGTCGAGGATAAGCTCGCCCGGTACGGCGAGACGATGTCCGACTGGTGTAGAGGTGGTCATAGCGTTCCTCTCGGTTCGGATTGATTTCGGGTCGATGCTCAACGAAGTTCGGTGCCGGCGCTCTTCTCGGCGACCTTGGCCAGCGCGCCCCAGTCTTCTTGTCCGTAGCCGTCCTGCTGTGCCTGCAGGTAGCGCTGGTACGACTGGCTTACCGTCGGGAGCGGGATGCTGCGCTTCGCAGCCATTTCAAGCCCGATTCGCATGTCCTTGGTTGCGAGGTCGACACTGAACCCAGGGGCAAAGTCACGGTGAGCGACCTTGTTAGGAAACGTGTTGCGCAGGTGCCAGTTGTCGGCCCCGGTGGCCGAGAGGGACTTGATCATGAGGTCAAGAGGCGCCCCCGACGCCGCTCCAAGTGCCAGAGCTTGTGCCACGACATCGGCGATGGTTGAGGATACTAGGTTGTTGACAATCTTGATCGTGGAGGCAAGGCCGAGCTCGCCGCAGAACACGACCTCGGTCGAGATGTGGTCCAGGAGCGGCCGGATCGCCGAGAAAATTTGTTCGTCCCCCGCCGCAAGGAGCGACAGTTCGCCGGCTTCGGCAGCGGCGGAGCTTTTCCCCATGGGAAGGTCCAGAATCGCAGTACCCAGCTCTGCGAGTCGCTTACCGAGATCGAGGACGGCGTCCGGGCCGATGGTCCCAAGGTTGACCACTACCTTTCCCTCGCTGAGCAGGCCAGGCGTGGAGGCTAGGCCATCGGGGCCGAAAATCGCGGCCTCGGTGATTGCTGGGTTGGGCAATAGGACGAAGAACGTCTTAACCGACGTCGGCAGGTCACGGGGAAGCGTGACGGCCCGTCCGCCGTCTTCCTCGAAGCGTGTGCGCCGGCCGGGATCCAGGTCGCAGCCGACCACACCGCCCTCTCCAACAGCGAGGTTGCGGGCAACGGGAAGTCCCATTGCGCCGAGCCCGATGACGGCGATTGTCTCTGTGGCGAGTGTGTTTGACATGGTGTTTCTCCGTATTTCTGTGGGGATATATATGGGCATGACGGGATAGCCGACGTAATGGTTACGGCGAGCTGGGTAAGGTTGAAGGTGACTGGGGGTTTAGCTGGTTCGGCCGTCGAAGTCCAAGACCGAGGCAAGGCGGGTTGCACTGGCGCTCAGCCGAATTTGATGCAGTTCGGGCACGAGGAAGTAGCGTCCGCATTCGACGATGGTTCCGGACAGATCCTTCGTCTTCCGCTCCAGAATCAACAGGGAACTGGCGGGTTCGACGTTGAGCAGGGAAGCGACATCGTCGTTGGCGGGACCGGCGGTGAAGGTGTAGTCGGCGGCGCGGGGAACGATGCCGAGTTGTTCCTCCAGAATGTAGTAGATAGGGGTGGTCGCAAGCAGGTTGCGGTCGATCTTCTGTCCGATATCAACAGGCAGGGTACAGTCGAAGAGCGCATGCGGACGACCATTGATCCGGTGCAACCAGCGGAACCCGAAGCCCGGGAGATCCGGTCCGCCGATTGCGGAGGGTACGTCCCAGCCCGTCCGCCATTCACTGTCAACTAACTCCGTGGTCTTTTCACCCTCAGCTGTCAGCGACTCTACAAAGGGGCCGAACCGATCTATCGACTGCGTTACTGGACGGAAGGCGACAAACGTTCCCCGCCCATGTTGAACATCAAGGACTCCGCTCTCGGTAAGGGCTTTTATCGCCCGCCGAATGGTCGTACGCGAGACGCCCAACCCCTGGACGAGTTCAGCCTCTGAGGGTAGTTTCGCGCCCGTTCCCAACTCTTCGGCAAACGAGCGCAGCTTGTCCGCCACCTGGGCGTGTAGAGCCTGCTGGCCATCGAGTTGGATGTGGTCCCCATCACTTATGGTCTGTAGCATGGGGACAACACTAGGAGACGTCTGCAGACGTGTCAACAGGTCGCGATGCTCATAGAAAACCTCCGCGTAGCCGGATACGTTGCCTGATTTGAATTCCTCCGCGTAGCGGCGTGGTTTCCGGATGGGGCGGCGTATGGGGACTATGCCCGTTTTCATGGAGCTAACGATGGTCCAGCGGCAAGCTGTGACAAAGAAGAAAGCCCTCGCCTACAAAAGCACCGATCGTGCAGGGAAGTCCCGGATCCTGAACGAGCTGGTCGAGCTGACCGGTTGGCACCGCGATTACGCCCGGACCGCTCTGCGGGAGGCCCTGGTCCTGAAGATCGTCAAGCCCAGACCGGGCCGGACGCCGGTCTACGAGCCTGATCTGCTGCCATCCCTGGTCACGTGCTGGGCGGTGCTGCGCGCCCCTGCCGGCAGGCTGCTGGCCCCGATGCTGCCGGTCCTGGTGCCGCTGCTGCGCCGGGACAAGGAGCTTGAGGTCACCGACGCGCAGGCTGCTCTGCTGATGCGCATGAGCGCGGCGACCATCGACCGCAAACTCGCCGGTGAACGGGCGAAACTCTGCCCGCGGGGCCGCTCGCACACCAAGCCCGGCATACTGCTGAAATCCCAGATCCCGGTCCGGACCTGGGCCGAATGGGACGAGGGGCTTGAGGACCAATACTCGGCTTAGCGTGACTTTCCCGAGCATTGGTCCTCAAGCCCCTGTCCTCTCACGGCAGCTCAAGGCTCAATTGGACTGGCGTTTGATGAAGGACGCCATTCCTGGGACTGTGAAGGCGATGACTCCATGCTCGGGAGCGTAGACGAGGCCCTTCGCGATCAGATTTGCGCGAATCGGGCCGAAACTTGCCGGACTGCGTCCCAGGCGCGCTGCTATTTCCCCCGATGAGCTGCCTTTGTCGCTGTCTTCGGCCATGGCCCTGAGGTAGTTCTGTTCGGCCCGGGTTGCCCGGTCCCATCGGGCGCGGAAGAATCCGCTGTCCAGGGCTGCCCGGCCGTTAGCTGCACCGACGCGGGCGTCCTCGTAGGTGATGCTCGCGCCGGTGGCGGCGTTCCATGTGTCCTGTCCGAATTGTTGCAGGAAGTACGGGTAGCCGGCGCTTTCGTTGACGATGAGAGCGACGGCGGAGTCGTCCCACTCGACCCCATCCTCGGCTGCGGGCTTCGTCAATGCTTCCGAGGCGACGGGTCCGCGGAGTTCCTCGATTTTTTCGTAGTTGAACCGTTCGGCATAGGATTTCGCTTCCGCGAGGACTCTGGGCAGGCTCGGCAGGCCGGCAAAGGCGAAAAGTACGCGCCAGTCATCCTGGGCGGCGGCGTGGGCGATGGCGCAGAGCGCTACCAGTTCGGCCTGATCAAGATCCTGGGCTTCGTCAATCAGGATGGCCAGGCCGACGTTCTCCTCCTCTGCAGCTAATGCCAGGTCGTGGATGAGCTTGCGGAGGTCGGTTTCGAGGACGCCAGTGTCCGCTCCCCCGCCGGATGCTCCTGCAAGGTCCAGACCGAAGTTCCAGGTTCCGCTCTGGTCATAAGAGGCTTTGAAGCTGACGGCTGTCTTCAAGGCCTTGAGCAGCCGGCGCCCGGCCGACGGGCGTGCCAGATCGGCAAGAGGCGCGTGAAGGGCTTCTCCCAGCGCCTCGCGCAGTGCCTTGCCGGCGCCCGCTTCGACTTGTGCGACGAGCCAGTCCCGGTTGTTCGCGGACCGGCGGAAATCCGAGAGCAGGACTGTCTTGCCCACCCCTCTCAACCCGTAAAGAACGAAAGGCTGAGCCGTCCTGCCTGCTTCAACACGTTCGATGGCAACCTGCCAATCCCGGCGGGGCTGGTCGCGTCCGACAAGGGCCGCCGGTTTTCGTCCTGCTCCGGGCGAGTAGGGATTCGATACAGGGTCCATGCAGCCTCATCTCTACGAATGTCTAGTGAAGTATATACAACTATAGCAAAACGATAGATATCGGTAGATATTGCTAGTGTTGGGCTGGACCACGCTGCCGCGGAGCCCCCCGACTTATGACACCGGCAGGTGTGTTGCGTGGATCACATTTCATCTACGGTTATTCGGGGCGCCACAGCGTCGTGGCTCCCAACTTAGAGCGGAGAAAATTTCGTGACGACAGACAAGCTTCGAGTGCTGGTCGGGTGGACCTCGACTGCGCGAAGGCCCAGGTTGCGGCGCAGGGGCATGTGACATCCAAAAGCGTACGCGGCCTGTACGCGGTCATGAAGCGCGCCAACTCGCTCACCGCCGGTATGGCCCTGGAGCTCGATATGACCCGGGCCGGAATCTGTTCACTTACTCCGAGCTAACGAACGAGACCAAGTGCTTCTTCCAGGGCCTGTCGCCATATCACTAGGTGACCTGCGTTTTCCTTTGCGCGTTTTTCCAGCCCCGTGGTGAGTCGTATGGTGGCAACCCCGTCATGGAATCGCTTGTAGAGCACTTCGAGTTCGTGGATATGGTCCACGAGGCCGAATCCGGTTGACTCACGAATTTCTGCTGTCCGAGCCAGCACAGAGTGCTTCATGAGAGCCTGATAATCCAGCTCTGCCGGATCCAGCAAACCCATGGGCGTTTCAGGATCGTCAACAAGGTCCGGCCTGCGTCGCCAGATCTCGCTGGCAAGGTCCACGGGGAGGTAACGATGTAGTTTCCTGACGTAGTAACGGGCCGGAGCCCCGGAATTTTTCAAGCTGAACGGTACCAACGGGAGTTAGGCGGCTGACTGTTCGGGGATTTCCTTGGGTTGGTTGATCCACGCCGGTCCTGGGAGGGCGAGTATTTTTGG
>NZ_JBWZCI010000047.1:0-10836 GCF_059383495.1 Pseudarthrobacter sp. RHLT3-21
AATGCGTGAACGGCATTCAAAAGACGTTCACACCAAGCACTGGTACGAAGATAACAAGACTGCTTGCGTCCACTATGTGGTTCCCAAACAACAAACCCGTCCCGGACGGATCGTTGCACAGGAACAAAAACACAACACAATAACAACACCACACCTGCAACCAAAAGTTGCAGGGAACATGTTGTAACCATTGTTTTCCCACACACCCTCACGGGTGTGACGGGTAGAAGGGTTACGGCGGTCATAGCGTGGGGGAAACGCCCGGTCCCATTCCGAACCCGGAAGCTAAGACCCACAGCGCCGATGGTACTGCACCCGGGAGGGTGTGGGAGAGTAGGTCACCGCCGGAACATCATTACGGTTGAGAGCCTCCAAACACACTGTTTGGANCCACCACCAAAGCCCGGCCCCTCCCGCACCACCCGGCACCCCAGCCCGCCGCCGTCGGACACCACACAGGCTCCGCCCCGCGAAGTGATACAGCGTCCAGGGGAAAAATGCAGGACCTGATAGAGCGTCCGCCGGAACACCGCAGGAACTGCGAGAGCGTCCGCTGTGGGCGCAATTCCCCCGTAAATCCCCGGAAAACCGGTGATTTTAGTCAAAAAGTCGCGGAAACACGCGGAATTTGCGGTCCTCGCGGGCCCAAGCTGGTAAGTTTTCGAAGAGTGGCTTGCACGCATGCCGCGTTCAGGCTCCAGAAATCGTGACCGTCCAGGAGGACATCAATGGCTAAGAACCGTAGTGAACTTGTTTCAGAGGTAGCAGGCAAGGCCGGCACCAGCCAGGCAGCCGTCAACTCCGTCCTCGATGCGCTGTTCGAGGTTTTCGAGACTTCCGTCGCCGCCGGCGAGAAAATCACCATCCCGGGCTGGCTCGCAGTTGAGCGCACCGACCGTGCAGCCCGCACCGGCCGCAACCCGCAGACCGGCGAGACCATCCAGATCGCAGCAGGCCACAGCGTCAAGCTGACCGCCGGCTCCAAGCTGAAGGCTGCAGTCGCCAAGAAGAAGTAGCCTTCTTCAGCAACAGCAGCAAAGAAGCGGCAACCTCAGGGTTGCCGCTTCTTTGCTTTAAGCCGATTCGCCGCGTGGGCACCCGTAGCGGACAATGGAAAGGTGCCTTCTGCAGCAAAATCCCGTCCCACAGCACCCCAGCCAGGCCCCGTCGGGGGCGCCTCGGACAGGGGTGGCGGCGTCTTGGGGATTTCCCGGCCGTGGCAGCTCGCGGGCCTCGCAGCCCTCTTCCTGGGACTGACGGCGGCGCTCCTCTTCTCCGGCGCTTCTGCGGCTCGTGAGGTCTCTGACCCGGGAGCCCTGGTCCGCTGGGGGCTTCCCGTCAGCAAGGCCATCCACAACGTGGCCCTGGCGACGGTGATCGGCGGACTGATCTTCGCCGTCGGTATCCTCCCAAGATCTGCCGGACCCCGGTCCCGGAACCACAACGGCGACGCTCCGGAACATCCGGCCTTCGCCCGGGCCCTGGCCATTGCTGCCGCTGCGGGTGCTGCCTGGACGCTGTCAGCGGTGGCCGTGCTGGTCCTCACTTACTCAGACGTTGCGGGCCAGGCCGTCGGGGGGGACGCCGAGTTCACCCGCGCCCTGGTGTACTTCATGACGGACATCGAGACCGGCCGGGCATGGCTGACAGTGACCATCATCGCGGCCGTGGTGACCACCGCGCTGTTCGGCGTCAGATCCCTGGGCGGCCTTGCGCTCACGCTGATACTGGCGCTGGCCGGGCTTGTTCCCGCCGCTCTGATCGGCCACTCCTCAAGCTCATCGGACCACGAAGGCGCCATCAACTCCCTGGGCCTGCACCTTGTGGGCGTCAGCGCGTGGGTTGGCGGCATCGTCGTCCTGGCGCTGCTGTCCGGAATCCTGACCGGTTCGAAGCCCGGGGCCGCCGCCGACATCACGGAACCGACGCTGCGGCGTTTCTCCTCTCTGGCGGGCTTTGCGTTTGTGCTCGTCTTTGCCTCCGGCGTCATCAATGCCAGCATCCGCATCACCAACTGGGGTGACCTCCTTGGTTCCCCCTACGGCCAACTGATCCTTGCGAAGTCGGCTGCCGCCCTTGTCCTTGGCGGGATCGGCTTTATGCACCGGCAATGGGTCATCCCCCAGCTGGGCCGCAAAGGCTCGGCTATGTCCTCACGCCGCGTGCTGTGGCAGCTGGTGCTCGCGGAACTCCTCGTTATGGGAGCCACCTCCGGGGTCGCCGTCGCTCTGAGCCGGTCGGCCCCGCCGCAGCCCACCACGTTTGCGCCGGACGCCTCGCCGGCATTCATTCTCACCGGCTACGAGCTGCCGCCTGAACTGACCCCGGAGCGCTGGCTGACGGAATGGCGCTTTGACTGGCTCTGGGTGGCCGTGGTTCTCTTCGGGCTGGTGGCATACTTCCTGGGCGTCGCCAAGGTGCTCCGACGCGGCGACAAGTGGCAGTGGTTCCGCGCCGTGAACTGGGTGATCGGCCTCCTGGTGCTGACCTACATCACATCAGGGCCGCCGTCGGTCTATGGCAGGATCCTTTTCTCCGCGCACATGGTGGACCACATGGCCCTGACCATGGTGGCCCCCATCTTCCTGGTGCTCGGCGCCCCCGTGACGCTGGCCCTCCGGGCGTTGCCTGCCCGCGGCGACGGCACACGTGGGGCGCGCGAGTGGCTGCTCGTGATTATCCACTCCAAGTTCTCGCAACTGGTCACGCATCCCATCTTCGCGGCGGCCAATTTCGCGGGCTCCATCGTGCTGTTCTACTACTCGGACGCGTTCGGCTTTGCCATGCGGGATCACGTGGGCCACGAGCTCATGATCCTGCACTTCTCGCTCACGGGTTACATCTTCATCCTGAGCATGATCGGCACGGACCCGTTGCCCCGCCGCGCACCGTATCCCATGCGCCTGCTCCTGCTGCTGGCGACCATGGGCTTCCACGCGTTCTTCGGCGTCGCCATCATGGGCGGCACCAGCCTGCTGGCGGCCGACTACTTCGGCAACCTTGGCCGGGCCTGGGGGCCCTCCGCCCTCCTGGACCAGCAAATGGGCGGCGCAGTGGCCTGGGGAGTCGGCGAAGTACCCACCCTCCTGGTGGCCATCGGCGTCGCCATCATGTGGTCCCGCTCCGATGAACGGGAGACGCGCCGCACCGATCGGGCAGCGGACAGGAATAACGACGCCGATCTCACTGCTTACAACGATATGTTTGCCAAATTGGCTGAACGCGATGCCAGATTGGCTGAACGCAACTCAAAGCTGGAAGGACGCTGATGAGCGAAACCGTACGCACCCAACTCCGGGTCCGCGCCTCCGAACTGGTGGGCCGCAACTGGCTCAACACCGGCGGCAAATCGCTGGACCTCGAAGCCCTGCGCGGCAAAATCGTGCTGCTCGACTTCTGGACTTTCTGCTGCATCAACTGCCTGCACGTCCTCGATGAGCTGCGCCCGCTCGAGGAACAGTACTCCGACGTCCTGGTCACCGTGGGTGTCCACTCGCCCAAGTTTGAACACGAAGCAGATCCCGTGGCCCTGGCCGCCGCCGTGGAACGCTACGAGATCCACCACCCCGTCCTGGACGATCCCGAGCTGGAGACGTGGAAGGCCTACACGGCGCGCGCGTGGCCCACGCTGGTGGTGATCGACCCCGAGGGCTACATCGTGGCGCACCTGTCCGGTGAAGGCCACGCTGACGGCCTGGCCGTGCTCATCCCCGAACTGATCGCCGAGCACGAGGCCAAGGGCACGCTGCACCGCGGCTCCGGCCCGTACGTGGCGCCGGAAGCCACCTCGGGCACGCTGCGCTTCCCCGGCAAGGCACTGTTCCTGCCAGCCGGGCGCGGTTCAGCCGGGCGAGGCTCCGGCGGGCGCGGTTCAGCCGCGCAGGGTTCAGGCAAGGAGGGAACGTCCGACGGCGGGACTTCCGCCGCCGCTGATACCGCCACCGACGGTTCCTGGCTGGTAACCGACACCGGCCACCACCGCCTCGTGGAACTGGGCACCGACTTCGAAACCGTCCTGGCGACCTTCGGATCCGGGACCAAGGGACACGCAGATGGCCCGGCCGCCGCCGTCGACTCCGTCCAGCCAACCGCACGGTTCAACGAGCCGCAGGGCCTGGTGCTGCTTCCGGAAGAGGTGGCAGCGAAGGCGGGCTACGACGTCGTGATTGCAGACTCCGTCAACCACCGCCTCCGAGGACTCTCGCTCACGGACGGAACAGCCACGACGATTGTTGGCAACGGCGTGCAGCGCCTGCTGGAAACCGGCCCCGCGCGGGTGGACGAAGACGCCGCCGGCTTCACGGGCCAGCTTAGCGAGCATCCGCTTGAAGTGTCCCTCAGCTCGCCGTGGGACGTCGTCTGGTCCACCAAGCTGAACGCCGTGGTGATCGCCATGGCCGGCACGCACCAGATCTTCAGCTTCGACCCCCTCACCGGCGCCGTGGCAATTATTGCCGGCAACGGCCTGGAGGGCTTGCTGGACGGCCCCGCCCACGAGGCCTGGTTCGCGCAGCCCTCCGGCCTGGCCGAGGACGCCGACGGCAACATCTGGGTGGCGGACTCCGAAACATCCGGCCTCCGCAAGCTGATCATTGACGACGGCGGCACGGTCACCGTGGAGACTGCCGTGGGCAAGGGCCTGTTCGACTTCGGTTTCCGTGACGGCCCCGCGTCCGAGGCACGCCTCCAGCACCCCCTCGGCGTCACCGTCCTGCCTGACGGCTCCATTGCCATCGCTGACACCTACAACGGTGCCGTGAGGCGCTACGACCCTGCCGCAGGGACCGTGTCCACGCTGGCCCGCGGACTCTCGGAGCCCTCCGACGTGATTGTGGACCACACGCACGCCGCAGGCTCCGAGCCGCTGCTGGTAGTGGTGGAGGCCAACAAGCACCAGTTGGTCTACGTGCCCATCCCCAAGGAAGCCCAGCAGGTGGACGAGGGCGCCTCTCAGACGCACCGGCCCAAGAGCCCGGTAGCCCCCGGACTGCTCGAGCTGACCGTTCGTTTCACCGCACCCACCGGGCAGAAGCTCGACGACCGCTGGGGCGATCCCACGCAGCTGAAGATCTCCTCCACCCCGCCGGAGCTGCTTGTGGCCGGCGGCGGAACCTCGGTGGGCCTGCTCCGCACGCTGGAGCTGGCTTCCGGCATTCCGGAGGGCGTCCTGCACATCACCGCCCGCGCCGCAGCCTGCGACGGACCGGAGGATGCGGACGGCGAGATCCCGGACCACGCGGCCTGCCACCTGTACCAGCAGGACTGGGGCATCCCGGTTCTCCTGACGGACGACGGCGACACCGAGTTGGTCCTGGACCTGCGCGGAATGGACTGATCACCACCGCCGCTGCGGCTTAGCGGCACTTGCTTTGCGGCACCGGCTTGCTGAGCCGGTGTGAGGAGGCTGCCTTCTGTGACCTGATGTCACGGGAGGCAGCCTTTTGTGCGCCGGGGCAGCCGCTGGCCGCGGATTTCCGGGGTTAATGTCTCCGCTCATGGCCAAGAGCGTGCTCTGCGTGACGCCGGAGGCAACTGCCGGGGCGCCGAGTTATCCACATAGGGGCGCCATGGGGCGCGGCGAGACCCCCGGCGGCGGCAGCATGGCCACATGGATGTGCAGAAAGCCCTGCAACTTTGCGGTGGAGCAGCCAGGCGCCCGGCGCTGGGCAGGCTGGGAATCGATGATGCGTCGCTGCGCCGGGCAGCCCGGGGCGGACAGCTCCTCCAGCCGGACCGCGGGCTCTATGCCCTCCCGACGGCGCCGGAAGAGCTTGTGGGCCTGTTGCGTAACCGCCAACTCCTGACGTGTGCCAGCGCTGCGCCCCACCATGGGTTGTGGTCGCTGCCGTCCTCGGGCCCGCTGCATGTGCACCACCGCCGGGCCGAAGCGGTCACCGGCAGCCGGATTCACCATGCCGGCCTGTTTCTGCCGCCACAGCCCGACAGGCCCGTAGCCGCACTGGCCGATATCCTTATTCACGCGTTGAGGTGTCTGCCTTTTGCCGAGTCCTTGGTGATGGTGGAATGTGCCGTTCAGCGGGGAGACATGACCGTGGACTTTCTGCGGGCCAGGCTGCCAGGCAGGCGGAACGGCCCTGCCCGTGAGGTCCTGAGGTGGGTGGACCGGGGTGCTGACTCGCTTCTGGAAACCTTGGCCCGGACCTACTTCCGGCAGGCCGGGATCCGCGTGGAAACCCAGGCCTACCTTGAGCGTGTGGGCCAGGTCGATCTCCTGTTGGAGGGCTGGCTGGTGGTGGAGCTGGACGGCCGGCAACATGCTGATTGGACCCAGGTGAAGAAAGACCACCGCCGGAACAACGAGTCGGTGGTCCAGGGCTACACCGCGCTGCGGTACTACTACGCGGATGTTGTTTACTCGCCGGCTTACATGGTGGGGCAGGTCCTGTCAGTGCTGGCGCGGGGGAGATAGCGGCCGTCCGGTTATGCGGCTCTCCCGTCATGTAGCCTTCCCGTCACGTAGCCTTCCCGTCACGTAGCCTTCCCGTCACGTAGCCTTCCCGTCACGTAGCCTTCCCGTCACGTAGCCTTCCCGTCACGTAGCCTTCCCGTCACGTAGAGCAGGCTCTTGGGTGGGCGGCGGAGGGAAAACCCCGGAAACTCAGGGGCGAGCGTGCGCAGCAGCGGCAAAAACATGCTGGGCGTGACACTTCCGGCCCTCAAACGGGCCGAGAAGAGGCGCCGGGGCCGGGGGTGCGCCGCCAAGAGGGGCTGGCGCTGCCCGAGGCGTTAGTAGCTCAGGAGCGGGGTGACCCTGATGGTGTCGCCGGCGACGTCCAGGCGTGTGGTGAAGCTGAAGTCCACCACTTCGTTGAGCGGGAACCAGGCGCCGGTGAAGGAACTCTGCTGGACCGCCTCCACCTTGGCCTTCCCATCGAGGGGGGCAACCACCCAGCGGCCGTCAAAGGGCTCGATAGATATCTCCGGGTATTCTGTGATGCTCCACTTGATGGTGCCGTCGTCCACGTTGTTGGTGCTGGCGAAGTAGAAGGGGCAGTCCGGCTGCAGCTTTTGCTGCTTCACGGCTTCGGCGGCGCAGGTGTCCAGGAACTCCTGAACCTTCGCGCCCACATCCTTCCGCAGCTGTTCTGTGGCCTCGGTCAGCAGGTTCAAGGGAGCGGCCGGGACATCGCGGGATGTCACCGTGGCGCGCGTGGCGGGCGCGGCGAAGTATTCACCGTTCAGGGAGGCTTCGTATTCGCCAGGATAGAACACGGCGAACGAATTTCTGCCTTGGGGCATGTTCACCGGGACGCCGTTGAGGTTGGCTTCGCTGGCGTTCACCACCGTCAGGCCCACCGTGGGCAGCCGCGACGGCACAAACGCCCACGTATTAAAGAACAGCCATTCCGTGCCGGTCTTCTCCAGCAAGAACTCGGTGCGTAGCCTGCTGCCGTCGATCGTGTACTGCACGGGCACCATAACCTGGTTGCCTGAGCGTTCCTCGGCCTCGCCGATAGTGACGTTCGCCAGCCGGGAAGAGGCCGTCTGCAGGGCTGTGCCGTCGAGCATGGCGGCGTTGCTGGGCGGCACCGTGGCCCGCAGCAGGCCCAGCGCCTTGCCGCCGTCGCCCTCGTGGAGGGCGTCCAGGTATTCCCGGACAGGCTGCTGTGGACTGGCCGCCGTATTGTTCACCACGTTGACCCCAACGATGGCCGCGGCCACGGCAAGCATGAGGCCAAGCAGCCACCCTGCTGCCATCCTCACCAACGCCTGACTCATCTGCACTTCCCTTACGTTACCTGCAAGCCCGCTGAACACAGGTGTTGCCGCCGCCCCGTGTAGCAGGGTGCGGCGGCTTTCCTGACGCCCGACGGCGGGAAGTCCAGGGCGGGACATCGTCCGGGTTTTCCTACCGGCGGCGCCGGGACGAGGTGCCGAAGACGCCGCGGAGCAGTTCCCGGCCAAGCTGGGTGCCCAGGGAACGGACCATGCTCTTCAGCCCGCCACCCAGTGCCCCGCCGAGTGCTCCGGCGAGGTCGCCCACCATGCCGCCGCCGGCAGGGGCCGCAGGTTCCGGTGCACGCCGCGAGGGCGCATCAGAGCCGGCCCCACGGTCGGGCGCCGGCGCGGGACGGCTGCTGGGCCTGCCCAGGATTTCCTCCTCGATCCGGCGGGCCTCGGCGTCGACGTCGGCCTGTCCCGAACCGGCCTGCCCCGAACCTGACTGCCCGGAAGTCCCCGGAACCGGCGGCTCACCCGGCGCGGCTCCACCGGTGGGCGCTGCGCCCTTGCCGGTGAGCTTCTCGTAGGCGGAGACGTTGTCCACGGCGGTCCCGTACTTGGGCAGCAGGGCGGAACCTCCCACAGTGGTCTTGATGAGCTCCTCAGTGCTGGGGCCCATGACGGATTCCGGGGCACGCAGGCGTGTGTGGGCAACCGGCGTCGGGGCGCCCTTCTCGTTCATGACGGTAATGACGGCTTCGCCGATTCCGGCGGACGTGAGGGTTTCCTCAAGGTCGTAGTCGCTGACCGGGAACGTGGACACGGTGGCTTTCAGGGCCTTGGCGTCCTCGGGCGTGAAGGCCCGGAGGGCGTGCTGGATGCGGTTGGCCAGCTGGCCCAGGACGTCGGCGGGGACGTCTTTGGGGGTCTGGGTGACAAAGAAGATCCCCACACCTTTGGAACGGATCAGCCGGACAGTGGTGGTGATGGCGTTCAGGAAGGCCTTGGATGCGCCGTTGAACAGCAAGTGGGCCTCGTCGAGGAAGAACACAAGCTTGGGCTTGTCCAGGTCGCCGGCCTCGGGGAGGTCCTCGAACAGGTCCGCCAGCAGCCACATCAGGAAGGTCGAGAACAGCATCGGCTTGGTCTGCAGGGTGGGCAGCTCCAGGCAGGTAATGACGCCGCGCCCGTCCGGGGCGGTCCGGAGCAGCTCGGCCGTGTCGAACTCAGGCTCGCCGAAGAACTTTTCCAGGCCCTGCGCTTCCAGGTTCACCAGTTCGCGCAGGATGACGCCGGCGGTGGCCTTGGACAGGCCGCCCAGTTCCTCCAGCTTGTCCTTGCCTTCGTCCGAGGTGAGGAACTGGATGACCGCGCGGAGGTCCTTGAGGTCGATCAGCTCAAGGTTGTTTTTGTCCGCAAAGTGGAAGACCAGCTGCAGGCTGGATTCCTGGGTGTCGTTGAGCTCCATGACGCGCGAGAGCAGAATGGGGCCAAACGAGGTGATGGTGGCACGGACGGGAATGCCGTTGCCGTCGCCGCCCAGGGCTAGGAACTCCACCGGGAACGTCTTGCCGGCCCAGGCCTGGCCGATGCTGTCGGTGCGCGCCTTTAGCTTCTCACTGCTGGCGGCCGCCGTGGCCAGGCCGGAAAGATCGCCCTTGATGTCCGCGAGGAACACGGGAACCCCGGCAGTGGACAGCTGCTCGGCCATCATGTGCAGCGTGACGGTCTTGCCGGTGCCGGTGGCGCCGGCTACCAGGCCGTGCCTGTTCATCATGGCCAGCGGCAGGCGGACCTGGGCTTCCTTGTGGAGTTCGCCGTCCACAATGGCGGCACCCAGCTCGATGGTGGCGCCTTCCAGGGTGTAGCCCTTCTGGATGGTGGCGAGTTTTTCGGCAGTGGTTTTGATGGCCATGCCGCTAGCTTAGCGGGGGCGCCGGACACCCCACCGCAGCCCGCAGAAATAACCCGGGCGCCGCCGTCGTTGTCCACAGTGTGCCCGCCGCGACCCGGCCGGCCACCCTACGCAACGCATTGAAAGGCCGGCACCGACGTGACGCTTCCCCTCTCCATCCTTGATCTGGCAACCATTGGCAAAGGCCAGACTGCGGCGGAGAGTTTCGCAGGCAGCGTGGCCATGGCACAGCGGGCGGAGGAGCTTGGCTACCGGCGGATCTGGTACGCCGAGCACCACAACATGTCCGCCATCGCGTCGTCGGCCACCAGCGTGCTGATCGCCCACGTGGCCGCCCACACCAAGACCATCAGGCTCGGCGCCGGCGGAATTATGTTGCCCAACCACTCGCCGCTGACCATCGCCGAGCAGTTCGGCACCCTGGAGACGCTGCACCCGGGCCGGATCGACCTTGGCCTGGGCCGCGCCCCCGGCAGCGACCAGAACACCATGCGCGCGCTGCGCCGGGACCCCATGTCCGCGGACACTTTCCCGCAGGATGTCCTGGAGCTGCAGGGCTACCTCACCGGCCCCACGCGGATCCAGGGCGTCGAAGCCACTCCAGGCAAGGGCACCAACGTCCCGCTGTACATTCTGGGTTCCTCGCTGTTCGGCGCCCGCCTGGCCGCCCAGTTGGGCCTGCCGTACGCCTTCGCCTCGCATTTCGCGCCCAACGCCCTGCGGGATGCCGTGGCGCTCTACCGCCGTGAATTCAAGCCCTCGGCCCAGCTGGACGCACCGCACGTGATCGCCGGCGTCAACGTGGTTGCCGCCGATACCACTGCCGAAGCGCAGGCGGCTTTCCGGGCCACCCTGCGCGCCCGCGTCTCGTTGTTCTTTGGCGGCGGGCGCGAGTTCTCGGACGATGAAGCGGACATGATCCTGGACTCCCCGCAGGGCCAGCACGTCTCGCAGATGATGACCTACTCCGCCATCGGCACCCCGGACGTGGTGCTCGACTACCTGGACGGGTTCGCCAAGCACTCCGACGCCGACGAACTTATCGTGGCGCACCAGAACACCGGCACCGAGGCAAGGATCCGCTCCGTGGAGCTGCTGGCGGAGGTTGCCGGGCTGGCCCGGGTCTAGTCCCAATGCCGTTCACTTAGCAGGGGTGTGTTAATCTTTCGGCATGGCGCGTAGTGGATGGGTGACCCCGGTGGGTCCGGAGCGGTTGAGCGATCATGTCTCTTTGGGTG
>NZ_JBWZCI010000048.1:0-10303 GCF_059383495.1 Pseudarthrobacter sp. RHLT3-21
CACCACGTGATCCGCTGCTCATTCTGGCGACGAAAACACCAACACCGCGCCCAACAATGTCACTACAAAACCCGCGGCCACACTCTACAAACGCGACTGTAGTACTAGGCCGGTTACCGGGCCGGTGGGATGACCTGCACGGTAAATTCCGCACCGTCTACGCCGGCTCAAGCCTCCTGGAATGGTGTCGTCAGGGGCGTGGGTCGACACTGTGATATCCCTTCCGGGTCAGACGTTTCCGAACTGCACGCGGGCCCGTGCCCTTGACCGCCAGATGCCCCATGCGCGCTCGATTTGCGAGTTCATGGTCGGGACGGTTGCCGCCCCTTCTTCTTCCGTGAGGTATGTGCAGGATCCCAGACGGAGCGCGTCTGCTTGGGTCTTGGCATTGATTTCGGTGTAGATGGCTCGGTAGACGGCATCCTTGAGTGACGTTCCAACTGCCACTGAACCGTGGCCACGCATCAGCAGGACGGGTGATTGTGCCAGGGACGTCGCGAGAGCCTGGCCGGATTCGGCCGTTCGAATGAGCAGGTCTGATGCATCTCCAAGGACGTCCCGGATTTCGAATACCGGTGTGGGCTTGGCGAGGAAGCCAGCCATGTGCATCACGGCCCGCAGCGGAGTGTCCACGATGCTGAAGGGAACGACGGCCGGTGAGTGGCTGTGGACGATGGCCAGCACGTCCGGACGAGCCTTGTAGATCTCGCTGTGGATGAAGCGCTCCAGGTATACCGGTCGCGGATCCAGAGTTTCGCCGTCGAGATTGAACTCGAGGATGTCGTCTTCACTGACGAGCGCCGGGGCGAGGTTTCGGGAAAGTAGAAAGCTGTCGGGCCTGTCCGCGACCCGTGTGCTGACATGACCGAACGCGTCCAGTACGCCCTGGTCGAACAGGATGTGATTGGCATCGACGAGCTCGGCCATCTGCACGGCCCGGCTCATATTTTCCTGCTCCATTGCAGTTCCACTGTTCATCTTCCGGTTTCTCCTCAGTGAGTTGGCTGCTACCGTCAGCCGTTGTCTGGCCGGCTTCCACCGGCAAGGGCCCCGATCAAGAGTGCGCCGCCCGCTTCTTCGATCCGAGAGGATTCTTCTATGAGGAACAGATTCATGAGGGCCCGCCGGTACATCAGGCTTCCGCGGCTCTCAATTCTCCCGATACCCGGCAAGGCTCCTGGTGGCCCGCTGGGCGATGGCCACTAAATCGGCGGCCAGCTTCTCGATCGTTGCGCTGTTCATACGGCTCGTGGGACTCGCGATGGAGAGGGCGGCCACGCCGTCCCCGATCTCGTTGTGCAGGGCCACGCTCACGGCACGCACCCCGGGTTCCGTGTTCGGCAGGCTGACGGCATATCCCTTAATCCGTATGAGTGCCAGTGAGTGGACCAGTGCATTCCATTCCCCCTGCGCAAGCCGGGCCTCATCGTCCGGTGCCGTGCCGGCACCTTCACCTACGTAGTAGAGGTCGCGCAGCTGCTGATCGGTCAGTTCTGCCAGCAGGGCCCTGCCTCCCGAGGAGGCACGTGCAGGCAACGCAGTTCCCCGGCGGTCACCGACCCGAAGGTATTGCGTGCATTCGACGGTCGCGATGAACCGCGTCCACCGTCCGCTGCGAACGGACAAGTGGACCGACTCGTCGCTGCTGTCCCGCAGTGCTTGCATGTGAGGCAACATGATTCTGGTCAGCTCCGATGTGGGCCTGTTCTCAACAGCCGACACGAAGAGTGACGGACCGGGCCGGTATCGATGTGTTTCATCGCGAATGGCAAAGTCGCGGTAGACGAGCATGGAAAGCAGCCGGTGGGCAGTCGACCGCACCACACCCAGCGCCTCGGCGGCCTCGGTAACCCCCAGCTGACCCTGGTCGCGCAGCAGGTGCAGGAGTAGCAGCGCATTATCCACGGAGGACAAAGGATAGGGCGGCTTGTTCTTCATAGAAGAATCATAGGGCTCTGTGGTTGCGGTCACATTAGCTTTGGGGGTACAGGGTTGACGAAGCAATGGCCAGGGAATTCGGGCCACAAATCTCATCTGCTGTAGCGCGGAATGTCGCGCTGAAAACACTCTGCACGTTCTGCCCGACGAAGGCCACGGCGGAGGGAAATGATTTGGAAAGGCTCCATCAATGACGATGACAACACACATGGACGGATTGATAGCGTCCAAGGTTGAGGCTGTGCTCAACCATAAATTCCGCCTTCTGGTCGGCGGGCGGCTGGTTCCGGCTCTGTCCGGCGCCTCATATGAGGTTCTGAGCCCGGTGACCGAGGCTGTAATCGCGCAGGTACCGGACGGCGGCACGGATGACGTGGAAGCGGCCGTCAGTGCCGCAGAAACGGCGAGGAAGGACTGGCGCAGGACCATACCGGCCGATCGTGCGGCCAGGGTGCAGCGACTGGCCAACCTCATCGAGGCCCATGCGGAAGAACTTGCTTTTCTGGATGCGATAGACGCCGGGTCTCCCATCAAAAATGCCCGCAATGACGTTGCCATGGCGGTAGCTCACCTGCGGATGTTCGCGTCATTTGCCTTGGAGATGAAGGGGACGACCATCCCTGCCAGCAACAACATCCACATGACCCTCCGTGAGCCCATCGGGATCGTGGCACGCATCGTGCCCTTCAATCACCCGCTGATGTTTGCGTGCAAGATAGCTGCACCGCTCGTCGCGGGAAACTGTGTAATCCTCAAAGCTCCCGACGTCGCACCCCTGTCTTCCTTGCGCCTGGGAGAACTCGCCGCTGACGTTTTTCCCGAGGGCGTACTGTCCATTCTGGTCGGTAACGGTCCCGAAGTTCCGCGTGCGATAGTGCGGCATCCGAAGGTGCGTCGGATCGGATTCATCGGCAGCGAGTCCACGGGCCGGGCGATCCAGCGCGACGCCGCAGAGGCGGGCGTCAAGGAGGTCACACTGGAACTCGGCGGAAAGAACGCCATGTTGGTCTTCCCCGACGCCGATCTGGACAAGGCTGCTGCCGGCGCCGTCGCGGGAATGAACTTCACATGGTCAGGTCAATCCTGCGGGTCCAATTCCCGGCTCCTCGTGCACGAGAGCGTAGCCGATGAGGTGACCGTCAAGGTGGTCAAGATCGTCAACGCGCTCACGATCGGCAACCCGCTGGACGAAACATGCGACCAGGGCACGATGATTTCCCGCGCCCAGTACCAAAAGGCACTCGACTACATCGACATCGCAAAGTCCGAGGGTGCGACCGTGCTGACCGGCGGGGGCCGGCCGGACGGGTTCGAACGGGGTTTCTATGTCTCCCCGACTGTGCTCGGCGACGTTGGCCCGGAAACCCGGATAGCCCGCGAAGAAGTCTTCGGCCCCGTGTTGTCCATTATGACGTTCAGCACTGAGGAAGAAGCCGTTGCGATCGCCAACAGCGTTGACTATGGCCTGACGGCCAGCGTCTGGACCGAAAATATCACGCGCGCGCACCGGGTGATAGGTGAACTGGAGGCCGGATTCACCTGGATCAACGGATCCTCCCGACACTTCCCCAATGTCCCCTACGGCGGGTACAAGGCTTCGGGAATAGGCCGCGAAGAAAGCATCGAAGAACTACTGAGCTACACCGAGCTCAAGACCGTGAACATCATGCTGTAACCCTGCTAAGCAGACCGCACCAGAGAACAACCTCCGGCTTGCCTGCTGACAGTCGTCAGCGCCACGGAGCTAAGCACACCAACATCATCTATCGATTGCGGAGAAATCACATGACATATGTCATCGGCATCGACACCGGCGGAACCTTCACCGACGCATTTGTCGCCGACCACCAAGACAGGGTCGCCGCAGCCAAGACGCCTTCAACACCACCGGATTTCGCGCAAGGGTTCCTCAACGCCATCGACGACCTTGCGCTGGAACTGGATCTGACTACATCCCAGCTCCTCGGCGACACCGACTACATCGTGCACGGAACAACCTCGACACTGAACGCGCTCGTAACCGGAGACGTCGCAAAGGTCGGGTTCCTTACTACTCAGGGCCACGGCGACTCAATTTCGATCATGAACCTGGAGGGACGGTACGCCGGTCTTGGCGCCGACGAGGTCCAGGACATGGCGCGGACCGCCAAGCCGGCACCCCTTGTTCCTTCCGAGCAGATCCATGAGATCAACGAACGGATCGACTATAAGGGAGAAGTGCTCGTTCCCTTGGACGAGCCCGGGGTCCGGACAGCAGTCCGTCAGATGCTCTCGGACGGTGTCGAAGCCATCGCCGTGTCCCTGCTGTGGTCCTTCCGCAACCCCGCGCACGAACAGCGGATCCGGGAAATAGTCCACGAGGAACAGCCAGACATGTACGTGGCGCTCTCCAGCGAGGTCAGCCCACGGATCCGGGAGTACGCCCGCAGCGCGACCACCATCATGAATACCCAGGTCGGCCCCAGGCTGGACGCATACCTGCGCCCGCTCGAGCAGGAGCTGAAAAACCGTGGGTTCGCAGGCTCCCTTCTCATCATGCAGGGATCCGGCGGCTGCGTGTCGGCGCACGAGGCACCCAAACATGCCGTATCCACGATCGGCTCGGTCCTCACCGGCGGCATCGTCGGCTGCACCCGAATGGCCGCAGCCCTGGGACACCGGAACGTCATCTCCACGGACATGGGCGGCACCACGTTCCTGGTCGGGCTGGTTTCGGACGGCAAGCCCGTCTCGGCAACCAGCACCGTCCTGAACCAGTACACAATCAGCACCCCCATGGTGGACGTGCACACGATCGGTGCAGGCGGCGGGGCGATTGCCTGGGTCGACGCCGGAGGCAACCTCCGAGTCGGACCCCGCAGCGCCGGCGCACGGCCCGGACCGGCCTGCTACGGCGAAGGCGGATTCGAACCGACCGTCACGGACGCGGACGTGGTGCTCGGCATCGTCAACCCGAACAACTTCCTCGGCGGCCGCAAGAAACTGGACAAGGAGCTCTCGGCCGAGGCCATCCGGGAGCACATCGCGGAGCCTCTGGGCCTGTCCGTAAGCGACGCGGCCCAGGCCATCTATGCGATTCAAAACGCCCAGACCGCAGACCTCGTCCGCAAGGTCGTGGTCAACTCGGGTCAGGATCCCCGCGACTTCGTCCTGTACTCCTTCGGCGGAGCGGGGCCGGTCCATGCGGCCAGCTACTCGGCAGACCTCGGCGTCAAGGAAGTCGTGGTTCCCCTGGGCTCGACTGCGGCGGTCTTCTCCGCTTATGGCCTCGCCGCGTCGGACATCGTTTTGACCATGGAACGCTCACAACCGCACAATTTCCCGCCGGATGCCGACCTCGTCAACGAAACGTTCGCCGGGCTCGAGACGGAACTGCGCTCACGCCTGATTGACCAGGGACTGGAATTCTCAGAAATCCACTACGAACGAGAGGCCGACATCCGCTACACCATGCAGATGGCCGAGGTCTCCACCCCCGTTCCCTCCGGGACCCTTGACGCGGACCAGATCGGGGCGGTCGGGGAACGGTTTGAACAGCTCTACGAAAACATCTACGGAAAGGGATCCGGCTTCCGCGAGGCCGGACTGCAGGTCATCACCTACCGGGTCCGGGCCGTCGGCTCACTGCCCATCCGGCCGGAACTTCCCGAGCACCCGGTCCTCGAGACTCCCCCTGCGCCAACAGGGACAAGGGACGTTTTCCTGGACATCGTCAACGGACTCGAACCCGCCGACATCTACGACTACAGCGATCTCGGCGCGAGTCACGAGATCTCCGGACCGGCCGTCGTGGAAGCACCGACAACAACGGTTGCCTTGCCGCGAGGCACGACTGCGACCGTCGACCGTCTGGGAAATCTCGTCATCCGTTACGCCACCACTTCAACTGACAAGGAGAACTGATCATGCCTATCGTTCCCGTTTCCGGGTCTGAAAAGTTCGCGCTTCAGCCCGCCCCGCTCCGCGCCGATCAGCGCCGAATCGGCTCACTGTCCCTCCACATCGTCGACGACGCGACCGTGGGTGGCCTGGATCCCCTCACCTACGAAGTCATACGTCACCGTCTGGCGGCCATCACGGAGGAGATGGGCGATGCAATCAAACGGATGAGCGGATCGGTCGTCGTGACCGACTGCAACGACTTCGGGGCCGCCATCATGGACGAAGCCGGAGATACCGTCCAGGTCGGCCTTTACAACATGCAGCTGGCCTCCTCACTGGACATGGCAGCGAAGTGGACACTCGAGAACCGCAGCGCCAACCCGGGCATCAACCCCGGCGACATGTTCCTGTGCAATGACCCCTGGGTCGGCGGCGGTCTGCACCAGAACGACGTCACCGTCCTCGCACCGCTCTTCCACGACGGAGAGCTCTTCGGATGGACCGGCGCAGTAGCGCACCAGGTCGACCTCGGCGGCGTCTCTCCGGGCAGCTGGTCGGTCGACGGCATGGACGTGTTCTGGGAGTCCTTGCCCACACCGCCGATCAAGATCGTCGAAAACGGCGCCGTCCGCGCCGACGTTGAAGACGTCTACCTGCGCCGCTCCCGTGTCCCCAAACTCGTGGCACTGGATCTGCGCGCCAAGATCGGGGCCAACAACGTCGCCCACGACCGGCTGACCGCGCTTATCAACAAATACGGACGCGACACCGTCAAGGCCGTCATGAAACGCATGATGAATGACTCCGAGTCAAGACTCCGCGCCAAACTCCTGGACCTCCCGGACGGCACCTGGGGTGCCGTGGCGCATCAGGACGGCGGGAGGGCAGGAGACCGGAATGTCTACAAGATCGTCCTGAACATGACCAAGACCGGTGAACGGCTTATCTTTGACTTCACCGGTACCGATCCGCAGGTAGAGGGCATCATCAACTGCACTATGGCTGGCCTGCGCGGCGGGATCATGCCGATCGTGCTGAGCATGCTCTGCCCTGATATCCCGTGGGCCCCCGGCGGAATCTACCGCACCATCGAGATCATCAGCGAACCGGGCACCATCAATAACTGCATCTTCCCGGCAGGAATCGGCAAGGGCTCTGTCGCCTCCGCCTGGTCGACCCAGAACGCAGTCTCGGAAACGATTGCCAGTATGCTCTCCACCCACCCGGAACATTCCGAGCACCTCATGAGTGTGTGCTGCGGATCCTGGGACCTCACTGTTCTCGCAGGCGTCGACCAGCGCGGCGGTGGATTCGTCACCATGCTTTGCGACGCAATGGCCGGTGGCCTCGGCGCCAAAGTCGACGGCGACGGTGTCGATACCGGCGGCCTGAACTGCATCCCGATGGGCAGGGTTGCGGACGTCGAAATTAACGAATTCAGCTTCCCGATCCTGTACCTGTGGCGCCGCGAAGAGGAAGACTCCGGCGGTCCCGGGAAATACCGAGGCGGCGCCGGAGGCTCAAGCTGCTTCATCCCCCACGACTCTCCGGTCGGAGCAGTCCACATGGTTGTCTCAGCCCCCGGCAAAGCGGTGCCTCAGGCGCCCGGCTTGGCCGGCGGATACCCCGCAGCCACCCAATACGACGTTCTCGTGCGCGGATCCAATGTCCTGGAGCAATTCAAGACCGGTGAGATGCCCTCGTCCCTGGGAGACCTCGGAGGCGAAGCCCACACGGTGCCGCCGCACCTCGAGACCGATCTCGGCGTCGGGGACGTGTACTACACGCACTGGCAGGGCGGTGGCGGCCTGGGTGACCCGCTGCTGCGCGAACCCCGGAAGGTGGCAGCTGACGTACTCAAGGGCAAGGTCTCACGCAGGGCCGCCATCGATGTCTACGGCGTGGCCGTCGATGAAACCGGCACCGTTGACTCTGAAGCCACCACCAACGCACGGCAAACACTCCGGCTTGAACGCGCCGGTTTGTCCCACCACGAAGCAAAGACAGGAGCACCGGCATGAACATCGATACAAACCTGGCAGTGACCGACACCGGCACCGTCGCATGCCGCCACTGCGGGGCCACAGTCGGAGACTCCGTCCAAGCGCCCATGACCCGTGCAATCCGGAACGAACGCCCCTCAAGCGCCGCAGGTCCGGGTGTGAAGGCGGACCCGGCACTATTCACCGACAGACCGATTGTCATCAGGCAGAGCTTCTGCCCCGGCTGCCTCGTGTGCCTCTCCACCGAGGTCGCCCCCGCAGATGAAAAGACATACAGGAAATGGGTACTTTCGTGAGCTACACAGATTTGGCCAACAAGGTAGTCGTCGTAACCGGCGCGGCACAGGGCATCGGCCTGGCCTACGCGCGCAGGCTAGTGAACGAAGGAGCAACGGTCGTGCTCGCCGACCGTGCAACAGACAGCGTGGAAAAGGCAGCAGCCGCCCTCAACGAGAACGGCAGCCAGGGAAAAGCCATCGCCCACACACTCGACGTCGCCTCAGCCAACAGCTGCGCTGAGCTTGCCGAATCGCTGAGGAAAGAATTCGGCAGCGTCGACGGGCTGGTCAACAACGCCGCCATCTTCTCGACCATCACCATGAAGCCGTTCTGGGAAATATCCACAGACGAATGGGATCGGCTCATGGATGTCAACCTCAAGGGCCCGTGGCTGCTGACCACAGCGCTCCTGCCGCTACTGCGTGCCTCAGCCGGCGCGAGCATCATCAACATCGGATCCGATGCCGTCGCCATGGGACGACAGGGCTATCTACACTACGTCGCAAGCAAAGGCGGGGTGGCAGGCATGACGTTCTCTATGTCCCATGAGCTGGGCGAATTCGGCATCAGGGTCAACACCTTGTCACCGGGGCCGGTCTACACAGAAGTATCACGGGACACCGTGTCGGCCGCTCAGAAAGAGGCAATGATGGCCCGCCAGGCTCTGCACCGCACCGCAGGTCCCGATGACATGACCAGCCTTGTCGCCTTCCTCCTCCGAGACGAGAGCAGCTACATCACGGGCCAGACCATCTCCGTCAACGGAGGACTGATCCACCGCTAGACCCGGGGAACCTGCGAACGCAGGTCATTCCGCTACAGCACGAAGAATGCAGCGATCAGCGTGCCGTGTCCTAGCGTTCGAGCCCGCCGCGTCCCAGTGTCCTGCCCTTGCCCCCCTGTTTGGACATTCTTGACGTGTTGGTGCCTCCAACCGCGGCGCCGGTCACTACTTCGTCGGTGCGCGCAGCGGAGGCTTTGATCCGTTCGTTTTCGGCATCGGAGCGGGCCTGGCCGATAAATCAATGTCGGCGGCGGCTTCACCTGAAGCCCGGCTTGTCGGGTTCTCTTGTCCCAGGGAACATTTTCTCAGGCATTACGTACTTCAGGTAAGCGTCATCGATGAGCTGATTTCTCTGCCCAAAGCTCTCTTCACCGACGACATCCTTGATCGACGCGTATAGGTCGTAAGTGAAGAGAACCGGATCGTTCACTACCTTCAGGAGGGCGTCTCCGATCACGTCACCAGGCAGCGATGACAGGTGTTCGATCTCGCGGAGCGACACGGTAAGCACAGGAATCTCAGTAGCCGGCAGTCGGTCCCTGATGTCGTCTGTATTGGCCAGGTAGCAGGGCTCAGCTGTGACTACCAGTCCAATCATCGGCCGGTCACGAGGGAGGGCGGAAAATTTGCTGTTGCCTGACATGATCTGTGCGACGGATTCGTTGATCTGTTCATAGCCGCGCCGCAGCTTCGCGCTGATCGCCCCAACAGCCGTCGTATCGCCAGCCCGAGCGTCTAGAGTCGTTCGTGCTGACTTGCACTCAATGAGGATCGTGGCTGATGGAGTGATGAGGAACCAGTCAACGGACAGGTTTCCACTCCTGCCCCAGCGTATCTCCGGTAGGACTTCGAGTTGACCGGTGTGGTTTAACTGGTTCCCCGTGTAGGCGTCAACCCTGTCCCCAAACTCTCTTCCGAAATCTTTGGGCCACTGCTTCCACCCCAAGTAGTAGAGATTTTCTGGAGAGAACGAGCGGAGCACCAAAGAACTTTGGGGAGCGCAGACATTGCCGTTTCCGAGCTCAATCAGGGGAGTCTTGACCAAGGGGTTGTATCCGTATTTCCGCAAGCCGCCTCGCAATTGAGCAGCGGCGAGGCCATCTTGTCTTGCCTCTTCGATGGTTGCCGTGAGCCGATCTAGAGTTCCCATCACCGATGTGACGGGCGACACATCAGCCGGGAACACCCGCGTCAACACGCCAAGAGAAACATGGTCACTCAACCGCTCGGGACCCTCCGGGGTCACCCATCCACTACGCGCCATGCCGAAAGATTAACACACCTGTGCTAAGTAAACGGCATTGGAGTTAGACCCAATGCCGTTTACTTAGGTTTCTTTGGTATTCGTTTGAGTGGCCAGTTGGACATCTTGCGTTTGACGGCGCGGGTGACAATGCGTTGTCGTCGGAGGGGCAGG
>NZ_JBWZCI010000049.1:0-7609 GCF_059383495.1 Pseudarthrobacter sp. RHLT3-21
ATGAGGCTGTGGTCGTGGACGGGAACGTCATCACCTCCAGGACCCCTGTCGATCTTCCCGACTTCACCCGCGCGATCATCGCACACCTGGAAGGCCGCCCGGCCGGAACCGAAGACCTTCCGCACGAGAATTCCGGGGTGGGCAATGTCAGGACAGGCGGCTAAGAAAACCATCCGCCGACTTGGGTTACCCAGCCGGGTGTGTTGGTCTGTGCTGTCGCTGAATAAGGTTCGATCACTTTCTGGCAAGGTGGTCAAACGAATCGGCGGACCCCTCTGAAGTATCCGTGAGCGCTTCAGGTCGATCTTGTGGACCGGCCTCCGATGGTTCGGCCGGCATGGCAGTTCTGGCATGGCAGTTCTGGCCGCTGAAAACAGGAATCCTTTTGGTTATAGATATCGGGTCGCGTGTTGTGGGTGATCAGCCGGGCAGCGCCGGGCGAGCGAGTTCCCTTGAAGAGCATAAAATCGGCTGCTGAATATCACCGCAGAAGCCCAGACCTGTGTGCTCTTCCAAGCACGGTGGTGGGGGTGGAGGTGATAAGACTGAATGGAGTTCTTCCGCCATATTCGCTTCCGTAACGGTGGCATGCAAATTTTTGAAAGACCGCCGGTGATTGCCCGCTACGGGCAGATTCCGAGATCGGCAGGTTTCCCGACAAAGTCTGGTTTCACGGTGTCGGGTCCCCTGCCGGCTTATTCGTTCTTCCGGTGATCACGACGTTCCGTAGTGGTCGGTCGGCGGCCAGGCGGTTGATGTTTTCAATGATCTCCTGTGACCGTCCACGGAAGGTTTCTGCGGTGACGGCCGAGGAGTGCGGCGTCATGATGATGTTGTCGAGGCTTCCGAAGGGCAGCGCACCTGGTTTTCCGCGGCCGTCGGCACCGGGATGCCGGTACCAGACGTCGATGGCTGCGCCAGCGATCCGTCGATCTTTCAGTGCGAGGTAGAGAGCTTCTTCCTGGACAACGGGGCCGCGGGCGACGTTGACCAGGAGGCCGCCAGGCCCGAGCGCATCCAGTTCGGCAGGGCCGATGATTCCCGTGGTGTTGACCGCCAGGGGGACGCTGATGAGAAGGGCATCAGATTCCGTCAACGCTTCATGCAAGTTCTCCATGGTGCCTGCCCAGCGCAGCGCGTGTGCGTCCGCGGTGACGGAACCGGTCCGAGTGATGGCGATCCCTTCGGTGCCGAAGGCTTGGAGGAGTTGCCAGGATGCGGCGCCGATGTGACCGAAGCCGAGCAAAGTGACGACCGCTCCCCTGAGCGTTTCGGGCTGAGGGAGGTCCGTGCAGTAGGACGGGGAGTGCCAGATGCCGGCCCTGAGCGCGGCGTCCTGGCCAATGAGGTTGCGCCGAAGCGCAATCAGGGTTGCCGCGACGTATTCGGCCACCGAGCCTTCGTGGTGGAAGGTGTTCGCGCAAACCGCCAGGATTGGGAGCGCGTTAAAATCGATGCCGTCGTACCCTGCCCCCGCGGTGTGGACCAGCCGGATCCTGGGCCCCGCTGCTCCCATGGTCGCTGTCAGACGGGATCCGACAAACACGTCGGCGTCCTCAAGAGCGGTCAGGACCGAAGGTTCATCCCATGAGTTGTGCCAGGAGATCACCATGTCCGGCCCGAGTGCCGCTTCGAAGACGGCCCGATGGACGCGCAAGTCCCGGTCGGCGATGACGATTTTCATGACACCCTTTCATGGCTCCGACCGGAAGCGTCGTCTTCCTCCGTACCTCTGGTTCCGGCATCAGATTGCAATAATATCGATTCAGATTGACATAATTATTATCCATTATCGGCGTGAAGCCGCAGGGGGGTGCATCCGACGCAGGAACTCGAGTTTTCGATCGTGGCGCACCTATGCTGTCGACCATAGGTCCCGTTCAAGCGTGGTACCGAAGTCGACCTCGGCGCTTGTTTGAACCTCAAAGAAGGATGCGTCGTGGCGTGTCAGCATGAGACCGCGTCTGCGGCTCTGTGCATGCGTTTGAGCTTGGGCCATCGCGGCACTTAACTGTTCCTGCAGCATCGCCGGATCGGTCACTACAACACTCAAAAGATATTCTTCGGTTTTCGCCGATAACGGCCGGCTGCTCTCCAGCGCCTTCGGTTCAGCCGACTTTACACCTTCTGCCGTTACATTCATTGCATCCCTTCAGGGCGTATCTTGGTTGTCGTCGCTGGGACCTGAGCCATTTAGATGTGGCACGGCTCGACCCCACCTTCTTCATCTGGGACTTCAAGGAGCTCATCTATCACGTCAAATGCACAACTCTTAGCTCCGCGTGAGCGGAAGCAACACGTTGTTGGGTCCCCACCTGCACGGGGGAAGACCTCGCCGCGGCTGGGACTTCGTCTCCGCCGGACGCGGCGATATCCCTTGGGAAAAAGTCTTCCGCGCACTGTCTGGCGTCGGCCATCAACGCCACATCGGCATCGAAGGGGAAGACGAGGGCTTAAACCGCCTCCACGGTACCCCCCCCCCCCNAGGCCAACCGCCCGGCCTCCGTACCTTCCCTGCACTGCCGCCAACCGCGGCGTCTTATCCACCGAAGGCCCAGGGGAGGCGTCCAGTCACGCCGGGTTCGATGACAAAGATGGCGCCGGCATGCGGCTCATCCGATTGCTGCCGGGGCGAAAGACCGTTCCGGGCGGAGGTGATGAACAGCTGGTTGAGGTCGGGGCCACCGAAAGCGACGCTTGTGGGTCGAGTGATAGGCAGTATGACTGTTTCCAGCAGCTTGCCCTGCGGGCTGAACCGTTGGACCCGGCCGCCGTCCCACATGGCCACCCAGATGGTTCCTTCGGCATCCACTGCGATTCCGTCGGGGGTCGCGACCGGGTCGGGTAGGTCAACGAGCAGCCGGCGGTTGCTGATTGCCCCGGTTTCGACGTCGAAGTCGTATGCGTCCAGGCAACGGGTGGTCGAGTCGGTGAAGTAGAAGGTGCGTCCGTCGGGGCTCCAGTCCAGGCCGTTGGAGATGGATACGTCCGTCAGGACCTGCGTCACCTGCATGGTGGTGCTGATGCTGTAGAGGCTTCCGGCCGACGGGGAGAGGTCGGTTGCCATGGTTCCGGCCCAGAGCCTGCCGGCGGGATCGCAGGCGCCGTCGTTCATCCGGTTTCCCGGTTTCTCGGCCTCGATGGGTGCGGCAAGTTCGAAGGCGTTCCCGTCGGGGTTGATGAATCCGATTCCGTCACGGACGGCGCACACCAGGCCCCCGGTCCGGCGTCGGGCGACCATTCCGACAGGTTGCCCGACATCGATGCTGCGGTCCTGGCCCGACGCGGGGTCGAACATGTGGATTCTGCCGGCGAAGATGTCAACCCACAGGAGTTCCCCGCGTTGCTGGTCCCACCATGGTCCCTCGGCGAGGTCGGCGTGGGCATCCAGGGCAACCTCCACTAGCAGCGTTCTCATGATCCTCCCACCGACGCTGCCCGTCGGCACTGCATCGTTTACCGTGTTCTCTGCTGAAGCTTTTTACGGGCCATGCCCGCAGATACCGTCGCATCTGTGGGTCCGGTCCGAACAGGTTCCGGGATCGCACTCCGTTGGTGCGAGTGCGATCCCTGGACCGTGACGCGGTTTCAGGGGATGCGGCGGCTCATTGGAACCGGGCACCGGTAAGGGTGTATTTCTCCAAAGCTCCCTCAGGGAACTCGATGCCCAGCCCCGGAACGTCACGCGCTTCGACATATCCGCCGGTGACAGTCAGCGGCTGTTCCAGGAGGCCGTCCCAGCCGGGTCCGCCGTAGGCGTCGAATTCGATCATTGGCGCATTTTCGCAGCTGAGGATCGTGTGAAGTCCTGCTGCCAGTGCCACCCCGGTTCCGGAGCTGCAGGCGATATGGGGCACACACAAGAGGTTCCATGAGCTGGCCATGTCAGCGACACGCTTGCATTCGGAGATACCACCGACGCTGGTGCAGTCCGGCTGGAGGACGTCGAAGGTCCGCTTGCGCAGCAGATCGAGATACTCGTACCGGGTGAGCAGCGACTCTCCCCCGGCGAGTTTGAGTGAGACTCGGTCGGCCAGCCAGGAGTGATCATCGATGTACTGGGTCAGGCTCCGCGAAAG
This sequence comes from Pseudarthrobacter sp. RHLT3-21, assembly GCF_059383495.1. Classification (NCBI taxonomy): domain Bacteria; kingdom Bacillati; phylum Actinomycetota; class Actinomycetes; order Micrococcales; family Micrococcaceae; genus Pseudarthrobacter; species Pseudarthrobacter sp. RHLT3-21. The sequence continues at coordinate 4,080 of NZ_JBWZCI010000049.1, forward strand.
AATGGGTTCCTCCAGCCACAGGACGCCCAGTTGTTCGAGTTCCCTGGCGAGGGTGAGCGCCTCGCGGCGGTCGAAGGCCATGTTGGCATCGACCATGATGTCGATGTCCGGGCCTACTGCGTCGCGGACCCGGGAAACCATGTCGACGCCGTGGCTGATGCTCGGTCCGTTGCGCAGCTTCATGGCGGAGAATCCCTGCTCAACAGCGGCGATTGATTCTTCCACGATCTCTTCGGTCGGTTTCAGAGACGGTGCGTAGTAGGCCTTGACCTTGGACTTGGATGCTCCCAGCAGACGGTACACGGGCTGGTTGCTGGCCTTGCCGAGAAGGTCCCATAGGGCGATGTCGATGCCGCTGAGGGCATAGGTTTCGATGCCGCGGCGGCCCCACATATGAGTGGCGTTCAGCATGTCCTGCCAGATCGAGGCGATGTCGAGCGGGTCGCGTCCGATGAGCATCGGTCCAAGCTGCTGGTTGATCAGCGGACCTACTGTTGAGAAGTACTCAGCCGAGAAACCCGCTTCGCCGATTCCTTCGATTCCTTCGTCGGTTTTCACCCGGACGAGGATGCCTCCTTTGACGTTGACTTCCATGGCCCCCCATCGCAGGGGTTCCTCCAGGGGCACCCCGACCGGGAACGCCCTTATCTCTGTTATTTTCATTCTCTTGGGTCCTTTCGCGAGTGTGGAGTGTCTGTGGACCGGCGGCCCGGCACTTCGAGGAAATGCCGGGCCGCCGGTCCGTCTTTCTGGTTACTGTTCGCGGGGAGCCGACTGGTTCAGGTACGGGATCAGGTCGTACCAGTCGTACTCGCCGTCATAGAAGTACTCGGTGGTGTCGTAGGTGCCGTCCATGGTGTCCTTCAGGGACTTCGGGCCGGGGAATCCGATGGTTTTCCATCCCATCTGGTCCTTGTTGCCTCCGTACACAGGGTCGCTGTAGAACCCTTGACGGGTGTGAAGGCACAGTGTGTCGAAGAACGGAAGGTTTTCATCGAATGAGCCCTGGAGGAAGGTCGTGACGGGTTCCTTGGTACCGAGGGTGACCTTGATTGGTTTCGGTGCGCCTGAGAGCGAAATCAGGACCTGGTCCTGTTCTTCCTCGTCAAGGTCGACGAAGTTCTTTCCGTCCAGGTTCCGCGCAATCGCGTCCAAAGCCTTGACGCCTTCACGGTAGAGCTCCTGCATCTTGTATTGCCGGCCCCGCCAGGCGTCGGCATGTTTGCCTGCGAGTTTCAGGAATCCCGAGCCGTCGGCTGCCGCGAAAATGTAGTCGATCCCCGACACGTACCGGTCGATGAAGACGATCACTCGTGCTTCCCTGGCCCCCGGGTCGTGGTCTGTGGGCATGATGCGGGCCGTTGCCGCTTCGACGGTGTTCCATTCGTGTTCGGTGAAGAAGTACCGCTCTGTCGAATCCGGGTCTACGGGTTCGCCGACGATTTCCCATTCTGATTTCAGTGTCATTTCAGGACTGTCCTTTCCCTCAGGCAGGCTGGGCGAGCCGTTCGACCCGGCCCTTGGAGTAGGTATTGGCGATGTAGTCGGAGCAGCGCCAGGCGTTGGCCATCATGGTCAGGGTCGGGTTCACGCCGGTGGCCGTCGGGAAACCCGAGCCGTCAACCACGAACAGGTTTTCGACGTCGTGGGCCTGGCCCCATTCATTCAGCACGCTCTTGGAAGGGTCCAGGCCCATGCGGGCGGTGCCGTGCTGGTGGCAGGTATTGCCGGTCATCTTGTCGAGGTAGACCGGGACCGTCTTGCGGGCCCCGGCGGCTTCGAGGATCTCAGCGTTCTTATCAACCTGCCATTTGCCCATGGCGATGTCGTTGGCGTGCGGCCGGTGGGTGATGCGGGCGACCGGGAGACCCCAGGCATCCTGGACGGTCGGGTCGAGGTCAACACGGTTCGATTCCACGGGCATGTCGTGCAGGATCAGGCCGATCTTCATGGCGTGGTTGAAGTAGTTTCGGTCCGCGTCTTTGAGCGCGTCGCCCCAGGTCGGGCGCCCCGGGAAGACCCAGTTGACGGGGTGGCAGGTCTGGGAAGCGGAAATGATGCAGCCGCCGATGTGTCCGCGATTTTCGTCCGTTTCGTAAAATTCGAGGGATCCGCCGGAGATGTAGTTGCCGGTGAAACCGTTCAACGGTTCGTCGATCTCGTTGTCGAACAAGCCGACCGCGAAGAGGTATTCGTGGAAAGTGGCATTCTTGCCCACGAGGCCGGTGCTGTTCGCCAGGCCGTCGGGGAACTGAGAGGAGCGGGAGAGCAACATCAGACGTGCGGATTCGATGGCGCCCAATGCAAGAACGACAATCTTAGCGTCCTGCTCGACCTCGTTGCCGTCCGGATCCACGTAGAGGACCCCGGTGGCTTTCCCGTCTTTGCCCATCTTCACTTCGCGGACGAAACTTTCGGCGCGGACCTCGAAGTTTCCGGTGGCCAACGCGTCCGGGATGAAGGTTGTCAGGATGTTGGACCGGGCGCCGGACGGGTCGCCGTACTGGTTCCAGAAGCTGGTCTTGTTGAACGGGTCACGCCCGTTGTGGTCGTTGGTGACCATCGCGTGAGGGATCGGGAACGCGTTGATGCCCATCTTGTTGCACGCGTCGTAGAAACGCTTCCCGTAACGGGTGGGCCGCAGGGGCGGGCTGGGATACCCCCTGGAGCGGTAGGGTTCGTACTTATCGGCGCCGGCGATTCCCGAAACCCCGAAGGCCCATTCGACCTTCGTCAGGTAGGGCTCCAGATGCTCGTAACGGAACGGCCAGTCCGCGAGGTTCATGCCGTCGACGTCGCCATGCAGGGAGCGCAGCATGAAGTCCGATTCGCGGGGTCTGGGAACCCAGCCGGCCCAGTGGTTCGTCCCGCCGCCGACCATCTGCGGCGTTGGGGAGAACGAAAAGGGCTGGGCCACTTCGTCTTCTGCGTACCGGAGGGTCCGCGGGAACAGCGTGGGGTCCGGCCACATGTAGTTGCGGTTGACGAACTTGAGCTCGTCCCCGGAGTAGTGCTCCTGTGCGCGAAGCCACGGGCCGCGGTCAAAACCGATAACCTTCAGCCCGGCCTCACTCAAGACCTTCGCCGCCGTACCGCCGTTGGCACCCAGCCCGACGACGACGACGTCAACGGGTTCAGGCTTCTTCGTTGTAGCCACTGAGATTCTCCTAAGTTCGATGACGGCACCCGTGCCGTCCGTACCTTCTTTATTTCGATTCCTCCGATGCGGGAATCGAGCCTGTGCGGTCGGGGCCGCGCGCCGCCGGGGTCGCCGGAACGCGGCCCTCCCGCCGTAATCCCGCGGTCCTGTTGTTCTGCCGCGGGCATGGCCGCTCGCTAAGAGACGGCCACCCCGGTCTCGTACCGCGTGCCGGCAGGGTCGTTGGTCAGGTCCGTGGCGCGGTTGTGCGTCGCGTGTTCAGTTCCGGCCGGGCGGCCTTCCAGGTGTGCGATGATCGCGCGGGTGAAGTCGGGAAGATCGACAGGGGTCCTGGAGGTGATGACGTTCCCGTCCACGACCACAGCCTCAT
>NZ_JBWZCI010000050.1:0-7390 GCF_059383495.1 Pseudarthrobacter sp. RHLT3-21
TGGCCGATCTCCACGAGGGCTACCCCCAGCTCCGCCAGGAGCGACGGCGACACCTCACCCGTCCACGGGCCGTCCGCCCAGCCGCAGTTCTGGGCGCCAAGCAGAAGCGATGATCCTGCGAGGACGCTGCCGGCGGCCGGAAGAACCGGGAACGAAGGAATCACAAACGGGACTACCCGCCCGGCCACAAGGGCCGGACGGGAGTCCACTTCGTGCTGTATACGGGCAAGTACATCGAAGTGTTCTACAACCGCTGGCGACCCCACAGCAACAATGACGGCCTGCCGCCAGCCACCGCAATGGCGGCCTTCACGCCAACCGCACAACCGCTTCCCGCGGCTGCCTCACCAAAAAGAAACTACGCGACTCTCTCACATCCTTGACACACCTCACATCAACCCCGCACCGGGCCACACTGCCGGCGGAGCCTGTGGCCACTAAGTGTCCGGCCCACCTTTGGCGGAAGTGCTCACTGTGCACCGCGAGTTCGCCTACCAGCTGACTAGCTTGGGCGTCGTTGGGATGCCGGCCAACATCGGAACGAAGGGTTCCCACCGCTTCGGACGCGACCGTCTTCCAGTCCCGGAAGAGCTCACGTGCGGAAGGGTCAAGGATGATCCACCGGGTGAGGTTTCGCTCCGCCGCCGCCATGGACGGGAAATCGGCGAACAGGAGGAAGGCCAGATCGTTTCCGGCCAACACGTCGGTGCGGCGGCCCAGAATGAGGGCGGGCACGTTGCCAACAGATTCAAGGAGTTGCCGCAGCGCTGGCCGCACGCTTTGTGCTGGAGCATGCGGACGCTCGGACATTGCGCAGTTCTCCAGGAGGTCCATCATGTGCGCCTGTTCGCTTGAATCTAAGCTCAAAGCCCTCGCCACCGAATCCAGCACTGCCCGGGAGGGGTGGATGTTGCGGCCCTGTTCCAACCGGGCGTAGTAGTCGGTGCTCACGTCGGCCAGCCGGGCGATCTCTTCGCGCCGCAGCCCGGGCACGCGCCGCCAACCCGAGGTGGAGCCGATCCCGGCTTTCTCCGGCGTCAACCGTGACCGCATTACCTTCAGGAACTTTCCGAGCTCCGCGCTCTGACCCATGTTTACCATTCACCATGGCCGTGTCCACGTTTCCTCGGGCAGGGAAGGTAGGACTCCGCGTCCTAGGAACAGCAGGGACAGGAAAACCTGCTGACAATGCCGCGCGAGGTGCGTAACGTCCGATGGTGTAGTCCTCAGGAAACCGGTTCCCGCGCCAGTCTGCCAGGCCAGGTGCCTGGGGCCCACGAAACCAGGGAAACCTTTCCGGTCAAGCTGGAAGCCTTGCCGCCGGTGACCGGTACCTGGCATTACTGAAAGCCGCCGGGCGCAAATGATATTCGGCCGCGGCGAGGAGCAGCAGCGCGGACATTGCAGGCAGTGCGGCGTACCAGTTGATTGGATGTTAGAAGACAAGAAGAGGACCATGGATTACTCGCTGATGGCATACACGCTCATCAACACAATCAATCACGAGGGCCGCAGCGCGTTACCGCATGCACCTGTCGTAGCGGAACGATGCGCTGGAGGCACACGCAGGAGGCTGAGCGACCTGCAGGGCCGGCTGGCGGGCGTTTTGCATGAGGCTGCGTGGGCAATTCAGCCCGCACCGCCGGCTGTACCGAGTTCCGATGGGGCGTCCGCCGCGGCCTTGGCCGCGGGATGTCGAGTTTGATGGATGAAGTAAGGGAGTAATCATGAGAATTGCAGTGACAGGCGGAAGCGGAAAGCTCGGGCGCCACGTGGTCCGCAGGCTGACTGATGACGGCCACGAGGTGCTGAACCTTGACCGGGCCGGGGACAGGAGTCCTGGGCTGGCCGTCGTGGACTTGCGCAATTACGGACAGGTGCTCGATGTGCTCCTCGGTCTGGACGACAGGCACAAAGGGTTCGACGCCGTTGTCCACCTGGGTGCCGTTCCCGCGCCCGGCATCCTACCGGACGCCGCCACCTTCGAGAACAATATGCTCTCCAGCTACAACGTCTTCCAGGCGTGCCGGCGGGCCGGGATCAAGAAGGTGGTTTATGCCTCCAGTGAGACGGTGCTGGGACTGCCGTTCGACGTCGACCCTCCCTACATCCCGGTGGATGAGGAATACCCCGCCAGGCCGGAAAGTACCTACTCGCTGGTGAAGCATCTTGAGGAGCAGATGGCGATCGAGTTGACGCGCTGGGATCCGGAGCTGAGCATTACGGGCCTGCGGTTCTCCAACGTCATGGATGCCGAGGATTACGAACGGTTCCCGTCGTTCGATTCAGACGCCAAGGCGCGGAAATGGAACCTCTGGGGATACATCGACGGCCGCGATGGGGCGCAGGCCGTGGCGCGTGCCCTGGACAAAGGCCAGCCGGGCTTCAAGGCGTTCATCATTGCGAACGCGGACACCGTCATGACCCGTTCCAGCGCCAGTCTTGCCGCGGAGGTTTTCCCTAACGTCCAGGTGACGAAGGAACTAGGCGAACACGAGACCATGCTGTCCATCGACAAGGCCAGGCGCCTGCTGGGCTTCGAACCGGAGCACAGCTGGCGGACCCACCACCCCAACCGCACCACCCCCACCGAGAACTGAGGAGCATCATGCAGTACCGCACACTGGGCAACAGCGGCGCCGTGGTTTCGAACTACGCGCTGGGAACCATGACGTTCGGGGCCGAGGCCACCGAGGAAACGTCCCACGCCATCCTGGATAACTATGTTGCCGCCGGCGGCAACTTCATCGACACCGCTGACGTTTACAGCGCCGGCGTATCGGAGGAAATCATCGGACGCTGGCTCGCGCAGCGGCCCGAATCCAAGGACCGCGTGGTACTGGCCACCAAGGGACGCTTCCCCATGGGCGAGGCCCCGAACAACGTCGGCACGTCCCGCCGCCACCTGACCCGGGCCTTGGATGATTCCCTCCGCCGCCTGGGAGTGGAGCGGATTGACCTCTACCAGATGCACGCATGGGACCCCATCACACCGCTGGAGGAGACGCTCCGCTTCCTGCACGACTCCGTCAGCAATGGCAAGATCGCCTACTACGGGTTCTCCAACTTCCTGGGGTGGCAGCTGACCAAGGCGGTCCACCTGGCCAAAGCCCACGGTTGGAGCGCCCCCGTAACCCTGCAGCCGCAGTACAGCCTGCTGGTCCGCGAGATCGAGTCGGAGATCGTCCCGGCCTCCCTGGATGCGAACATCGGCCTGCTGCCGTGGTCGCCCTTGGGTGGCGGCTGGCTGTCCGGCAAATACAAGCGTGACGAGCCGCCCGCCGGTGCCACCCGGCTCGGCGAGAATCCCAACCGAGGCATGGAAGCGTGGCAGGCCCGCAACGACGACCCCCGCACCTGGGACGTCATCGGAACAGTGGAAAAGACTGCCGCTAACCACGGTGTGAGCGCCTCTCAAGTGGCCCTGGCCTGGCTGGCGGACCGGCCCGCGGTGACGTCCGTGATCCTCGGCGCCCGCAACATCGAGCAGCTGGCAGACAACCTCGCCGCGGCGGACCTCGAACTGACCCCCGAGGAATCAGAACGGCTGACCCGGGCCAGCCAGCCGCGCGTCGGGGTGTACCCCTATGGCCCCATGGCACATGAACAGCGCAGCCGGAAGATCGAAGGCGGCAGGTAACCCAAGGCCGAATGCAGGCGGCGCTATCTTGACGACGCCAGCCGTAGAAGTGAGCCACGACAGGGATAGGTTCCGTCGTCCTCGCCCACTCTCCGGAGACTAAAGCGTTCATCGCGCAGGACCATAGTCCTGTCCCTGCCGTTTTCCTGCACGACCCAGACGATGGAGCCGTCAGGCATGAGGGCATCCACGCTTCCGACGGCCTGACTATGACCATTAGGGATAATGCGGACCCGGTCACCCGTTTGTACTTTCCCCATCTTTCCGGACCCGTGGCCAGATTCCGTGCGCCTTTTGCAACGGTCCTTTCACGTGGTCTTGGCATTACATACCTTCCTTCTTGGGAGCTTCGGCCAGAGGAGCACAGTGGCCGGACCCGGGCACGGTCAATCTCAGTGAGCTGGCGATCTGTGCCGTGACAGTGTTTCGAAAAGGGTGGTGGAGTCTCCGACTTCGCGTCCTTCGGCGACGCCTTTGAGGAGGCGGCGTATGACTTTGCCGGAGCGGGTCTTGGGCAGTTCGGGGACAACGAGGATTGCTTTGAGCTTGGAGATGGGGCCGATTTCCTTGCCGACGTGGTTGCGGAGTTCCTGGATAATCGTGTCGCCAAGGTGCAACTGCGGATCGCTGCCGCTCCGCACACCGATCGGGCCGACCTGCCGCTGAGTTCCGCATGGGAATTGCGAAGACAGACATCATCGCGGGATTGCCGGCCCCAGCAGCCAAGAACTTCCTATGCCGCATTAGGTTTGCAGACGTTCATGAGGAATGGGCCTTGTCTTCCTTGCATCACATGGGGCTTCCGACCCGCATGCCACCCTTCGTGGCTTTGAAGACGCCGGGTACATCGAAGCGTGCCGAGCACTCTCCCGGCAACCATCCTTGGTGGACAACAACAACGCCCGGGAAATGCCCTCGCCATGCCCAGCTTCGGGAAACCGATCACACGGACGACAGCGGACTGGCTGGCCGCTGAAATGGTGGACCGGGCCAAAGCCTACAACTCCGCTCCCACCAAGCTTTGTGCAGCGCACGAAAATCTTCGGCAGCTACCTCGACACAACGGTTCATTCCCTCGGCGACGTGGAACTCGTCGTGGGGCAGCGCACCACCGACCCGAAAAGACTCCAGCGATACGGCACCGCAAGCGGACGGTCATTTCCCACATTCACGGATCATCTGCTCCGGCCACATAAGGAAGACGCACTCATCCTGAAGAACCGCGCCACGGCCATCAACATCACCATGGAAGGCATCGATCACCTCACAGACAAGGCCGAGACCATCTACTCCATGGCCGACCATGAAACCGCCATCCCTCCCCCACTCCATAAATGAAGACACCCCGGCCAGGCGGACAACGTCGCTACAGGGCCCGGAGCCGCGGACCTGCGGTCAGCTGCGCCAACCCCACACGGCGCCCGTACGGTGACGGGGCCGTAAGTGACCCTGCGGTGCGTTCACCAGCGGGGGTGGACCGCCTCGCGGAAGTAGCGGTCGTAGATTGAGCGCACGCCGTCGTCGAACTCCGGGGTGATCGCGGTTCCGGCCGCGGCGGCGTTGGCCCTGGCCTGCCCAACGGTGCGGGCACCGGGGATGACCGAGGTGACGCCGTCCTGGGCTGTGACCCAGGCGATGGCCGCCTGTGCGGTACCGGCGCCCTCCGGCGCCAGCTGCTCGAACTCGGCCACCGCCTCGAGTCCCAGTTCGAAGTCCACTCCGGAGAAGGTTTCGCCGACGTCGAACGCGTCGCCGGCGCGGTTGTAGTTGCGGTGGTCGTCCTCGGCGAAGGTGGTGTCCTTGGTGTACTTCCCGGAGAGCAGGCCGGATGCGAGGGGAACGCGGGCGATGATGCCCACCCCCGCGGCCTTGGCAGCGGGGAGCACCTCCTCCAGCGGCTTGAGCCGGAAGGCGTTCAGAATGATCTGCACTGAGGCCGTGCCGTCGTGGCGCAGGGCTTCGAGGGCTTCATCGGTCCGTTCCACGCTGACGCCGTAGTTCTTGATGGCCCCCTCGGCAACGAGGGTATCCAGGGCGTCGTACACGTCCGGGCGGCTGTATACGGCGGTGGGCGGGCAGTGCAGCTGAACCAGGTCCAGGGCGTCGGCCCGAAGGTTGCGGCGCGAGCGGTCCACCCATTGGCGGAAGTTGGCCAGGTTGTAGTTCTCCGGGCGCTGCTCCAGCCTGCGGCCCATCTTGGTCGCCACCGTGATGCCCGTGCCAGGGTTGTCGGCGAGGAACGCTCCGATGGCCTGCTCGCTGCGGCCGTCCCCGTACACGTCCGCGGTGTCGAAGAAGGTCACGCCGGCCTCCGCCGAGGCTGCGAGGATGGCCTGCGCCTGGGCCGGGTCAACGTTGCCCCAGTCCGCACCCAGTTGCCATGTTCCCAGTCCAATGACTGAAACGTTCCGTCCGGTCTTGCCTAAGATGCGCTGTTCCACCCTCTGACTATATGCCGAAACCAAACGCAGGGTCACTTCGCATTCCTTCGGGGGCACAATGTGGCATGGGGTGGGCGTGGAGGAATTCAAGCGGCGGGTAAGCATGCAGTATGTCTTTCCGGCGGCGGCGGGGATGACACGCTGACCCGCTCCGGGCGGGCGTGGCAGATGTTGCGCAGCTTCTGGTAGCGCTGCCAGGCAAGCGGGACCTTATTTAGCAGGCGGAAGGAATTTCACACGTCTGGAATGCGTGGCATCCGCTCCCAGGCTCACGGCGAGACCGGTGGTGAGGAACATGATCTCGACTATAGGAAGTGATCGGATGCCGGCACCGTCCAGCAGGGCTCCGCCCAGGAGTGCCCCGCCCCCGATCCCCACGTTGAAGGCGGTCGTCTGCAGCGCTGCTGCAAGGTTTCGCATGCGGAACGAGGCGGTGTGTAGCATGCGGGTCTGCAGCATCGCAGGGAGGCCGCCGAAAGCAACGCCCCAGAGGACGAATGCCCCGACGACGATGACAGGGTTCGCCGAAACCAGTGCGAGCACGAGAGCGGACGCTATCACGACGAGCACAGCCAGTGCGAAACTGCGCTTCGGGAATCGGTCTGCCGCGAAGCCTGCGAGCACGAGGCCGATAGCTCCGGCGCCACCGAACAGGAAGAGCAGGAAAGCGACAGACGGCGGCGGGAAATAGGCCACTTGGATGAGCCATGGCGCGATTTAGGTGTAGAAGGTGTTCTGCCCTGCGATGATGATGGCGATGACGGCGCACCCGACGATCACCCCGCGAAGGCTACGGTCTTTGTGCAGCGGCAGGGAAGGCTCCCCCGTCTTGATCGTTACCTTGTCATTCACCGGTGGTAGGAACCTGATAACAACGACCGCGATGATCAGCACGATGCCCCCGAGAATTGCGAACGAAGGCCGCCGACCCTCCGCCCGCAGTAATTGCAACGGCCCGACCTAATTGGTGTTTAGGCACGAGGTGGGCCGAGTAAGCGGCGACAACCGCCCAGAACAGGCCGTGTGCCAGGCCTCCGAGAACACGGGCACAGACGAGTATCCCATAGCTAGGGGCCGAGGTCAGCGAGGACGTTTGCCAGCGCAATGACGAGTAATACCACGACCACTAGTAGTACTTTGTTATGTTGGTGCTCGTTGTCGGCAGTGGGGGCAGTAACCGAGCCATACGGCGAGGACTCTTTTGGAGTTCTCTGAGGATGCCGTAGAGGCTCAGGCTGCCCCAGCTGCTTTTGGGTTTGTCAGCCTTAGCTTGGTGATGAAGAGGTGCGCTGCGGTGGCGAGGGTGACG
>NZ_JBWZCI010000051.1:0-6073 GCF_059383495.1 Pseudarthrobacter sp. RHLT3-21
CCAAAAATACTCGCCCTCCCAGGACCGGCGTGGATCAACCAACCCAAGGAAATCCCCGAACAGTCAGCCGCCTAACTCCCGTTGGTACCGTTCAGCTTGAAAAATTCCGCTGGCCAAACTGGAGCGCCGCCGTCGTCGACCTCCCAATCCGCTCGGTGATCAGCACACCCCTGATCGCCAACGGGCAGGCCATAGGTGCAATGAAGATTTATGCCGCCACCCCCGGCGCTTTTGAGGATGCCACCACGGCCCTCATGGAGCTTTTTGCTTCACCCGCGGCAACGCTGCTGTCCCACATCCAAACCGCCGAGACTCCTGAACGGATCAGTGAGAGCCTTCAATCTGCTCTCTACAGCAGGGACCTGATTAACCGGGCCTGCGGAATGCTCATGGAGCGACGCACGCTCACCGAGGACGCTGCACTTCAGCACCTGATGCGGCAGGCCCGCGCAACGCGCAGCACGCTCAGGGAAGTCAGCGCCATTGTCCTGGCAGGCGTAGCCTCCGACGCGCATAGAGGCAGTAGTGATGGGCTTCGATAGCAGCGAACCGGAGCAACGCCGCAGGCTCCAGGCAGCATTGGCAGCAGCACAAGTCAGCACCGGCGACCTGTGGCTCTACTACTTCGGCATCGGGGGATCAGTGGGCGAGTATGAAGTGGAGGCCTACATGCAAGGACTCCTCTCCCTCCATGAACTGCAACGGGACCTGCTGGCTATGGCGGCAAACGAACTTACCTCTGACCAGGCCAGCCCCCGCGCGCCCTATGCGGACGAGATGGGGTCAGGGGATTCATCCCGGCCCGAGGATTCCTAGCGGACCAGACGCTCTCTCACTTCCTGCAGCTTTGAGCCGAACGCTGTCTCACACGGTGAGAGAGCGTTCGTGATTTTCTTGCGTTAAGTGAGAGAGCGTTTGGTGGTGCCGGTGGCGGGTGCGTTGCCGCCCAGCCGTGCGGTGACTTTGTCCGCCGCTGCCATGCAGGATTCGCCGAGGCTCTGCAGGCGGTCCTTGGAGACGCGGAACCGCGGGGCCGGGATGAGGACTGCTGCCACAAGGTCGCCGCGGTGATCGTAGACGGGGGCGGCAACGCCCACTTCGTCAAGGGAGGATTCGCCGTAGTTGATGGCCCATCCCCGGCTGGAATCGTCTTTAAGCCGGAGCAGGTAGTCCTCGAGCGAGGCCTCGTCCAGCCCGGGGTAGGAAATGGCTCCGCTCCGCAGGAGGGCACGCACCTTCTCCTCCGGTTCCGTTGCGAGGAACACCTGAACCGAGGAACTCAACGCGTCGCTGTACCGCGCCCCCAGCGGGGCAGTGTGCTTGATCTGGTGACGGCTGGCAATCTGCTCCACGCAGATTGACTCGTTGCCCTCCCACATCATCAAGGCGCTGGTTTCGCCTGTCAGTTCAGTGAGTTCACGAAGGACGGGATAAGCGACGCGCCGCTCCTCCAGTTCGGCAAGTAGCGGGCCCGCGACAGCGATCAGGCCCAGTCCGAGCCGGAAGCGGCGTGTGTCCGCATCGCGTTCGACGAGGTTTTCCTGTTCGAAGGTTGCCAGGATCCGTGACACCGTGCTTTTGTGCAGGCCCACACGGTTGGCGATCTCCGTGACGCCTAGCAGAGGTTCGTCGGCCGTGAACGATCGAAGGACGGCGATGGCGTTGACAATGACTGAGGCGCCCTTGGTGTCGCCCTTGCCGTTGGTGTCAGTGGAGTCTGGTGTGGTCATGATGCTCACTATCATTGCGCATAGTCAGCGGAAAGCGGCGCCGCGTGGGACACGGCGCCGCTTCCCTGGTTGGTGGTTGGAGGGGTCAGGCTCCGATGATGTTGTACCCGGGGCCGAACGGGAACTTGGTGATGTTCTCGGCACCGTCTTCGCCCACCACCAGGATGTCGTGTTCGCGGTAGCCGCCGGCACCCGGCTGGCCATCCAGGACGGTAATCATGGGCTCCATGGAGACCACCATGCCCGGCTCCAGCACGGTGTCGATGTCCTCGCGGAGCTCCAGCCCGGCTTCGCGGCCGTAGTAGTGGCTGAGGACACCGAAGGAGTGGCCGTAGCCGAAGGTGCGGTTGGCCAGCAGTCCGTGGCCCACGTAGATCTCATTGAGCTCCGCGGCGATGTCCTTGCAGACGGCGCCGGGCTTGATCAGCTCTAGGCCGCGCTTGTGGACCTCAACGTTGATGTTCCACAATTCGAGCGAGCGGGCATCCGGTTGGCCGTAGAACAGGGTGCGCTCCAAAGCCGTGTAGTAGCCGCTGGTCATGGGGAAGCAGTTCAGGGACAGGATGTCGTGTTCCTGGATCTTGCGGGTGGTGGCCCAGTTGTGGGCGCCGTCCGTGTTGATGCCGGACTGGAACCAGACCCAGGTGTCGCGGATTTCGGAGTCCGGGAACGTGCGGGCGATCTCGTGGACCATGGCTTCGGTGCCGATCAGGGCGACCTCGTACTCGGTGATGCCGGCCGTGATGGCGTTGCGGATGGCCTCGCCGCCGAGGTCGCCGATACGGGCACCGTGCTTGATGATCTCGATTTCTTCGGCGGACTTGATCATGCGCTGGCGCATCGCTGCATGCGCCACGTCCACGAGCGTCGCGCCGGAGAAGGCGGCCTGGATCTTGTTGCGGTTATCCAGCGGCAGCGAGTCGTCCTCGACGCCGAGGCGGCGCGGGTTGATGCCGCGGGTCCGCAGGACTTCCTGGATGGCGAAGATGTAGTTGTCCCGGCGCCAGTCTGTGTAGACGAGGTTGTCGCCGTAGCTGCGGCGCCAGGGCATGCCGGCGTCGATGTTGGCTGTGACTGTGACGGTGTCATCCTTGGTGACCACCATGCCGTAGGAGCGGCCGAAGGTGGTGAACAGGAAGTCGGAGTAGTACTTGATGGAGTGGTAGCTGGTGAGGACGACGGCGTCCAGTTCCTTCTCGGCCATGATCCGGCGAAGACCGGCAATGCGCCGCTCGAATTCGGCATCGGAGAAGGTCAGGGAGACCTTCTGGCCGTTGTTGAGGACCTTCAGACGCTCCAGTTCGGCGACGGATGTGGCGTTTTCAGATGCTGTGGTGGTCATTGTGGTGATGCCTTTCCTGTGGTGCGTTTACTTGAGGGGAGAAGCGGTTGAAACAGGTTGGCTATTCGTGGCGCAACGGTTCTTTGCAGGTTTCCCTGGATAATGAAACGGCGATCAGGGAGATGACTGCCGCAGCGACGAGGTACCAGGCCGGGGCGAGATCGCTGGCAGTGGCCGCGATCAGGAGCGTTGCCATGAATGGGGCGGTACCGCCGAACAGGGCGTTGGAGAGGTTGAAGCTGACCGCGAAGCCGCTGTAGCGGACGCGGGTGGGGAACATTTCGGCCAGGAAGCTGGGAAGTGTTCCGTCATTGAGGGTGAGCATCGCGCCCAGCAGGATCTGGACGAGGACGATGACCAGGAAATTCCCGGTTCCCAGCAGTGCGAAGGCGGGCACGGTCAGCACAATGAAGGTGATGGATGCACTGATAAGCACCTTCTTGCGTCCGTAACGGTCCGAAAGCATCCCCGTCAGGAAGATAAAGCCGATGTAGGTGACCAGCGCGATGGTCGTCGCAAGGAACGATTCGGTGCCGCCCAGGCCCAGCTCCGACGACAGATAGGTGGGCATGTAGCTGAGGATGACATAGAACCCGACGGCGTTGAGCAGCACGGCCCCGACGGCCTGCAGCAGCTGCCGCCAGTGGTTCCGGAACAGGCTGGACACGGGTGCCTTGATGGCCTCGTCCTCCGCTGCCAGCTCGCGGAACACCGGGGTGTCTTCGAGCTTGGTCCGGATGTAGCGGCCGATCAGTCCCATCGGGGCTGCGAGCAGGAACGGCAGGCGCCAACCCCAGTTTTGCATGGCATCGGCACTGAGCAGGACTGTCAACAGGCCTGCGATCAGGGAACCGAGGAGCAAGCCGGCGGCGGTGCTGGCGGGAACAACCGCGGCGTAGAGGCCGCGCTTGTTGGCGGGGGCGTACTCGACCAGAAAGGCTGACGCTCCAGCGTATTCACCAGAGGCGGAGAAGCCCTGCGCTACCCGGATGATCAGAAGCAGGATGGGAGCCCAGACGCCGATCGTGGCATAGCCCGGAATGAGAGCTATGCAGAAGGTTGCTCCGGACATGATCAAAATCGAGAGGGAGAGCGCTGTCCGCCGGCCCACCCTGTCACCGATGTGGCCCCAGACGAACCCGCCGAGCGGGCGTACCAGAAATGAAATCGCAAACAGGGCGAAGGTCAGCAGAAGCCCGGTCTGGGGATCTGACTCAGGAAAGAAGACAGTGGCGATCGTGACGGCCAGGTAGCCGTAAACGGCGTAGTCGAACCACTCAACGAAGTTGCCGATGAAGCTGGCCGCGATGACCCTGCGGCGGGTTTGTTTGCTGACGCCGGCATTGACTCCGCTGCTGTCGCCGAGGGCGCCACCGCCGCTGCCGGCCGGACCCATGTGGCCCCTCAACGTGGCGCGTCCGGAGGATGTACTGCCATGCCCGCTATTCGACTCCGGGCTGATCGGCCCCGCAAGTGTGGCGGGGGAGGAAGTTTCGTTACTCATATGTCCACCAAAGTGTTTTGGAGTTGCATTCAGTGCAACGCTGTTGCACCAGACTAGGCGTGACATGTAACACAGTCAATGCTTTTTTCGGGTTTGCGCTTTAATCAGAGCAAGTCCATGCGGCTGCACAGTGGATGTGCGAGCCAGGATGCGAGCAGTTAGTTGCGTTCAATGAGACTAGGTTGCGAATTTGAGGCACGGCCAGGAACCCCGGAGCGGCGCCGGCAGGCAACACTTCCGCGATCTATTGACACCCAATGTGATCGCTGTCATATTTTCCAGTACGCGCTATGTGCATCGTGTTGTGTCAGACGCAATTCAATACAAGCGGGGCAACCTGGACCAGGACGCGTTTGTCACCGAACGAATCGCCATCGACCAGGTGGAGGAGGCCATCGCCAAAATGCACGAGGGCAAAGTCCTGCGCTCCGTGGTTGAAATCCGCCCGGCTCTTGCCGGTGTTTCGGTGGCGGAGTCCGCATGAGCGTCACCATCGAGAACATCGTCACCTCCGGCACTTTTTCGCTCGACGGCGGCACCTGGGACGTCGACAACAACGTCTGGATCGTGGGAAACGACGACGAATGCGTGATCATCGATTCCCCGCATGACGCAGAGGCGATCATCGGCCAGGTCCGCGGCCGGAAGGTCCTGGCCATCCTGCTCACCCACGCGCACAACGACCACATCGGCGCGGCGCGTGCCGTGGTGGACGCCGTGAACGCCCCCATCTACATGCACCCTGATGACCTGGTGCTCTGGGAGCAGGTCTATCCTGATTTCAAACCGGACCGCGACCTCGCCGACGGTGACGTGTTCCAGGTGGGCGGCGCCACCCTGAGGGCCATCCACACCCCCGGCACTCCCCCGGCTCAACCTGCTTCTTCCTGGAGGCCGAAGGGACCGTCTTTACCGGAGACACGCTCTTCAACGGCGGTCCGGGCGCCAGCGGAAGATCCTTCAGCGACTACCCGACCATCCTCGACTCGATCCGGGAGCGGCTGCTGACGCTCCCTCCCGAGACCGTGGTCCGCACCGGACACGGGGACAGCACCACCATCGGAGCGGAGCGGGAGACGCTGGCCAAGGTCAGCGCATGAAAGGCGTCCCCCATGAAGTTCGGCAAGCAGCCGGCCCCCGTCGCGGACATCAACGAGGACGAGCTGGAAGTCCACAAACCCAAGAACGAAGCCGCAGGCGTCAAGGCGGTGATGGTTACGCTGGAGCGCGCCGTGGCCCAGACAGGGGTGTCCCGGACGGCCCAGTCGCTGCTCGCCGAGCCGGTGATCGTCGCGCGGATGGCAGAAGCGACCTTCGGCAAGGACCACCTCGTGGACTGGAAGGCCATGGCCGAGGACTACGACGTGGTCCGCGACCACATCTCCCGTGTCCTGCCCGGGTTCGAGGACTTCAACGCCAGGGTCCGGACCAAAAACGGCTTTGTGCTGCCCAACCCGCCACGGGACACCCGCTCCTTCAAGACGGACATCGGCCGTG
>NZ_JBWZCI010000052.1:0-3325 GCF_059383495.1 Pseudarthrobacter sp. RHLT3-21
CCTTTCGGGGTGTGGGTGGTTTCTGTGGTTCTCTCGAAAATTAGCGTTTTTGATCTTTTGTGGTCAAGTTTTTAAGAGCACACGGTGGATGCCTTGGCATTAGGAGCCGAAGAAGGACGTAGGAATCTGCGATAAGCCTGGGGGAGTCGATAACCGGACTGTGATCCCAGGGTGTCCGAATGGGGAAACCCCGCCAGGGGCGCGAGCTGCCTGGTGACCCGCATCTGAACACATAGGGTGCGTGGAGGGAACGCGGGGAAGTGAAACATCTCAGTACCCGCAGGAAGAGAAAACAATAGTGATTCCGTTAGTAGTGGCGAGCGAACGCGGATCAGGCTAAACCGTTCCATGTGTGATAGCCGGCGGGCGTTGCATGGTCGGGGTTGTGGGACTTTCCATACCAGTTCTGCCGGACTGGTGAGGTGTGATGTGCAGGCATAGGTGAACGGTCTTGAAAGGCCGGCCAGAGAGGGTGTGAGCCCCGTAACCGAAATGTTTTGTGCCGCCTGGAGAGTATCCCAAGTAGCACGGGGCCCGAGAAATCCCGTGTGAATCTGTCAGGACCACCTGATAAGCCTAAATACTCCCTAATGACCGATAGCGGACCAGTACCGTGAGGGAAAGGTGAAAAGTACCCCGGGAGGGGAGTGAAACAGTACCTGAAACCGTGTGCTTACAATCCGTCGGAGCATCTGCAGCTTGTCTGTATGGGTGTGACGGCGTGCCTTTTGAAGAATGAGCCTGCGAGTTAGTGTTACGTCGCGAGGTTAACCCGTGTGGGGAAGCCGTAGCGAAAGCGAGTCTGAATAGGGCGTTGCAGTGGCGTGATCTAGACCCGAAGCGAAGTGATCTACCCATGGCCAGGTTGAAGCGACGGTAAGACGTCGTGGAGGACCGAACCCACTTCAGTTGAAAATGGAGGGGATGAGCTGTGGGTAGGGGTGAAAGGCCAATCAAACTTCGTGATAGCTGGTTCTCCCCGAAATGCATTTAGGTGCAGCGTTGCGTGTTTCTTGCTGGAGGTAGAGCTACTGGATGGCTAATGGGCCCTACAAGGTTACTGACGTCAGCCAAACTCCGAATGCCGGTAAGTGAGAGCGCAGCAGTGAGACTGTGGGGGATAAGCTTCATAGTCGAGAGGGAAACAGCCCAGACCACCAACTAAGGCCCCTAAGCGTGTGCTAAGTGGGAAAGGATGTGGAGTTGCGAAGACAACCAGGAGGTTGGCTTAGAAGCAGCCATCCTTAAAAGAGTGCGTAATAGCTCACTGGTCAAGTGATTCCGCGCCGACAATGTAGCGGGGCTCAAGTACACCGCCGAAGTTGTGGATTTCAGATATTTAGCTAAGCCGCTTCCTTTGTGGGGTTGGTTCAGGCGTCTGGAGTGGTAGGGGAGCGTCGTGTGGGCAGTGAAGTCGCGGTGTAAACCAGCGGTGGAGCCTACACGAGTGAGAATGCAGGCATGAGTAGCGAAAGACGGGTGAGAAACCCGTCCGCCGAATGATCAAGGGTTCCAGGGTCAAGCTAATCTGCCCTGGGTAAGTCGGGACCTAAGGCGAGGCCGACAGGCGTAGTCGATGGACAACGGGTTGATATTCCCGTACCGGCGAAAAACCGTCCATGTTGAACAGGGGATACTAACCGCCCGATGCCTGCCCGCCCACCCTTCGGGGTGGAAGGGTTTTGGTGGAGCGCGGGACCTGATCCTGGGAGGCAAGCGTATTAACAGGTGTGACGCAGGAAGGTAGCCAAGCCGGGCGATGGTTGTCCCGGTCTAAGGATGTAGGGCGAACGGTAGGCAAATCCGCCGTTCATGATGCCTGAGATCTGATGGGACCCCCTCACGGGGGGATTTGGTGATCCTATGCTGCCGAGAAAAGCATCGACGCGAGGTTTTAGCCGCCCGTACCCCAAACCGACACAGGTGATCAGGTAGAGAATACTAAGGCGATCGAGAGAATTATGGTTAAGGAACTCGGCAAAATGCCCCCGTAACTTCGGGAGAAGGGGGGCCCCAACCTTGAACACCACTTGCTGGTGGGAGGGGATCGGGGCCGCAGAGACCAGGGGGAAGCGACTGTTTACTAAAAACACAGGTCCGTGCGAAGTCGCAAGACGATGTATACGGACTGACTCCTGCCCGGTGCTGGAAGGTTAAGAGGACCGGTTAGCCTTACGGCGAAGCTGAGAATTCAAGCCCCAGTAAACGGCGGTGGTAACTATAACCATCCTAAGGTAGCGAAATTCCTTGTCGGGTAAGTTCCGACCTGCACGAATGGAGTAACGACTTCCCCGCTGTCTCAACCATAAACTCGGCGAAATTGCAGTACGAGTAAAGATGCTCGTTACGCGCAGCAGGACGGAAAGACCCCGAGACCTTTACTATAGTTTGGTATTGGTGTTCGGAGTGGCTTGTGTAGGATAGGTGGGAGACGTTGAAGCCCGGACGCCAGTTCGGGTGGAGTCATCGTTGAAATACCACTCTGGTCACTTTGGACATCTAACTTCGGCCCGTAATCCGGGTCAGGGACAGTGCCTGATGGGTAGTTTAACTGGGGCGGTTGCCTCCTAAAAAGTAACGGAGGCGCCCAAAGGTTCCCTCAGCCTGGTTGGCAATCAGGTGTCGAGTGTAAGTGCACAAGGGAGCTTGACTGTGAGAGAGACATCTCGAGCAGGGACGAAAGTCGGGACTAGTGATCCGGCGGTACATTGTGGAATGGCCGTCGCTCAACGGATAAAAGGTACCTCGGGGATAACAGGCTGATCTTGCCCAAGAGTCCATATCGACGGCATGGTTTGGCACCTCGATGTCGGCTCGTCGCATCCTGGGGCTGGAGTAGGTCCCAAGGGTTGGGCTGTTCGCCCATTAAAGCGGTACGCGAGCTGGGTTTAGAACGTCGTGAGACAGTTCGGTCCCTATCCGCTGCGCGCGCAGGAAATTTGAGAAGGGCTGTCCTTAGTACGAGAGGACCGGGACGGACGAACCTCTGGTGTGTCAGTTGTACTGCCAAGTGCACCGCTGATTAGCTACGTTCGGATGGGATAACCGCTGAAAGCATCTAAGCGGGAAGCTCGCTTCGAGATGAGATTTCCATACACCTTGTGTGTGAGAGGCCCCCAGCCAGACCACTGGGTTGATAGGCCGGATGTGGAAGCGAGGACTAACGACTCGTGAAGCTGACCGGTACTAATAGGCCGATAACTTACACCACACACCAATGCGTGAACGGCATTCAAAAGACGTTCACACCAAGCACTGGTACGAAGATAACAAGACTGCTTGCGTCCACTATGTGGTTCCCAAACAACAAACCCGTCCCGGACGG
>NZ_JBWZCI010000053.1:0-3129 GCF_059383495.1 Pseudarthrobacter sp. RHLT3-21
TGCCACCCAAATATCATCACTCACCCGTCATGATTAACAGGATTCACGACCAATGTCCGATTAAACCGCCGACAACATCGAAAATAAACGCGACTGTAGTACTAGGCGGCCCATTCCCAGCCGGCCCTGCGAGCATGCATCTGGGCTGAGACTTGTCGGGCTGGGTTGGTACGGTGGAATTGTCCCGCCTGGGTTCCCCCAATCCCAGGCGGGACATTCTTTGTCAGAAGGAGGAGATGGACTGTGGGGCTGCGAAGCTTCTTCGCCCGGCGCCGAACACCAGCCGCAGCGGAGTCATCCGCCGTCGTGGTGGCCACCGAACGCGAGCCGCTGACGCCCGCGGAGCTGGCAGACCTGGAAGTGGCGTGGGCCGAACTGCGTCAGGCGGCCAAAGAGTCAGGGGTGACCTCGTTCCATGCCTGCACACGGGACGGGAGCCGCTGGCAAGACGACCCGGAGTCCGTACGCGCCATGACGGACACGATCAGGCGCACCCAGAAGTACACGGCCGAGGGTCTCCAGGACGGTCCGACGCGGTAGGGACGGGCCTGCCGAGTGGCAGACCCGCCCTGGCCCGGTTAGCTTCCTTCGCCCATGCAGACCTTGGAGTTGGCGCGGTACGCCATGACCGAAGCTCCAAGCGCTGCCAGCGAGAGCACGAAGTTCACGATGGTCAGTAGTTCCATGAGGGTTTCCCTATCGTTGAGATGGCCATATCCTGAGGAAGGAGCCGGTGGCCGCAACCTTTCGGTCACGACCACCGGGTTAGTGTGACTACTACTTCCTTGCTTTACGCTTCCGCT
The DNA here is from genome assembly GCF_059383495.1 of Pseudarthrobacter sp. RHLT3-21. Classification (NCBI taxonomy): domain Bacteria; kingdom Bacillati; phylum Actinomycetota; class Actinomycetes; order Micrococcales; family Micrococcaceae; genus Pseudarthrobacter; species Pseudarthrobacter sp. RHLT3-21. Next base: position 804 of record NZ_JBWZCI010000053.1, read on the forward strand.
TCCGAGTTCCAGCTCGGGAGCGTTTGCTCTTTAAGCGCGCGTTCCGCATGGAGAGTAGAGCAATGACAGCTGTCACCAAGCTCACGACCGAAGTCGCGAGCTTGATCGCATCGTCGATGCTCATGTAGCCACCTCCTTCCTGCCCCGCCGTGCGAGGCCCCCACTGACGCAGCCGGTCGAGGGTGGTCGTCAACCCCGAAGAGTGGACGCGCAGGGACAGGAAATAGGGGAGCGCAGCGACCGCCTGGCCCTGGGTGTCCGCGTGGGTTGACGGGTCGGGCCCCCGGACGGCTACGATCAGTGGCCTTGTACGGAGAACAACCCAGCCACATGTAAGGCAAAGAAAGGCTTTACAGCCCGGAGCGAAGCGGAGGACGATCCTTGCAACAAAGGAGAGCTCCATGGCTGAGTCCATCCCGCCAGCACTGCAACCACCCATTGCTGTTGCCCTGGCGAAACTCGTCAAAACGTTCCCAGGACCCCAAGCGTTGCCAGGCGGCATGTACTGCGAACCCAAGTGGGACGGGTTTCGCGCGACAGCCTTTATTGAGGCCGACAGGGTGACGCTCTGGTCCCGTCAGGGAAAAGAGCTCACACGAGTCCTGCCCGATCTGGCCGAAGCCCTCGCAGCCCAGGTGCCTCCCGGTGTGGTCCTCGATGGCGAGGCCGTGATTTGGAACGGGGACACACTGGACTTCGACGCGTTACAGCGGCGCATGGTCACTTCCAAGGCGGCTCTGCCGGCACTGGTGAGGAAGTTACCGGCCACGTTCGCGGCCTTCGATGTTCTGGCCGTCGCCGGGCAGGACGTCCGGGATGTGCCGTTCACCGGCCGCCGGCAGCTGCTCGAGGAACTGGCCCGGGACTGGGCCGCGCCGTTGAACCTCTCCCCCGCCACCACGGACCGGGAACTGGCCAAGACTTGGCTAAGGGATTTGCCTGCAACAGGAGTGGAAGGGCTGGTCTTTAAGGGAGGCTCGCAGCCCTATGACGGCTCACGTTCCTGGCTGAAGTTGAAGCACAAAAATGTCCTGGATGTTGTCTGCGCTGCCGTCATAGGTTCCCTGACCCAGCCCCAGGCCATCGTCGCCGGCCTGCCGATGGACGGGCAGCTGCGGATCGTCGGCCGATCCACGGTCCTCTCAACCAGGACAGGGCGTGAGCTGGGCCGCCAGCTCACCCCGGCGCAGCCCGGGCATCCCTGGCCCGAAGAGATCAGCGAAACCTCGCTGAACAGATTCAGCAAAGACAAAAGCCCTGTGCACCTGACGCTTGTCGAACCGCTCGTGGTGGAAGTCGCGGCCGACGTCGCCTGGTCCGGCACGTCCTTCCGCCACCCACTGACCTACCAGCGGGCCAGGCCCGAACTGGATCCCGGCGACGTCGAACTCCCCCCGCACATCAAAGTCCGGTATCCCTAACGTCGCGTTGGACGGGTTGTGCCCACTGGGGGCAGGTGGAGCCCTCCGCACAGCTCAGGCTGTCCCCATTGGCGTGCAACCCGTTCTTTGTCGTACCCCTCCCCCACAATGAAACCTGCGGCCTGAACGGCCGCTTTTTCTTGGCGAGTCTATTCGCATATATGTTCTAAGGTTGTGTTATGGGACCAGAACAAGCCTCCGAACTGCAAAGGCAGTACGCGCGGCGCGCCGGTCCGATTGGCCTGACCGTGGAAGAGCTCGATTTTGAGCATTTCGCGGTCAAGAACGGCTTCCCCGGGATCCCGGTAAAGGCGTGGATCCGGTTCCCGAACTGCGCGGAACTGGTGAACGGCGAGGTGTTCGCTTGGACAGCAAAAGCGGCCGAGGTGACATGGAAAGACGGGCCGGTGACCTACCGGACTTGGGTATGGAGCTCGGCGGTAACCCGCCGGGAAGATTTGAACAGAGCGAACTTGGGAGAACGGGCAAACCGTGACAGCAACAGTAAGTGAAACAACCCTCGACGCACCGGTGGAGGTCCGATTCACCGCCGTCGGCACTCCCCTGGCCGTCCGCTACAACGGACGGGTGTGGGCCGTGGCAGCGGAACCCCTGCACTGGTTCAGCAGAGACTCCTGGTGGGAAACCCGCCGCACCGCGGCCGTGGGCAGCGGTGACCTTGTGAGCATCGAGCACTGGCGTGTCCAGGTCCGACTCACCTCTACCGGACCTGCGGATCGCAGCGGTCCAGCCGCAGGTGAAGATGGTCCTGCAGCTGACCAGCATGGACAAGGTTCTCACGGCCTACGGTACTGCCGAAGAGGCGTTCAGCAATGACTGAGGTCCTGGCGTCACGCAGCTTCCGCGGGCTTGCGGCAGACGAAGCCATCGAAGCCGTGCACAAC
>NZ_JBWZCI010000054.1:0-2869 GCF_059383495.1 Pseudarthrobacter sp. RHLT3-21
TCATGCTTGTCACACTGTTCATGAACGCCTCAATCGGTGCCGCGTTCGGTGCCTTCGGCTGGCTCTTCGCTGCGACCTATCTCCTAATCCAGCTTGGCAGAGGTGCGTGGATACTCACCGTCGGACTTGACCGGACCACCCACAACCATTTCGTGCGCACGCTGATCTGGGGGTGTATGAGCGCGCCTTTTTGGATTTCCGGCGTCTTCTACGGTCCGGAGCTCCGCCTGATGTTCTGGGGTGTCGCTGCCGCGATCGATCTGGTCGGCCACATGCTGGCGCACCCGCTGCCGGGCCGGAAAACCGAAGGAAGCCAGGTCCCGCTCCCGGGAGAGAGGATCTTTGAGCGGTTCGGGTTGTTCTACCTGATCGCGCTCGGGGAGACGATCCTTTCAACCGGCCTGGCGATAGCGGGCAATCTGGAAGACCCCTTGATACTTTTGACCGGGACCGTAAGTTTGGCTGGAAGCGTCGCGATCTGGTGGTGCTACTTCCATGGCCTTGAGCACGAGACTTTGGAAAAGCTTGCCTCTGTTGATGATCAGTTCCGGCCCGGTATTTTGGCGGGCAACACCTTGGTGGTGTTACTGGCGGGCCTGATCCTGGTGGCGGTTGGTGATCAGCTCGTGATCAGCGATCCGGCCGCCCGCCCTGATCTGGCCACCGTCCTCTTTCTTTATGGCGGGCCGGCTCTTTTCCTCGCCGGCCGGGGCGTTTTTATTCGACGGGTGCTGGGCCACCGCCGAGCATCCGATCTCGCCGGCATCGGAGCCTTGGCGGTCCTGGCAAGCTTGAGCTCTCTCCTCCCGGCATTCGTTGCCGCTATAGGGGCCGTTATTCCCCTCATAGGCGTAGCAGTTTCCGACGCCGTGAACCGCCGCCGCCGAACGAACCAGAGAGCCTGCTGACGGTTTATTGGATGCCAGGGAACGTATCTTTCACCAGCGGCCTCAGCGGAGTTCAAGGGCGCGGGAAGCCAGTAGCGAAGGCAACCAATTCAGATGGTTCGGGCGATTGCGCACCATCGAGCCGGATTGTTCCGCTATCGGGCCGCCATTAGGGGCAAGTGCACCAGTTCCAAAGGTGCCTGAAAGTTACCGGGCGTGAGTACCTTGATGCTGCTGCAGCGATGTTGGATGAGCGGGGCGTCGGACACAGTGGCGTCAAAGACGTCGGGTCCGGATACATTCTGGAGTTCTGGGATCCCGACAGCATCGCGTTGGAGTTCTTCGTCACTAACACCTGATTAACCACGCACCTGTGGAATACATCGGAGGCATGGGGCCTTGGACCCGGTATGACTTCTATAGCAATCATCGGAGCAGGACCAGGACTCGGGGCAGCAGTGGCGCGGCGTTTCGGCGCGGAAGGTTTCACCGTTGGCCTGATCTCCCGCGACCAGGGGCGCCTGGATGCACTGGCCGGGGAATTGGCCAAGGACGGCGTGGAGGCCAGGGGTTTCACCGCTGACGTCCGCGACCCGTCCTCCATCGCCAAGGCCCTGGAGCAGGTGGCGGAGACCCTTGGCCCGATCGAGGTGCTCCAGTACAGTCCGCTGCCGCAAAAGGACTTCATGCGCCCGGTCCTTGAGACGACGCCGGCGGACCTTGTGGGGCCCGTCGAGTTCTCCATCTACGGACCGGTTGCCGCGGTGCACCAGGTGGTGCCGGGCATGCGTTTCCTCGGCAAGAACCGCGGAACTATTCTGTTCGTCAACGGCGGCTCGGCCGTCACGCCTGGCCGCAACGTGACCGGCACGTCCGTGGCATTTGCCGGGCAGGCCGCCTACGCGCAGCTCCTCAACGAGGTCCTGGGCGAGGAAGGCATCCAGGTGTCCCAGCTCATCATCGGCGGCCGCATCATTGCCGGGGATCCCGAGAAGGACCCCGACGTGCTGGCCGGTCATCTGTGGGACCTGCACATCAAACGTGACCGCTTCCGCCATCAGGTCAGCGCCGACTGAACCGCGCTGAACCTCCACCACCACCACAGGAGACATCATATGAGCGCCAAAACATGGTTCATCACCGGTACATCCCGCGGCTTCGGCCGGGAGTGGGCACTGGCCGCGCTGGAGCGCGGGGACAACGTGGCAGCCACCGCCCGAAACACCAACAGCCTGGACACCCTCGCGGCAGATTTCGGCGACAAGGTGCTGCCGATCTCGCTCGACGTCACCGACCGTGACGCGGTATTCGCCGCCATCGCCCGGGCGCACGAGCATTTTGGCCGACTCGACGTCGTGGTGAACAACGCCGGCTACGGCCAGTTCGGCGCGGTCGAGGAGCTCAGCGAGGCCGAGGCCCGCGAGCAGATCGAGACCAACCTTTTCGGCGCGCTCTGGGTCACCCAGGCGGCGCTTCCCTTCCTGCGCGCCCAGGGTAGCGGCCACATCCTGCAGGTCTCCTCCATCGGCGGGATCTCAGCGTTCCCCACAGTGGGCATCTACCACGCCTCCAAATGGGCGCTGGAAGGCCTCAGCCAGTCTCTGGCACAGGAAGTGGCAGGCTTCGGCATCAACGTCACCCTCATCGAGCCCGGTGGTTACTCCACCGACTGGGGCGGCAGCTCCGCCAGGCACGCCACAGAACTGCCCGCCTACGACGGGGTCCGTGAGCAGGCCGCCAACCGGCCCAGCCGGCGCGGCACTCCCGGTGACCCGGCGGCCACCAGGGACGCGGTACTCGCCCTGGTGGACTCCCAGACCCCGCCCCTGCGGGTCTTCCTCGGAGAAGCGCCGCTGGCCATCGCCACCGCCGACTACGAATCCCGGCTCGCGACGTGGAACGAGTGGCAGCCGCTGTCCGTAGCCGCGCACGGCAGCCAGGGCTGATCCATGCACCACGACCATCAGGTTCCTCGGATCGTC
>NZ_JBWZCI010000055.1:0-2599 GCF_059383495.1 Pseudarthrobacter sp. RHLT3-21
CCCCCCCGTGTCGTTACGGGGAGAGCCCCTTCCTTCCTTGGTGAAATGGCGATGCCAATCGTTTTTATTTCACCCGTCGTGGGAAGGAAGGGGCTTGATGTGAAGTCTCCAGGAGAGTTCATGGAAATTTTAGCTGCTTATGATTTGACCCGGTCGTACCGGGATGCCGCGAAGATCTGCGGCGTTTCACACAACACGGTGCGCTCGTATGTGAAGGCCCGTCAGGAAGGCGTCCAGGCGCCCGTCGCCCGCCAGCGGGGCCGGATCACCGACCCGTTCCTGCCGCAGATGAAGTCGTTGGTCGGGCAGTCCCGCGGGAAGATCCGCGGGGACGTTGTGCACGGAAAACTCGTTGATCTGGGCTATCCCGGATCGATCCGCACGACCCGGTATGTGCTGGCCGGGCTGAAGTCGAAATACCGGGCCCAAAACACCCGTGTTCACCGGCCCTGGACTGTGGAGCCAGGGCTGTGGCTCCAATGGGACTACGGAGACGGGCCCGTCGTTGACGGCGCCAAGACGGTGTTGTTCGTGGCCTGGCTGGCATACTCACGGTTCCGGATCGTGATCGCCTTGCGGGATAAGACCATGCCGAGCGTGTTCGCCGCCCTCGACCGCTCCTTCCGGCTCATCGGGGGCGTCCCAACGTACGTTTTGACCGACAATGAGAAGACCGTCACGATCGAGCACGTCGCCGGGGTGCCGGTCCGTAACCCGCAGATCGTCGCGTTCGCCCGGCACTACTCCACCGCCGTGCACACCTGCATGCCGGCGGACCCGGCCTCGAAGGGCGGGGTGGAGAACGCGGTCAAGATCGCCAAAGCCGACATCGTGCCCAAAGACACGAACCTGCGCCCGGACTACGCCTCCTTTGCCGAGCTGGAAGCGGCGTGCGAGGCGTTTATGGAGGATGTGAATTCCAAGGTTCACCGGGCCACCCTGGAGATCCCCAAGGACATGCTGAGACTGATCGAACAGCCCAAGCTGCACCCGGTCCCGGCAGTGCCGGTGACGGCCAGTTTCGGGCAGGTCCGGCAGGTCCCGCCGAACACGCCCATGGTCACCTACGAGCACTCCCGCTACTCCGTCCCGCACACCCTGATGGGGCAAAGGCTCTGGGTGCGCGGCACCGACACCCACGTCATCATTGTCCATGTCGGCGAGCAGGGGCCGGTGGAAGTCGCCCGGCACGAACTCACCCGCCCCGGCGTGCCGGCGATCATTGACGCCCATTTCCCGCCCGCCTCCACCGGCGCCCTGGAACGGGTCATCCGCCCCACGAACAAGGCCGAGGAAGAGTTCCTGGCCCTGGGCGCCGGGGCAGCGCTCTGGCTCAAGGAAGCCGCCGCAGCCGGGACGAACAAGATCCGCCACAAGATGGAACGCGCCGCCACCCTCGCCAAGGTCATGGGCCATAACGTGGTCGACCAAGGCCTCGGCGCCGCCGCCGTGCACCACCGCTTCAGCCACGAGGACCTTGTCTCCATCATCACCAACACCGCCACCGGCCAGCCGCCAAGCACCATCAGCACGACCCGACACACCGTCACCGACCAGGGCCAGTGGCTGAGCCAGGGCACCAGCGCATGGGCCAACTTCGGCACCAACACCCCCAACACCAGCGATTCCAGCGACGCTGTCGATCTTGAAGGAGCCACCGAATGAGCGCGACAACCCTGGCCCCCAGCCCGCTGACGGATGCGGCCGTGGAGCACGTCATCGCGTTGATGCGCACCACCCGGATGCCGCACGCCCGCGCCGTTGTCGCCGAGGTGTTGGCCACCGCGAAGGCCCAGCGCTGGGACCCCACAGAAGTCATACGCGTCCTGCTCGAGGCCGAGGCAACCGGCCGGAACCGGTCCATGCTCGCCACCCGGCGCAAACGCGCGGGGTTCCCCACCGGGAAAACCTTCGATGTCTGGGACGAGTCCCTCTCCACCCTGCCGACGGCGACGACCTCGTTCCTGCGGACCCTGGAGTGGGTGCGGCGGCGGGAGAACCTGATCGCGTGCGGGCCCTCCGGGACCGGGAAGACCCTGCTGCTGGAATCCCTGGGCCAGCAGGCCATCGACGAGGGCATGTCCGTGTCGTGGCTGAGCCTGGAGGACCTCGGCGCCCTCGTGCGCCGGCACCGCATCGATGACAGCGTCAACAAGGCCATCACCCGCGTTACCGGCGTGGATTTAATTTGCATTGATGACGTAGGTCTTTTGCCGGTATCCGGCGATGCCGCCGAGGGCTTCTACCGCGTCGTGGAAGCCTCCTACGAGAAACGCTCCCTGGCGATCAGCTCCAACATCCACCCCTCCGGCTTTGATGAGCTGATGCCAAAAACCATCGCCACCGCGACCGTGGACCGGCTCATGCACCACGCGCACCTATGCCAAACCAGCGGCGAGTCCGTCCGGCTCATGCAAGCCCAAAACGGGAAAGGAACCCGCCCCATGAACTAACCCGCAACACGGTCAGGCGCCCCAACCCCAGCATGCCCCAGGCGCCTGACCAGTGTTCAAAACTACTTGCCGCCACCGGTCAGTCCATTGCAGCCACCGGTCAACACAAACTGCAGCCACTGGTCAGTTCAAAGTTGCAGTTGACA
>NZ_JBWZCI010000056.1:0-2148 GCF_059383495.1 Pseudarthrobacter sp. RHLT3-21
TGTGTCTGTTGTTTGAGAACTCAATAGTGTGCCAAGTTTGTTGATACCAATTGTTTTATTGATTGGTTGTTTTGGCCAGGTCCGCCACCCCGTGGTTGGGTCTGGTTTTTACAGCTGGTTTCAAATTTTGCAGCCTTCTTCTTCCGTTATTTCCGGGGGTGTTGGTTGTGTTCGTTTTTGTTTTACTTCAACGGAGAGTTTGATCCTGGCTCAGGATGAACGCTGGCGGCGTGCTTAACACATGCAAGTCGAACGATGACCTGGTGCTTGCACTGGTGATTAGTGGCGAACGGGTGAGTAACACGTGAGTAACCTGCCCTTAACTCTGGGATAAGCCTGGGAAACTGGGTCTAATACCGGATATGACTCCTCATCGCATGGTGGGGGGTGGAAAGCTTTATTGTGGTTTTGGATGGACTCGCGGCCTATCAGCTTGTTGGTGAGGTAATGGCTCACCAAGGCGACGACGGGTAGCCGGCCTGAGAGGGTGACCGGCCACACTGGGACTGAGACACGGCCCAGACTCCTACGGGAGGCAGCAGTGGGGAATATTGCACAATGGGCGAAAGCCTGATGCAGCGACGCCGCGTGAGGGATGACGGCCTTCGGGTTGTAAACCTCTTTCAGTAGGGAAGAAGCGAAAGTGACGGTACCTGCAGAAGAAGCGCCGGCTAACTACGTGCCAGCAGCCGCGGTAATACGTAGGGCGCAAGCGTTATCCGGAATTATTGGGCGTAAAGAGCTCGTAGGCGGTTTGTCGCGTCTGCCGTGAAAGTCCGGGGCTCAACTCCGGATCTGCGGTGGGTACGGGCAGACTAGAGTGATGTAGGGGAGACTGGAATTCCTGGTGTAGCGGTGAAATGCGCAGATATCAGGAGGAACACCGATGGCGAAGGCAGGTCTCTGGGCATTAACTGACGCTGAGGAGCGAAAGCATGGGGAGCGAACAGGATTAGATACCCTGGTAGTCCATGCCGTAAACGTTGGGCACTAGGTGTGGGGGACATTCCACGTTTTCCGCGCCGTAGCTAACGCATTAAGTGCCCCGCCTGGGGAGTACGGCCGCAAGGCTAAAACTCAAAGGAATTGACGGGGGCCCGCACAAGCGGCGGAGCATGCGGATTAATTCGATGCAACGCGAAGAACCTTACCAAGGCTTGACATGAACCGGAAATACCTGGAAACAGGTGCCCCGCTTGCGGTCGGTTTACAGGTGGTGCATGGTTGTCGTCAGCTCGTGTCGTGAGATGTTGGGTTAAGTCCCGCAACGAGCGCAACCCTCGTTCTATGTTGCCAGCGCGTTATGGCGGGGACTCATAGGAGACTGCCGGGGTCAACTCGGAGGAAGGTGGGGACGACGTCAAATCATCATGCCCCTTATGTCTTGGGCTTCACGCATGCTACAATGGCCGGTACAAAGGGTTGCGATACTGTGAGGTGGAGCTAATCCCAAAAAGCCGGTCTCAGTTCGGATTGGGGTCTGCAACTCGACCCCATGAAGTCGGAGTCGCTAGTAATCGCAGATCAGCAACGCTGCGGTGAATACGTTCCCGGGCCTTGTACACACCGCCCGTCAAGTCACGAAAGTTGGTAACACCCGAAGCCGGTGGCCTAACCCCTTGTGGGAGGGAGCTGTCGAAGGTGGGACTGGCGATTGGGACTAAGTCGTAACAAGGTAGCCGTACCGGAAGGTGCGGCTGGATCACCTCCTTTCTAAGGAGCACCTACGATCACCTTGCCTCATGTATGTGAGTGTGGAGGGGTTGTCAGGAGTATATGCCCGTTGCGCAGACGTTTGTTCTGCGGCGGGTGCTCAAGGGTGGAATATCAATGAATAGCGGCCGTCTTGTCTGTGTCTTCTCTAGTACGGAGGGGTTCCCTTTGGGGTTCCTGTCCTGGAACGGTGGGGTGCGGATGTGGGTGGTTTAGTGTTTGGCACACTGTTGGGTCCTGAGGCAACAGGGCCGGGTTTGCGGCTTTTTGCTGCTGTCCGGTGTTTGTTTGTTTCTGGTTTCCTGGCTGCATCGAGCGCGCACTTTCGGGTGTGTGGGGTGTGTGGTTTGGGGTTGTTGTTTGAGAACTACATAGTGGACGCGAGCATCTTTTATAAGAAGCAATTTCCAAGAATATGAACCTGGATCTGTCTGC
>NZ_JBWZCI010000057.1:0-1826 GCF_059383495.1 Pseudarthrobacter sp. RHLT3-21
CACTCAAAACTGGACTGGACATGATTACTGGATTCCTGGCTCTCGCCCCACGCGATTAAACGGACTTGCTATGAGCCCCTGGTACCGTTCCAGCCTGACACGTAGGGCCCCACCGGAACTTTTCAGCTCAATGAAGTTGCGGTGTTCACTGAAGCCAACACCGTGAGAGATCCCTGTGAGACCGACCGCCCGGAGCATGACTGCGAAGTAGCCCCCGTACAGCGCAAAAGGACGAGCACCCTGTGCTGCGAGCTGCGAGACCTCCACCGCGTATTGAGCCAGTCGGAACTGGGGCGACTTCGGCTCCTCAAGGTTATTCACCCAAATAACGACATCTGGATCGTGGTGATCTTCAAATAAGTCGGAGAGGAGGTTGGGTTCCTTTGCCGCCAAAACTCTAACGATTGGCTGATGCGTTCCAGCCATTACAGCCGCAGATTTCGTTGCTTCCCAGAGGGAATTGGACCAGAACTTCGTCTCTGGCGCCCCGTCGTACATCAAATACGGCGCCATTATCTGGGCCGGCCCATTTGCCTGTATCTGAGGTAGTGGCTTCTTGAGTCGTCGGGCATATTTATCAAATGCTTTCGGAGCCAAGTTCTGGAAACCAGTATTAAACTCCACCCATCGCGTCGCGATCGATGATGCCAGTTCTTCATCGAGTAGTTTGACGGGCAGACCTCCGTTTTGTTCTACCAAGCCCTCGATGCCGAGTACGCGCGCTAGGGCGAGATGTGACTTCTTCGGTTCTCGCAGGTCATTCTGGAACAGTGGGAAGCGTGGGTCGACCGTATATGGAACCGACGATGAAGCGGAGAGTGCCAGCACGAACCCTTTGGTTCCCTCACCGCGAAAGGCGGCCACCGTTCCGGGTACAACCAGCCCGTTGTACTGGCCCGCCAGGGCATTGAGGGTCTGCTGGTCAGTAGAACCGAAAGCGAGATAGTGCGAAAAATCGGAAAACACTAGCCTCTTGTCCCCTTTTGAAATATGGCACGAATCTTTGCGCGGATGACCGGGCTTACCGGCTGGCGGTTGGCCCACAACAATACGAACATCCTGTCATCCAGAACGATAACGCCGACGCCATTTTCACGTGCCTGCTCAAGATTTTTGGCCGTGGGTCGGTGATTCACCACAATCCAACTTCGGTCGAAGCTCAGCCGGTTATACATCGCTTGCTCCAGAACTCGCTGAAACGACCCTATTTTCATTTCGTACGCGGACGAGACGCCGCCCTTAGTAAGAGTAGCTAGGTCCGCTCTTCTTCCGTTCAGTGGCATCTCCGATAGCACGAGGCTGTTTTCATTGATCCAGCCGCGATTGCGCATCATGTGGAGAAGAGGGATCAGCAGCTTTTCTTCCTCCCGGTTACGAAGGATCGGCGTTTCGTCCCAAGGCAAAACAACCATCAGTCTTCAACCCCTGTCAGACTGTTCAGGCTCACGGTGTCTTCGTCTGCGCCGGTAAGCTCCGATGCCTGCACGTGAGCAAAATCGAGGCGCCGCACTACCAGTAGTAGAGAGATGTAGACCCCGCCTCCACACACAAAGATGAGTGCGGAGATGCCTAGCGCCCACCTAGCGGGATCGATGCCTATAAGAGTTTCTGCGGCACAGGTGAGTAGGGTCGCAGTAATCGCGATGGCGAATCCGACAAGAATCCAGAACGACGCCCTGGCCAGTCTTTGAGCCGCGCGGAGTTGACGAGCCATCTTGTGTTAGCTGCAACTTTAAACTGACCAGAGACGGCAATTTGGATTGACCGTTCGCGGCAGTGGTTTTGACCAGTGGCTGCAAGTACTTTTGACCAGTTCTTGGCCGTGC
>NZ_JBWZCI010000058.1:0-1698 GCF_059383495.1 Pseudarthrobacter sp. RHLT3-21
GCGAGGACGATGATCCGGCAGGGGTGTTCGCGGCTGGCCTCGTTCGCGGCCTCGATCGCTTCTTCCTCGAGCCCGGACCGGGTCACGACCACAAGGGTCAGGACCCGGCCCAGGGCGATCACGCCGCCCTGCTCGCGCAGGGAGGTGATCTTCTTGGAGATCTTCGAGGTGGTGGTGTCCGGCAAATCTACAATCATGGCCTTCTCCAGGTTCGTCCGTCGCGGGCCAGCAGTTCGTCGGCCGAGGCAGGGCCCCAGCTGCCGGGGGCGTAGGGCTCCGGCTGCTCAGTGAGCCCGGCCCAGTAGTCTTCAAAGGGGTCCAGGATTTTCCAGGACAGCTCCACTTCGGCGTGCCGCGGGAACAGTGGCGGCTCGCCGAGGAGCACATCGAGGATGAGCCGTTCGTAGGCTTCGGGGCTGGACTCGGTGAAGGAGTGCCCGTAGCCGAAGTCCATGGTCACGTCCCGGACTTCCATCTGCGTGCCCGGGACCTTGGACCCGAACCGGATCGTCGCGCCCTCATCGGGCTGGACCCGGATCACCACGGCGTTCTGGCCGAAGTCATCCTCGCCATGGTCACGGAAGAGCAGGTTCGGTGCCCGTTTGAAGACCACCGCTATTTCGGTCACGCGGCGGCCCAGGCGCTTGCCGGCCCGGAGGTAGAACGGCACACCGGCCCAGCGCCGGGTGTGGATGTCCACCCGGATCGCGGCGAACGTCTCCGTCGTCGAATCGGCCGGGATACCCTCTTCCTCCAGGTAGCCCTGGACCTGTTCCCCGCCCTGCCAGCCGCCGGCGAACTGCCCGCGCGCCGAATGGGTCGAGAGGTCCTCGGGAAGCTTGACCGCGGCCAGGACCTTTTCCTTCTCCGCCCGCAGATCGTCCGCGTTGAAGGAAATGGGCTCCTCCATCGCCGTCAAAGCCAGCAGCTGCAGGAGATGGTTCTGGATGACGTCCCGGGCCGCGCCCACACCGTCGTAATACCCGGCCCGGCCACCGGTGCCGATGTCCTCGGCCATGGTGATCTGGACGTGGTCCACATAATTCGCATTCCAGAGCGGCTCGAACAACTGGTTCGCGAACCGCAACGCCAGGATGTTCTGCACCGTCTCCTTACCCAGGTAATGATCAATCCGGAACACCGCATCCGGCGGGAACACCGACTCCACAATCTCGTTCAGCGCCCGGGCCGACTCCAGGTCATGCCCGAACGGCTTCTCGATCACCACCCGCCGCCACTTATCCCCCTCAGCCTGCGCCAGCCCATGCTTGGAGAGCTGGCGGCAGACCTGCTCAAACGCCTTCGGCGGGATCGAGAGGTAGAACGCGTGATTGCCCCGCGTTCCACGCTGCTCATCCAGCTCAGCGATCGTCTCACCCAGCCGCTCAAAGGAATCGTCGTCGTCGAACTCGCCCCGGACAAAACGGATACCCTCAGCGAGCTGGTTCCACACCGCCTCATCAAACGGGGTCCGCGAGTACGCCTTCACCGAGGTCTTCACCTCGGCGGCGAACTCCGCATCACTCCACGGACGGCGACCGAACCCCACCAACGCGAAACTCGGCGGCAACAGCCCCCGGTTCGCCAGGTCATACACGGCCGGCATGAGCTTCTTACGGGCAAGATCCCCGGTCACCCCGAAGAGCACCAACGACGACGGACCGGCAATCCGATTCAGACGACGGTCACGAGGATCCC
>NZ_JBWZCI010000059.1:0-1589 GCF_059383495.1 Pseudarthrobacter sp. RHLT3-21
CCCCCCGTTACCTTTTTAGTAGCCCCTTAACGAGTAAGAATTGGGGTTGTTGGCCTGTCGGTCCCGGCATGATTAAGTCCCCCAGTCATTAATGATCCGGGGGGTGTTGTCACCGGGATTCGATAGGCGTCAGGGGATCGCTAATGGGGACCGGACCAGCGCAATGAATCACCGTGTGGGTCAGCCGTAACGTGGATGTCGAGCCTTGCCGCCGTGGGACACGCCAACACAGTTTCGCAGGACACAAATTCTGGGAGGTTTGCGTTGATCAAGGACCATGAACTCGTTGACATCTTCATCGGTGTTGACGTGGGCAAGAGCAATCACCACGCGGTCGCCATCGACCGCAAGGGCAGGAAACTCCTCGACCGGGCGCTGCCCCAGGACGAGGCCAAACTACGGGCAATCATCAAAGCAGTTGCCGGCAAGGGAACAGTGCTGTTGGTGGTGGACCAGCCCTCCACCATCGGCGCCCTGCCGGTCGCTGTCGCCCAGTCTGAGGGCATCATGGTCGGGTACCTGCCGGGCCTGGCCATGCGTCGCATCGCCGACCTGCACCCGGGCGAAGCCAAGACCGATGCCCGGGATGCGGCGATCATCGCCGAAGCCGCCAGGTCCCTGCCGCACACCCTGCGCTCCATCGTCGTCGCCGATGAACAGGCCGCGGAACTGTCGATGCTGTGTGGTTTTGATGATGATCTGGCCAAGCAGGCCACGGCCACCTCAAACAGGATCCGCGGGCTCCTCACGCAGGTCCATCCGGCCCTGGAACGGGTCGTCGGCAAGCACCTGGACCACCCCGCCATGGCCGAACTCCTGATCAAATATCCGACCCCGGAGAAGCTGCGCAAAGCCGGACAAACCAGAGTGACAGCTCTCCTGTCGCGCTATGCGCCGAGGGCCGGAAAGGGCTGGGCGCAGGACGTGTTCACCGCCTTGGGCGAGCAGACGGTCGTGGTCGCCGGCACCAACGCGGCAGGCATCGTCCTGCCGCAGCTTGCCAGCATGCTCAAGCAACTACGCACCTCCCGGGACGAGATACTCACCCAGGTCGACGCCCTCGTGGAGGCGCACCCTCTTCACTCCGTCCTGACGTCCATGCCGGCGGTCGGGGTCAGGACGGAGGCCCGCATCATCACCGAGGTTGCGGGTAAGGAATTCAAGACCGCCGGGCACCTTGCCTCCTATGCGGGCCTGGCTCCGGTGACGTGGCGGTCGGGCACCTCGATCCGCGGCGACCACCCCTCCAAGAAGGGCAACAAAAGCCTCAAACGGGCATTCTTCCTCTCCGCCTTCGCCGCGTTGAAAGACCCCTTGTCGCGCGCCTACTACGACCGGAAACGGGCCGAGGGCAAGCGGCACAACCAGGCCCTCATTGCCCTGGCACGGCGCCGCTGCGACGTCCTCTTCGCCATGCTCCGCGACGGCACATTTTACGAGGCGCCAAGCCCCAGGGCCGCCTGACCACCCACGACCACCAGCTGGCGGACACGCACGGTCAGCCGCTGGTTCCTGCCCGAAATCGGGCCTCCACTAATTCGAGAGAAAAATCGCCCCACCGCTTGACGAAGAACATAGGGACACCCCCC
>NZ_JBWZCI010000060.1:0-1559 GCF_059383495.1 Pseudarthrobacter sp. RHLT3-21
CGGAATTTTTCAAGCTGAACGGTACCAACGGGAGTTAGGCGGCTGACTGTTCGGGGATTTCCTTGGGTTGGTTGATCCACGCCGGTCCTGGGAGGGCGAGTATTTTTGGATCAGTGGTGGTCGTGAAGCGTTCGGGGTGTTTCGCCCGGGCTGCCGCGAGGGTTGCCGAGCGTTCTGTGGCGACGCCGGCGGCGTTGCCGTAGTGGACGTTCGCGGGCGTGTGGAAACCAATTCCGGAGTGCTGGTGGTGATGGTTGTACCAGTCCACGAAACCGCTGATAAATGCTCCGGCGTCGTGGACTGAGCCGAAGCGTTCAGGGAATTCCGGACCGTATTTCAGGGTTTTGAAGATCGCCTCGCTGTACGGATTATCATTCGACACGCGGGGCCTGGAGTGGGACCGGGTGACCTCCAGATCCGAGAGCAGCGCGGCGACGGTTTTGGAGGTCATGGACGTTCCCCGGTCCGCGTGCACGACCTGGGGGATGCCGTGGATTCCGAAGATTCCCTTCATCATTTCCACGGCCAACGCCCCGGATTCGGTGGCGTGGACGTGCGCGCCAACGATGAACCTGGAATGGATATCGACCATCATGTAGCAGTCAAAATACTTCCCCTTGACCGGGCCCGCGAGCTTTGTAATATCCCACGTGAATACCTGGCCCGGGGCGGTAGCGACCAGTTCAGGAACCGCCCGGGGTGGGTGTTTGGCCAGCCGTCGGCGCTCCTTGACCTGCTTGTTTTCCTCCAGTACCCGGTAAAAAGTCGACAGGGACCCCAGATAGATTCCCTGGTCCAGCAGCTTCGTGTAGACCTGCATGGGTGCCAGGTCCACGAACTCCGGCGAGTTCAGTGCCGCCAGGATCCCGGTCCTCTCAGCGGCGCTGAGCTTGTTCTGCGGCACCACCGGCAGCTGGTCCCGCGGCGGGGCCGGTTTGCGGTTCGCGGTCGTCCTGGAAACACCCGTCAATGATGCTGCACGGCGCGTGGGGATCTTCAGTTCCAGCATTGACCGGTAGGTGGCCATCAGCGTTTCTTGGACCGGGGCCCGTCCGGAATATCCTCTGAGGCGCTCTCTAAGAACGCCTGTAGTTTTCCCATCAGCTCCAAGGCTGCCTCGGTCTTCTTCAGCCGGCTCTCACTCACCTCTAACTGGCGGCGCAAACGCGCGTTCTCGGCCTGCTCGGCCGAGAGTTTCCCGATCGATTCGCCGGCCTTCTTCCCGGCCAGGACCCCGGCGTCACGCAGCCGCCGCCACTCGGTCATCTGAGAGGAATACAGGCCCTCCCGGCGCAGGAAAGAACCACCTTCATTGTTCTCGCACGCGTTCTCGTACGCGGTCAAGAACTCAAGCTTCTGGACCGGGGTGAATGACCGTCGAGGCCGCGGACCACCGGCCCGCGGCCCATTATTACTACTACTACTACTCACAGCACTATCTTCGCGTACTGCACTCAAAACTGGACTGGACATGATTACTGGATTCCTGGCTCTCGCCCCACGCGATTAAACGGACTTGCTATGAGCCCCTGGTACCGTTCCAGCCTGACACGTAGGGC
>NZ_JBWZCI010000061.1:0-1379 GCF_059383495.1 Pseudarthrobacter sp. RHLT3-21
CCCTGTTGCCTCATTGCAATACCTCCGGGAAGGGTGATTCGTTGCCTCATCTGAAAACCTCCGGATTTTCAGTTGTTCCAGGCCCTGTTGATGGGTTTGGCGGCGGCGGGTTGTTTTGCCCGGGAGAGTGTTTCCAGCTGGCCGGTGAGTGCCAGGATCTGGCGTGAGAGTGCGCCGGGTTTGATCTGTTTGAAGGCGGCGTTCATCCGGATGATCGGGCGTTTGCGCATCCTCTCGTGCCGGATCGCCCTGTGGTGGGGTGTGGCTGGTGCGTCGTGCTTCTTGGTGACTTTCGCGCCGTGCCGCTGCTTCTCGATGAGTTTTTGCTGGGGCAGCAGGTAGTTCGTGAAGATCCGGTCCAGCTCCCAGATCTCGTTGAGTTTCGCCAGCTCCGCGGCGGTGTCGTAGCGGAGGTAGCCGACCAGTTCCCGGACCCTGGCCCAGTTCTTTTGCTCCACGTGGGCGCCGTCGTTCTTGTTTCCCGGCCGGGACCGGGTGAAGGTGATCTGCTGGGCATGGCAGTAGGCCAGCAGGTGCTCGTTGATGAACTCCGAGCCGTTGTCCGAATCGATGCCGATGATCGGGAAGGGGAACACCGCGGTGACGTACTCGAGGGCCTCGAAGACCCATTTGGCGGCCTTGTTCCGCACGGACCGGTTCACGGTGCATCCAGTGGAAATGTCAGTCACTGTCAGGGTGAAGCAGAATTCCCCGAAGCTGTTGCCGCCTTCGTGGCCGACCAGATCGATCTCCACGAATCCCGGGACGGCGTCGTCCCATTCGGCCCAGGTCCGGACCGGGATCTGGGATTTCAGCAGTGTGCCGGGTTTGGTGTGCGAGCGTCCCCGCGGGAAGAGTTTCGCCCGTTCACCAGCGAGTTTGCGGTCGATGGTCGCCGCGCTCATGCGCATCAGCAGATCCGCCTGCGCGTCAGTGACCTCAAGCTCCTTGTCCCGGCGCAGCAGCGGCACCAGGACCGGCAGCATCGGGGCCAGCAGCCGGCCGGCAGGAGCGCGCAGCACTGCCCAGCACGTGACCAGGGATGGCAGCAGATCAGGCCCGTAGACCGGCGTCCGGCCCGGCCTGGGCTTGACGATCTTCAGGACCAGGGCCTCCCGCAGAGCGGTCCGGGCGTAGTCGCGGTGCCAACCGGTCAGCTCGACCAGCTCGTTCAGGATCCGGGACTTACCTGCACGATCGGCGCTCTTGTAGGCGAGGGCTTTCTTCTTTGTCACAGCTTGCCGCTGGACCATCGTTAGCTCCATGAAAACGGGCATAGCCCCCAACAGCTGCCCCATCCGGAAACCACGCCGCTACGCGGAGGTAATCAAATGAGGCAACGTATCCGGCTACGCGGAGGTTTTCTATGAGTCAACGCG
>NZ_JBWZCI010000062.1:0-1297 GCF_059383495.1 Pseudarthrobacter sp. RHLT3-21
TGAGCTGCCGCGAGGATTTCGGACAGCGGAATTGGTGAATTCTTCTACGCTGCCAGTGCTGGCTGTTGATAACCATAGTGGACTTCGTTAGGCCGTCGGTAACCGAGCGCGGAGTGTCGGCGCCGACTATTGTAAAACCCCTCGATATAGCGGATAACGTCGCTGCGGGCTTGTGATTTCGTCGCGTAAACGGTCCGGTAAACACGCTCGTTCTTGAGCATCGAGAAGAAAGATTCCGCCATACTGTTATCCCAACACACGCCCGTACGTCCCATCGATGAGCGCATCCCCAGGCCGGTCACCAAGGCCCGAAACCCGGCCGAGGTATACACGCTGCCGCGGTCGGAGTGCCAGATCGCGTCAGGCTCGATCAGGGTCGTTGCCGCGGCGTTCTTGAGGGCGTCGGCGACGAGTTCAGTGCGCATGTGATCGGTGATCGACCAGCCGACGACCTTCTTGGAGTAGCAGTCGATGACGGTGGCCAGGTAGATGAACCCTTGCCAGGTGTGGATGTACGTGATGTCGCCGACAAACTTCACCCCTGGGCGAGTGGCGGTGAAGTCACGCTTGACGAGGTCAGGCATGTTCGCCGCGGCCAAGGCGTCGGCCTCGGTCGTCACCCGGAATGGCCGCGGCTGGCAGGCCACGAGACCCTCCTGGCGCAGGATCTGCCGCACAAGCTCGGGCGAACACTCAGTCTGTTCCGCCGCGAGGTCGGCGTGGATTCGACGATACCCGTAGGTGCCTTCGGACTCCTCGAAATAGTGTTGGATCCGCGCTATCAGGGCCTTCCGGCGAGTGGCGGTCGCCGATTGCGGGCGCGTCAGCCAGTGGTAGAAACCGGAGGTTGAGACGCCTAACCAGCGGCACATCTTCACCACCGAATTCAGGTTGGCGGGCTCAGTTTTCTGGGAGTCGATGTATTCGTACTTGCTCACTACCGCTGCTCCCGCGCGAAGTAAGCGGCTGCTTTTTTCAGGAATAGAGTCTCCGCGCGCAGCTCCTGATTTTCCCTCTCGAGCTCCTTCAGGCGAGCCCGTTCCGGCACCGTCAGGTCCGTCTCGGTGCCCCCGTTGGCCTCGCGGTATTTGTTCAGCCAGTTGCGGAGAGTCTCGGGGCCAACGCCGTACGAGGTGGCAACATCCTTGATTGGCTTGGACGTGTTGATCACCTCACGGCACAACTCGTCTTTGAACTCCTGGGTGAAACGCCGGCGTGCTGCAGTCATGCTGATCTCTACTTTCAGTAGACCCCCATTTTAAGAGGGCCCACTGTCCGAGAACTCCGCGGCAGCTCA
>NZ_JBWZCI010000063.1:0-1142 GCF_059383495.1 Pseudarthrobacter sp. RHLT3-21
TAGCGCAGCAGCTGGGTCTCGGAACGGTGCGTGTTGAACACCGGGTGCTGCAGGTACTCGGAGGAACGTTCGACGGCGGCATCCAGCGCGAAGTCAGTGTCAGTGCCGGCGGCCGCGTCCACCACGGCGGCACCAAAGACTTCCAGAACTCCGGCAACGATGGCCGGGGTTGTGGTTTCATCGGCGGAGAGCCCCACGGTGTCGCCGTCGATGTGGCGTAGGTTGATGCCCTTGGCTTCCGCGGCGGCAACAAGAGCGGCGGCCCTGCCGGGCACGGAAACCGTGACTGTATCAAAGAAGCTTGTGTGCAGTACGTCCAGGCCGGCCGCCTTCAGGGACGCGGCGATGGTTGCAGCGTGGCCGTGCGTGGTCTCGGCGATTGCCTTGAGGCCGTCGGGGCCGTGGTAGACGGCGTAGAAGGAGGAGACGATGGCCAGCAGGGCCTGCGCGGTGCAGATGTTGGACGTGGCCTTCTCGCGGCGGATGTGCTGCTCACGGGTCTGCAGCGCCAGGCGGTACGCGGGGACACCGGCATTGTCCTTGGACACACCGACCAGGCGGCCCGGCATGGACCGCTCCAGACCCTTCGCAACGGCCATGTAGGCGGCGTGCGGGCCGCCGAAGAACAGCGGCACACCAAAACGCTGGGTGGAGCCGACGGCGATATCAGCGCCCTGCTCCCCCGGAGGCGTGATGAGCGTCAGCGCTAGCAGGTCGGCAGCGACGGTCACGAGGGCGCCGCGTTCCTTGGCTGCTGCGATGACCTCGGCGTGGTTGAAGACGCGGCCGGACACGCCCGGCTGCTGCAGGACGATGCCGTTGATGACGCCGTCGGGCAGGCCCTTCGACAGGTCAGCGACCTCCACCTCGAAACCGAGGGCTTCGGCGCGGCCCTTGACGATGGCGATGGTCTGCGGCAGGCAGTCGGCATCCAGGACGGTCTTGCCGTCCTGGGCAGCCTTGTTCTTGTTGGCGCGGCGCATCATGAGGACGGCCTCGGCGACCGCGGTGGCTTCATCCAGCAGGGAGGCGTTCGCGATCGGCAGGCCGACGAGGTCCTGGACCATGGTCTGGAAGTTCAGCAAAGCCTCGAGCCGGCCCTGGGAAATCTCCGGCTGGTAGGGGGTGTAGGCGGTGTACCA
>NZ_JBWZCI010000064.1:0-1133 GCF_059383495.1 Pseudarthrobacter sp. RHLT3-21
TAGTGTTCCGTGTTAATGGTTTGTTTGCGTTTCATCTTGCCCAGTAGATACTCCGCGGATTTGGTCCAGGTGAACGGCTTGGCGTCCTTGTTGTAGTTTTCGATGTACCGCTCCATGGTCTCTTCCAGGTCCTTCACCGAGCTGAACGTTCCACGCTTCAGGCACTGGCGGGTGATGATCCCGAAGAAGATCTCCACCATGTTCAGCCAGGAACAGCTGGTCGGGGTGAAATGCAGGCTCACGCGCGGGTTTTCGGCCAGCCAGTCCTTCACGTTCTGGTGCTTATGAGTGCCGTAATTGTCACAGATGACATGCAGTTCAACCCCGGGGTGGGCTTGGGCTACCTGCCCCAGGAAGTCGACGAACTCGACATTGGTGTGCTTCTGGTAGAAGGCGTTCGCGCTGAGTTTGCCGGTGAGGACCTCCAGTGCGGCAAACAGCGTCGTCGTGCCGTTGCGTTTATAGTCATGGGTCTGCTGCAGCGGGTGGGTCGGGGACAACGGCTGCTCTGCCTGGGTGCGGGAGAGGGCCTGAATCTGGGTCTTCTCATCGATGCTCACCACCACCGCATTTTCCGGCGGCGACAGATACAGGCCCACCACGTCCCGGAGCTTGGCCTCCAAGGCGGGGTCGGTGGAGAATTTGAACGTCTCGATCCGGTGCGGCTGGATCTTCCAGCGGCGCCAGATCCGGGCGACGGAGGAAAAGGAAATCCCGTGGCGTTCGGCCATGATCCTGGCGGACCAGTGCGAGATCCCCAGCCCACTGGGAGGCTTACCGTCGTTGGTCAGGGTGTCGGCGACCAGGGCAAGCTCATCAATTTCCCGGTCCCGGCCCGGGCGCTGGACATCGGAAAGGGCCTTGATCCCGCCTTCGGCGTAGCGGTTACGCCATTTCAGGACCGTGGGTGCCGAGAAGCCGGTAGTCTTCTCGATCTGGACATTCGGCATCCCGTCGGCAGCCAGCAGGACAGCTCGGGCCCGCAGGGCCAGGGTTGCCGTGGAGGATTTTCCGCGGGTAAGCGCCTCCAGGGCCTCGCGGTCCCCGTTGCGCAGTTCCAGTGCCTTTGCCAGATAGACCATGGGTCAAGTCTGACAAAAATTCAGACCCAAAGGAATCACCGACACGCTACA
>NZ_JBWZCI010000065.1:0-1069 GCF_059383495.1 Pseudarthrobacter sp. RHLT3-21
GTGTCAGGCGCAGTGTGGTGATGAATAGGTGGGCCGCGGTGACGAGGGTGGCGTGGTGGTGCCAGCCGAGCCAGGTGCGGCCTTCGAAGTGGTCGAGGCCGAGACCGGTTTTCAGTTCGCGGTAGTCGTGCTCGATGCGCCACCGGATTTTCGCGATCCGGACGAGTTCCTTCAGCGGTGTCGTCTCCGGCAATGTGGAGAGCCAGTAGTCGGTGGGCGCGGGTGCGCCTTTGGGCCATTCGGCAAGCAGCCACTCGGCGGGGAGGGAACCGTCCTCGGCTCGGGGGATGTCCCGGTTGGCTGCCCGGACGCGCAAGGCGATAAACCGGGAGGTCATCGAGGCGAGTTTGTTGTTGGTGGTGGACTTGGTGCCGTGCCGCCAGGTGACCTGATGCAGCTTCCGGCGGCCGGCGTCCATGACGAGGTCTTTCAGTGATGTGGGGGCGTCCAGGTAGCGGCGCTGGCTTGAGCGGGGGCCTTTGCCGGCGTACTCAGCCACGCCGATGGGGGTTTCTTGGAGGTGCGCGGTCGTTGAGTGCTTGACGGCGACCATGTAGGGGATCTGCCGTTCGCTGAGCCCGGACCGGAACGCGGTGATCTCGCCATAGCCGGCGTCCCCGACCATGATCGGAGGCCGGTAGCCCCGGGTGCCGAGTTCGTCGATCATCTCCAACGCCATCGCCCACTTCGTGCGATGGCGTTGGAGATCGGGGATCTGCGCCTTGGCCCGGCGGGCCGCGATCATTTCGGCTTGGGCGTTCGTTTCCGCGCAGGTCTCATCCCAGGCTTCGGGCACGTAGAGCCGCCAGTCCAGCGGGCAGGACGCCTGGTCGGTGGCTGCGTGGATGCTGACAGCGATCTGGCAGTTGCCGATCTTGCCCAGAGTGCCCGAATACTGCCGCGCAACGCACGGCGAGGAGCCGCCGTCCTTCTTGAACCCGGTATCGTCAACCACCCACGCGTCGGGGCCGATCACTTCGACGGCTTTGCGCACCAGGACCCGGCGTACCGGCTCGGGCTTCCACGGTGAGGACGAGACGAACTGCTGCAACTGCTGGTAATCAATCCC